>NZ_FOWR01000056.1 GCF_900115495.1 Enterovibrio norvegicus DSM 15893 | reverse complement strand
CTTGAAAAGCGAGGGCATCTATCAGGAGTTGTGGGGGATCCTGACGTCTTACAATATCGTCCGTTTAGAAATGGCAGCGATGGCGAAAGAGCACAAAGTTGAGCCGCTTAGGATAAGCTTCCTCAATGCGCTATATCTCATCCAAGATGAGTTTATCTGGGCGAGTGGCAGAAGTCCTGGTGCAGTCCCAAATGCACTAAAAATGCTTAGAGAAAATGGCAAACGGCTGATATTACCTAACAAGAGAAAGAGGAAAGCGTACCCTCGGGCAGTGTTGAAAAGACCCGCAAAATATCCAACCAGAACCAGAGAGAAAAAAGCCACTCGCTCTTAAGCGAGCGGCCTTATTCCCATTGGGAAGGCGTTTTTTTGATCTCTCTGCGTGCCCTGAGAGAACTCAGGAAGCAGGGCACCATGTATACACGGTATTGATGTCGGTTGCCGGCATCTTCATTACCTTGTTACTGCATCTGATCTCGTTTTGTTTCATTGCCGCATCAACGTGTGGGCTGGCGGGTAAGTCTGCAAAATCAAGAATAGATGCCATCGCTTCATAAGGGTTGGCTGAGAAACGTTCGTAACCAACGGTCAGCATATTAAGCCCCAATTCTTCCTCTTCTTGCTTGGTTGTCTGAAGCAATTTATTCAGTTGAAATGCCGTGCCCGCAATCGGGTGATCACGTAGCATGTCATATTGTGCAAGCTCTCTGATGGAGTACGCACCACGCCACCACAGCATATGTTTTCCTTGATATTCCCATTCTTCTGTCGAGAGCATAGAGTTTACGGTAGAGGCAGGATCGCGAACGATGTTCACGAACTTCGCTTCGGGAAACAGGCTGCTTAAATAATGCAGGCGAGAAGGCCCCGTGAATTTTAACGCAAGTCGCGGACGCTGGGTCGCGATTAAGCGTTTTCTCAGCACCTCTTTGATGGTTGAAATTTCAATGGGCGTGGCATGTTTACCTTTTGCAAAACCACGGAAGAAATCAATTTCATCACGTGAATAGTCGTCCCAAAATGACAGGGCTTCTGAAGGTGTTGATGCGAATTCTCGTGCCATTCCTGAAAGCATGGTGTTGCCAAGCACGCCAAAAGAACGCCATTGGCTGGTTTGGGTGAACACACGGTTTTGCCATTGCGAGCGCGGGTGTTTTTCAAAACTCTCATCGAGCCAACACAGATCGGTATGATGGAAAACCAAGTTAGAAATCAGCGTCACACCTGAACGCGGTGGTCCAATAAATATCAGCGGCTGGTTTAACGATGATGTCATGGCTTAGCTCCCGTCGTGTTTGATGAACACAAAGGAGCAAATTAAATGCCAGTATACTTAGTGTTATTTTTCAATGAGATGTAACCGTATTCTGTGCGTATAGCCACCTTGGTTTGCATATTGAGAATGTACACATCAAAAAATGCAAAGCAAAGCAAAGCAAAGCAAAGCAAAGCAAAGCAAAGCATAGGATGAGGAATGAGATACGAGAAGGAAGAGGTACGAGATAAGAGATGAGAGATGAGAGGGAAGAGGATGGGGTCTTCCCAATCTTGGATCTTGTGTCGTTAGGCTTGGCGTTTTTCTCGTGACACCATTTGCTGATCCAAAAACGCAAACAGGCGATCGATGACGATGCTTCTGTCACCCATGCCGCACGCACGAATAATCGCTGCGGCTTCATCCACTTTTTCATCGCCTGCTTTTTCTCTCAAGCGTTCAATCAATTGAAGTAGAAACGCATCCGTGAACTCAGGGTGGCACTGCATGGTCAATACGCGGCTGTCTTTTTGAGTGATAGCGATGGGACAAAAATCGGAACCCGCTAAGACGTCGAAATCAGGCGCGGACTCTAAGACTTGGTCTTGATGCACTGCTATCAAATTGAGGGTGGTTTGTTGAGCACCCGTATCAAATGCGCCTTGGTCGAGGATACGGACAGGGTAGAGACCCATTCCCCATCCTTTGTTGGATTTGGCTGCTTTTCCGCCCAATGCTAGGTGAATCAATTGGTGGCCGAAGCAGACACCAATTAACGCTTGGCCTTCTTGGTCGCAGCGTTGGACAAAGTCGATGAGTTGTGTAATCCAAGGGTCGCTTTCATATACGCCCCATTTACTGCCTGTAACGAGCCAAACATCGCACTCTGACGGAGACGCGGGAAAGGCATCTTCAAACACACGGTAGGTCACAAAGGAAGACACAGCACTGTTGTCGAAAAGGCGTTTGAACGCTTCATCATAGTGCCCATATACCGCTTGAGATTCAGGATAGTTATCATCACACAGTAATATCCCAAGGGTTAATGCCATTGTCTTTTCCTTCTTAGTCGTGGTGACGAAATGTCTTTTTTAGCGTACTTATGAGACCGAAAATGTGCCATAACTTTTGCTTATAGTATTCTCAATGACGCGAATTTTTGATACAAAATTGTGGAACACGGCATTGCTAAGTAATTGTCTGCATTGAAAAATAGACAGATTGAGTTTTGTGTGCAAGATGGACATTGACGCTAACTTAATGGGTTTAAACAGATTTTCGCGCCAACGAATGAAGATATGCTGAATTTTTTGACCTTGTTAGCTTATTTGTTACGTTTTAAACTGAAAAACATGTTCTTTTACACATAATCAATGTGTTCGCTCTTTTATTGTTGGGTTAAACTCAAGTAATATGCAGTTCAAGTCGAGCGCCATCCCGGCGCAAGGCGAGCCAAAGTCATAGTGGAGAAACAAGCTTGATAAGTGTTTTCCTTGTAGATGATCACGAGCTGGTTCGCACAGGGATACGACGTCTTCTCGAAGACGTCCGTGGTGTTAAAGTGGTAGGGGAAGCCGAAAGCGGTGAGGAAGCAGTCAAGTGGTGTCGTAGCAATCTTGCGGACATTATCTTGATGGATATGAACATGCCTGGTATCGGTGGCTTAGAAGCAACGAGAAAGCTCCTACGCTACAACCCCGACGCCAAGATTATTGTTCTAACTATTCATACTGAAAATCCATTTCCAACCAAAGTCATGCAAGCAGGAGCGGCTGGCTACCTCACTAAAGGTGCAGGGGCGGATGAAATGGTTCAAGCAATTCGTGCGGTGAACAGTGGCCAACGCTACATTTCACCAGAAATTGCACAGCAAATGGCGCTAAGTCAGTTTTCGCCTGCGGCTGAAAATCCGTTTAAGAATTTGTCCGAACGTGAACTTCAAATCATGTTGATGATCACCAAAGGGCAGAAAGTGACGGACATTTCTGAGCAGTTGAGCCTTAGTCCTAAAACGGTCAACAGTTATCGCTATCGATTGTTCAGTAAGTTAGGGATTAACGGAGACGTTGAATTAACCCATCTGGCAATTCGTCATGGTATGCTAGACACAGAAACTCTCTAACTTTTTCCGTTTATTGTGTTTGATGCCAAAGATTTCTTAAAGACTGTCTCAGATAAACCGGGCGTCTATCGCATGATGGACGCCTCCGGTGAGATCATTTATGTCGGTAAAGCCAAGTCGTTAAAAAAGCGACTCTCTAGCTATTTCCGCAAAAACGTCCCTGGCGAAAAAACCCGCGCATTGGTACGCAACATTGCCAACGTTGAAGTGACGATCACACACAGTGAAACAGAAGCGCTCATTCTTGAGCACAACCTGATCAAGAAGCACCTTCCGCGTTACAACGTCTTGTTACGTGATGATAAGTCTTACCCCTATATTTTCCTGTCTGCCAGTAAACATCCACGATTGTCTATTCATCGTGGTGCGAAAAAGCGCAAAGGTGAATACTTCGGACCATTTCCTGATGCTGGCGCTGTTAGGCAGAGCTTGTATCTGCTGCAGAAAATCTTTCCTGTCCGTCAGTGTGAAGACTCCGTGTATGGCAACCGCACACGCCCTTGTTTGATGTATCAGATTGGTCGTTGTTCCGCCCCCTGTGTCGAAGGCATCATTTCGGATGAAGATTACGACGAGCTTGTCGACTTCACCCGTATGTTTTTGCAAGGCAAAAATCGACAGGTGATTGCGACGCTGGTGGAGAAAATGGAAGCCGCGAGCCAAACGCTGGAATTTGAAAAAGCCGCCGAGTTTCGCGACCAAATCCAATCACTCCGTCGTGTCCAAGAGCAGCAGTTTGTCTCGCAAGACAGTGATGATGACTTGGATGCCATTGGCGTATCAGTCGAGAATGGCATTGCCTGCATTCACGTGCTGTTTTTGCGCCAAGGTAAGGTGTTAGGCAGTCGTAGCTATTTCCCGAAAATGCCTGCGAATACAGAAACCAATGAATTGGTCTCCAGCTTTATCGGTCAGTTCTACTTGAACCAAGCGGAAGGGCGAACGATCCCAACAAGCATTTTAATAGGTCAGGAAATGGGGGAAGAGCTTGAATCTCTTGCTAGCGCGCTATCAGAAATTGCAGGACGCAAAATACACCTTCAAAGCAAACCGCGCGGCGCGAGGGCACGCTTCCTCAAGTTGGCACAAACCAATGCAGCAACCGCGTTAACCAGCAAAATCAATCACAAAATGACGATCCACAACCGTTTTGCGATGCTGACAGAGGCATTAAACCTTGAGTCAGTGAAACGCATGGAGTGTTTCGACATCAGTCATACCATGGGGGAGCAAACTGTCGCCTCATGCGTGGTGTTCAACCAAGATGGGCCGTTGAAATCTGAATACCGACGTTACAACATCACGGGCATTACCGGTGGTGATGACTATGCAGCGATGGCGCAAGTGCTAGAGCGTCGTTACAGCAAGCAAGTCGACCCAGAGAAAATCCCTGACATTATTTTGGTCGATGGCGGTAAAGGCCAGTTAAATCGTGCGTGGGAGGTCGTTGGTCCGCTTATGGCTGATTGGCCTAAACATCCGCTCATGTTGGGTGTCGCAAAGGGCACCACGCGTCGTCCAGGGCTTGAAACGCTGATTAAAGTGTCTGGCGAAGAGTTTTCTATGCCGTCGGACTCGCCAGCGTTGCACCTTATTCAACATATTCGTGATGAAAGCCATAACCATGCGATTTCAGGGCACAGAGCAAAACGCGCAAAAGCGAGAAAGAGCAGTGTGTTGCAGGAAATCGAAGGCGTGGGTCCAAAACGTCGACAAGCACTGCTCAAGTATTTAGGCGGAATTCAGGAACTTAAGCGCGCGTCTGTTGAAGAAATAGCCAAAGTGCCGGGAATTAGCCGAGTTTTGGCTGAGAAGATTCATTCGTCATTGCAACAGCCGTGAGTTTCAAGCACCATAACGCGGTCATTCATAAGAAATAAAAACTATGCGACTGAACATTCCAATTATTCTGACTCTCATACGCATCGCATTAATTCCGGTTTTTGTTGTCGCGTTCTATTTGCCTTATGAGTGGTCGGCCATGGTCGCTGCTCTGATCTTCGTTGTTGCCGGTTTCACTGACTGGCTTGATGGTTATCTCGCTCGAACCCTTGAACAAACAACCCGATTTGGCGCTTTCCTCGACCCTGTTGCAGACAAGGTGATGGTGGCGATTGCATTGGTGTTGATCACCGAGCATTTCCATTCCATTTGGGTCACGATTCCAGCGGCAACCATGATTGCCCGTGAAGTCATTATCTCAGCACTGCGTGAGTGGATGGCTGAACTTGGCAAACGCGCTAACGTTGCAGTGTCTTGGGTGGGTAAATTCAAAACCGCTGCGCAGATGTTTGCATTGACCATGCTGATTTGGCGACATGACGATATCGTGTTGTACATCGGCTATGCGGCGCTTTACGTAGCAACAGCGCTAACTTACTGGTCAATGTATCAGTACCTGCTTGCTGCGAAAGATGACCTGCTGAACGCCGACTAATACGCAAGGTAGTTCACCACCGTTTTCTATGAAAAAGGCCGCTTAGCGGCCTTTTTCAATTTTCTATTCTCGCCAATTAGCGCGTGCCTCTTGCGTCAGTATCTCCACGCTTTTCTAGCTTCTAGCTTCTAGCTTCTAGCTTCTAGCTTCTAGCTTCTAGCTTCTAGCTTCTAGTTTCTAGTTTCTAGTTTCTAGTTTCTAGTTTCTAATCTCGCATCTCGCATCTCGCATCTACCTTTTCTTTGCATACGGATTAGGGATCACGGGTCGAGCAGGGCGTGAAAAGGCGTTCTTGGCTGTCTGCGGCACATCCTCGGGTTCATCGACGGCATCTCCTCTGGCTTCGGCTTCTTTCTTCCTTTCAACCTCTTGAACTCGGACATAGTTTGATACCGCTGCGGTCAATGCCAAAAGAATATAGATAGGCCATGTAAAACCCTGAGTAAGAAAAGTGCCTGAAACACAAAACGCGATGATGCCTGAGTAAAGTCCTTCGCCGATGGTTCGAACGACGGGCGAGTAATAGGTGGCGTTTGCCACCACGATATTGACCGTCTTAAGGGCTGAACGGTAGATAATAAACGTCATGACGAGGAAGGCGATCAGACCGATAAATCCCGTTTCCCCCAATACGCCAAACCACGTGCTGTGAACGGCGTGGTTTAGCCCATCCCAGTGGGGGGAATAATAAAAGTAGTTGAAGTAAAAGTTGTTGAGACCTACGCCAGAAATTGGATTATCGACAGCCATAAAGAAGGCGGCTTCCCATGCGTAAAGGCGGCCTTTTGCGGATGCATCGAGCCCTTCTTCCGCTGCCCCACCTGATTTACGGTCACTGATGCCAGCTGCGAAGAATAAGATTGCGCAGACGATACTGCCCAAGGTGAGCAGCAAGGCTTTGGATTTCACCCGTCGCCACGCCAGTGTGCCCAACGCTGACAGAATGCCCAGCAAACCGCCTCGGCTTTGTGTACCAATGATGGCGATGAAAATCGCAATAGCCGTAACAAGGCCGAAGAAACGTTGCTTCTTCGACAAACCCGACGTCATGGCAATACTCAACGTGAAAGAGAACGGAAACAGCAGCACCAAAGCTAAATCATTGGGGTCGCCAAGCACTGATCCTAAATCGCGCCCAACAGTAACGCGTGTTTCTTCCACCATGCCAATGCCATTGACCTTGTTGTAAATCGTCACCAGAGCAATAAGCAGACCTGAAATCGAAATCATGTTTAGGGCTTTTTTATAGTGTTGAACGTTGCACAAAAGCCAAGCCAGAGCAGGGGTCATGATGCCGATTTTAATGTACGTCTGTTTGTAATAATTGAACGCTTCACCGAGGTTTCCTGCCAGAGGGATGCCAATGGTGACGAGTGCAAAAAATACGTAGAAACCCGTCAGTTCAGCACAGTTGAACATTCGAATTTTTCCACTGATTGCGATGTGCCACGCCAAGGTGGTCAGTGTGCCCAAAGAGAGCATTAGCGGGATTTTTAGGGAATATAAAGGCGCGAAAGCTTCGTGAAGACGAAAAAATGAAAAGGCGATAAACAACAGACCCAATAACACAGGCTGGCTGATGGTAATCAGAATAGCGAGAGGGATAAGACCAATGGCAACAGGAATGACGGGGTGAGGAATGATGAACCACAGGCCACAGGCAAGCACGACGAAGAGCGCCGTTGCATGCACAAAATGTGTTTTGAGGCGAGTTAACAACAACTCTCGTTGATCGTTAAGCCACTGGATTGCCTGCATCATTTACTCTCAATAGTTTCTAACAGTCTATTAGAGCAAATGCTGTGCCACCGAATATTGCCGACATGAAGTGCCTAAAATTGCGGCATTCGGCGATGAAAAGGGTCAATGTAAGTCAGTGAAATTACCGCCTTTCTCAAATTGCATGTCAAAGTGACAAAAAGCGGCTTTCTTATACACACTGGCTAACGTTGCTTCGGAAACTGAATCACAAACGCTGCGCCTTCGAGTTCTGATGTTGTAACACTGATGACGCCTTCGTAACTTTCCACGATTTCATGACAAACGGCTAAGCCTATGCCTGTTCCTGGGTTCAGTTGGTCTGCACGAACGCCTCGTTGAAACACCGAGTCTCTTATTGGTTCAGGAATGCCGGGGCCATCGTCTTCAATCAACAAGATGTAGCTTTCGACGGTGTCTCGGGTGCGAACCCGCACTTCACCAATACAAAAGCGAAACGCGTTTTCGAGCAAATTACCGAGCAATTCCGTCAGATCGTTTTTGTTGAGAGGCAGAGATTCGAGTTCTCGGAAATCTTGTGTCACGTTCACAGGCTTGTCTCTATACACTTTTGACAACATGCCCGTGAGGCTATCCACTGACGGTTTGATCTCTGATTTTTCCCTAACCAATCCACGTTGACCAACCAAAGCGCGTTTGAGCTGATATTGCACCATGTCGTCCATTTGGCTGACTTGTTCCACGATGCGCTTGCTCATCATTTCTCGGCTCAAGGCGCTGTCATCGAGTAACGCATTGGTCGCCGCTAAGCGGCTTTTCAAGCTGTGTGCCAAATCATCCATGGCATGGCGATAACGCTGTGTTTGTTCTTTCCTCAATTCGATCATTCGGTTGAGTGCATCGGTGACGTCTTCAAGTTCGGACGGGTAGTCGGTATTGAGTTTCTCAAGGCGAGACTCGGCAATCTCGTTGAGTTCACCAGCCAGTTTTCGTAGTGGGCTGAAGCTCCAGTAAGATGCCGCATAAAGCAGGGCAGTCGTGGCAATGAACAGCATGCCAAGATAGAACCATGTTTTGCGCTTTATTGCCGACAATCGTTCAAGTTGAGGGGCAACTTCACGTACTAAGAAGAATTTATCTTCGATTAAACCTGAGCCTTCTGCGATCTCATGAACCACATAGGGATGCGTGTTATACATGATGAGTTCGGGGTCAACGAGATCATAAGGCAGGACTTGGCAGATATCGCTAAGGCCAAGCCCTTTTGCGTGGCCAGACATCCAGAATAAGGATTTGTCGGGCTGACAGATAAACGCCATATAGTCAGATTCCACAGAATCCATTTCGGCACGATTTTCCGGCGCAACATGGATTCTACTGGCGTCGATTTCAAGCAAATTATCGCGTTTAAGTTCGCCGACGATCTGAGGCACCGCGGAGAGTAAATCTGAGGAATACAGTGCCAAATAGCTTTTGTTATAAAGCTGGTTGAGCACCAAGCCTAACGCCACGGTGAACACCAAAATAATGGAGATAGACGTGGTGATCACGCGTCGATGGATCGGAGAAGGCATTTTAGGTTTTATCATCAGATTCTTCGCAGCGGTGTGTTGTGATTAACTGGCGCTAATTTCGAAAATGTATCCCTGACCGCGAACGGTCGAAATCGGATTGTCTTGTCCTGCTTGTGTCAGCTTTTTGCGTAAGCGGCTCATCATGACTTCGATGGTATTGGGGTCGCCTTCTTGGTCTTGATAAAGCACATCAAGCAAACGTTGCTTGGATACCACCTGGCGACTGTGTCGAATCAGATATTCCAACAAATCATATTCAAAAGCGGTGAGCTCGACAGGCTGTTCTTTTACGCTGACTTTCTTGGCTAACAAATCAACGCAGATATTATCGGCATTGATCTCAGGTTTCACGAAGCCTGCGCTGCGGCGGACAAGTGCGTTAAGGCGCGCCACTAACTCTTCTTTTTGGAAGGGCTTAACCAAATAATCATCAGCGCCAGCATCAAGGCCCGAGACTTTATCTTGCCAGTTTGCACGGCCCGTCAGGATCAGGATAGGCATACGAATACCCGCTCGGCGAATGTCACGTATCAGGCTCAGGCCATCTCTGTCAGGCAACCCCAAATCAACAATGGCGATGTCGTTGGGGTAATCCTTGGCGACAAACAACCCTTCTTCTGCGGTGCTTGCGCAATGGACTTGGTTTCCAAGCTCTGACAGTTCGGATTTCAGGTGATGACTAAGGAGGGGATCATCTTCAACAATGAGGACACGCATATTTTGACACCTATATTTCGACGGCTATATTGCGACAGCCATCTTTCAACAGCGATGATTTTAGCAACGTCTTTCAGCGATCGAGGGGATGCGAAAGAGAAACGCCAGCAAGATTAGAGGAATAAAAAAAATCAGCGAACAGTGTAACGCTGTTCGCTGAATCTGGGCTGACTATTGATTCGATTCTCGATCAGAACAGAATAACGAGCAGTGTGCCTGCGAAGGTCAATAATACGTTGGCGATGGCGTAGGTGCCCGCATAACCCAGGGCCGGCACTGTGCTGCGTGCGTGTTGGTTGATCATGTCCATGGCAGGTGCACAGGTACGCGCACCGATAATGGCACCGAACAACAATGCACGGTTCATCTTAAGCACGTACGCGCCCACGAGATACGCGAGGATAACAGGCACAACACTGACAGCCAGCGCGCCAAACATGATGGTAAAGCCCATCTGTTGCAGGTATTCCCAAAGGTTACCACCTGCGCTTAGGCCTACGCCGACCATAAAGGTCATCAAACCAAGTTCTTTCACCATGTTGATCGCGCCTTGAGGCACGTAACCAAAGGTTGGGTGGTTCGCACGTAAGAAACCGAGCAAAATGCCTGCAATCAATAGGCCGGAAGCATTTCCAAGTCCGAGTGTCATTTGGCCGAACGTCATGGTGATCAAACCAAAAATCAGGCCGAAAATGAAGAAAGAACAGAACGCCAACATGTCAGAAACCTGACTATGGATTGAGATAAAACCAATGCGTTCCGCCAGTCCCATTACGCGGCGTTTTTCGCCACTGACTTGTAACACGTCCCCTTTAGAAAGCAGGATGTTGTGGTCCATTGGCATTTCAATCTGTGCACGTACAACACGGTTCAAGAAACAACCGTATTCTGACAGGTTCAAATCAGACAAACGTTTCCCAATGATGCTGTCATTCTTTACGACGATTTCTTCTTCAACCACACGCAAATCAAGCAAGTCACGGTCGAAAACTTCTTTGCCGTTTCGGAATGAAGGATCAAGACGCGCGTGGCTGTCTGGGTAGCCCACCAATGCGATTTCATCACCTTCTTGCAAGATAGCGTCACCATCTGGGTTCGCCAGAATGCCGTTGCGTCGAATGCGTTCTATGTAACAACCGGTCTGACGATAAATGCCCAATTCACGGAGGTTACGTCCATCGACCCAATTGATGAGCTCCGGCCCTACGCGATAGGCGCGAATGATCGGCAAATAGACTTTACGCTGTGAAGACGACCCTAAACCGCGTTCCATGGTGATTTGCTGCGCGGAATGCTCGAGGTTTTCTTTTTGCAGTTTTGGCATCAAGTTGGCGAGCAGAATCAAGCTCACCAAGCCCACCAAGTAGGCGAGGGCGTAACCGACACTTAAGTTGTCAATCATTGCGGCAATTTGTTGGGGGGAGTAATCCATCCCAGCGAGGCCAGCATTGAGCGCATCTTTTGCACCCACTAACACCGGGGTTGCTGTCATTGCTCCCGCCATCATGCCGGTTGCAATGCTGCCGTCGACACCGAATTGATACTGCATCAACAGTGTGATGCCGATGGATGCACTCAACACGGTGAACGCAAGGATCAAATAGGATTTACCGTCTCGGAAGAAAATGCCGAAGAAGTTAGGTCCTGCTTCAATGCCCACACAGAAAATGAACAGCATGAAACCAATGTTTAGCGCTTCAGGGCTAAAACTAAAGCCCGCATGACCAAAACTCAGGGCGGTGACGAGCACGCCGATGGAGTTGCCGAATTGGAAACCACCAATTCTAATTTTGCCAATGGCTAAACCAATAGCGAGAACAACGAAGAGCAAAAGAATATCGTTCTGTACGAGCAGGTTGTAGACGTCTATGTTCACTGAACCGTAATCCGCGTGCGGGGAAAGGGAAATTCTGGACGGGCATTATACGCATTTTGGATGATTTGTAATGGAAAGTTGCGGTAATTTTGGCATTTTATTTCAGAGGCTTGTCAGAGTTTGGACAGTTGTTTGTGGGTTTGAAAAAAGTATTGGTTTTTGTGCTGATTTTTAACGAAAAAAGCCAGCGGTTACGCTGACTTTTGTGTGAGTGTTTGCACGCGTTGTGTCTACTTTCTGATGCGAGAAGTAGAAGCACGTTTTCTAGCAAACTAACCCGTTGTACAGATCCAGATTACTCGTTGTACAGACCCAGGTTTGTTTTTGCATACGCTTCGAATTCTGTAAAACCACCAACGTGTTCTTGGTCAACAAAAATCTGTGGAACAGTTTCCACTGGCTTACCAACCGTTTTTTCTAGGTCAGCTTTGCTGATGCCTTCAGCATGAATATCAACATAGCGGTAGTTGAAATCATCGCGCTCAGCTTTCAGTTTGTCGGAAAGATCTTTTGCGCGAACACAGAAAGGGCAACCTGGACGACCAAAAATAACAACGAACATACCTAGAATCCTATTTTCATAATCAATGGTGAGAGATATCAGCCACCAACACATCCCGTGTTTGGTCTATCTCTGAAAGTTGTGATTACTATGCCTCAAGCTCAAAGAAGAGAAAAGAAGGTTTTGTCTCTTAATTTGATAGAGGTTGCCTATCAATGCGTGTTGTCCTCTTTTTGACGCACCGTCGAGATGTGATGACATCGACACAAGCGAAACACAATGCCCAATGAACAAGCGAATCCTGCGTTGAATCAAGATGCTACGGAAAAGGTTGAGTGATGCTGGTCGGCAGATGTTTTTGAAAAGGAAGAGCCATGTTTCAATTCATGACGGCGACAAGGATTATTTTCGGTGAGGGCGCGTTAAGTCATTCCCTCTCAATGCTCAATCAATTTGGTTACAGCGCCTTAGTGGTGACAGGCAAAGATGAGCAACGTGCAGCCCCGTTGCTGGGTTATTTGAAACAGCAGGGAATGCGCTACCAACAACTCTCTGTGCACGGCGAGCCGCTCATCGCAATGGTCGAAGAAATGGCCGCGGCAGGACGAGTGTTTAAACCTGACATGGTGATTGCAGTGGGCGGTGGCAGTGTGATGGATGTAGGTAAAGCCTTATCGGCACTCATTCCTAACCAAGGCAGCGTTTACGATTATGTAGAAGTGGTGGGGCGCGCGCTGCCATTGACCGCTAAGCCATTGCCTTGTATTGCCGTACCGACCACGGCAGGCACAGGGTCGGAAGTGACGCGCAATGCGGTGCTTATTTCTGCGCAAGAAAATGTCAAGGCAGCGCTGCGCAGTACAGATTTGATCCCCGACATGGCGATCATTGACCCCACATTAACGTACGGCACAGACAAAGAACTGTCTGCACGCTGCGGCATGGATGCGTTTACACATTTGATGGAAGCCTATGTGTGTGGTGATCCGAACCCGCTTACGGACATGGTGTGTGAAGAAGGTTTACGCCGTTTAGCGCCCGCCATTATTCACGCCTGTGAAGAAGATGACCCGAAAGCACGCGCTGATATGGCGTTTGCTTCTATGTTAGGTGGGATGGCGCAATCCAACGCCAAACTAGGTGCTGCTCACGGGCTTGCTGCTGCCCTTGGTGGCATTCTGGATGCCCCGCATGGGGCTATTACTGCGCAACTTGCGCCGTATGTGATGGCTGAAAATATTTTAGCAGC
Organism: Enterovibrio norvegicus DSM 15893; assembly: GCF_900115495.1. Lineage (GTDB taxonomy): Bacteria > Pseudomonadota > Gammaproteobacteria > Enterobacterales > Vibrionaceae > Enterovibrio > Enterovibrio norvegicus. The sequence goes on along the minus strand of NZ_FOWR01000056.1, from coordinate 13,210 downwards.
GTGCGAAGCCGGGCGTATTACGCTGCTGAATCGTTATCGTCAATTGGCTGTCATTCTGACCGGAAGACAGAATGCTGAACCAAGCGATGGCATTGTGTGGGTGCAGCGCACCTTGAAGCGCCTCTCGCTCCCTTCGCTTTGTCACTACGGTCTTTGTGAGGCTGTGTTTGATGATGTGGCCGTGCAAGCATTGAGGTCTAGTTCTATTAAAGGCAATGCCATGCCGTTAAATCATGAAAGGCTCGTAAACATCATGCGGCGCATGTGTAAGCAAGAACCTATTCATGAGCATTCGCACTCGCTTTCTGACTAACGTCACCATTGGCGGCGTCAAAACCAATTTATACAGCGGCGTACAAGATCAGTTTGATTTTGTGCGCCTGTTTTATGTCTAGCACTTCTTAGTTGATTTTCAATGGTTCGTACTGATTTATGGAGCGTATCGGCGATTTGTACATAACTCATCCCTTCTGCCGCTAACCGCACCACATTCAACTCTGCATCCGACAACGAGCAATGTTCAGAGATGGCAGATGTTTGACTGGCATCGAACAATGGGGAGAGGATATTTTTGGCAAGCTCATGAATATAGACCTGTTCTTTCGTTGTCCACACCCTTTCGCGGTCACATTGGCCGATGCATAGAATACCGATATCTTTATGGCGTGTGCCGAGGGACAACGCCATCATGGATTTAACTTCCGTGGCCAATACCGCGTCGTGAATCCCATTCAGAAGAGGGTTCAAGGCGATGTTGTGAAAAATGACCGGTTTTTTCGAGCGCCAAATCGTTTGAAGGGAACGGTGTTTATTAGGAAATACAGCATTCACCATGGAAGGTAGCTCCTCAGCATCTCGGAATTCCTGTGTGGGGCGATAGTGCAATTGTGTTCGTGAAGAAAAGCCGCCATCCACCCTGTTAACGTCAAGTCGCTCTGCAATAAATCGTGTTGAAATGGCCAGCATCGTCTCTGGGTCGTCGAGCTCTAGAATCAAATGTGCGATGGCATCCTGCGTTTGGCCGTCTAGCTCTTTCCTTCGTTTGTCCAATAGGTTCTTTTTCAACGTGTCTTTATCGGGATATCGCAACATGATCATTCTGTAGTTCACCCATCCATTAGGTATTTTTTGTCATCGTTCAACGCTGTTCCGTTATTTACTATGAATGCTCTCATACATATCAAGGGAACATTATGTTGACACTATTAAACAATCAATTTTTTAAACTGACAGCCAGCTTCTTTTTGTTGTTTTCAAGCTATGTCTCGGCTTCGCAACAGATCTGGCCCACCTTTCAAGATCCGGTAGCGCAAGTTCGATCGGCCAGTACGGCGTTTCAGTCTACGTTCAATCAAAAAGACGCTGACGGGTTGGGCGTGTTTTACGCGAAAACGGCAACGTTAAAACTGGATCAGAGTTTACCTGCCCATTATCGCAGTAACATTGTTGAAGCTTGGAGAGCTGGCTTTGAGCAGGGAGTAGAACATCTTCAATTAGAAATCATTGAGATCAAGCGTACGGGCTTTCGAAAAGTGGTAGAGGCAGGTAACTATGTGCTTACCATTAATACACCGAACGGTCCTATCGAACAAACGGGCACGTATACCGTCGGTTGGCGAGTTCACCCTTTTGGGGTTAAACCGCCCAAAATAATCTTTGACTTTGTTAACGCGAATTAAACGTCGCATTCAGGCGTCTCTGGTCTTTGTGCCAATATTGACAATATTTGGCATAAACAGGGACGCCCCATGAATCAAACCATAGAAAGTTTACTGTCTCATCGATCAATCCGTAAGTTCAACAATCAACCTATTTCTGATGAACAGCGCAACGTAATTTTAGATTGTGCGCGAGCCGCTTCGACCTCAAGTTTCATTCAGTGCACGAGTGTCATTCGCGTTGTTGACCAGGAAAAACGTCGTTTGCTGGCTGAATACGCAGGCGGACAACCTTATGTTGCCGAGGCTGCTGAGTTTTTCGTATGGTGCGCCGACTTCAATCGCCACTTGCAGATCAAGCCGGATGCCAAGCTGGGTTTTGCTGAACAGACCTTGATCGGCGCAATAGACGGCGCATTGGCTGCGCAAAACGCGTTAGCGGCAGCGGAATCGTTAGGGCTAGGGGGGGTATATATCGGGGGACTTAGAAACAACCCCGAGAAAGTGAGTGAATTGCTCGGACTGCCGATGAATGTGATCCCCTTGTTTGGTTTGTGCCTGGGGCATCCAGCACAAAACCCCGAGGTGAAACCGCGCCTACCTTCATCTTTATATGTGCATGAAGATATCTATCAGTTGATGGATGTCGACACACTAGCAACCTACGACCAAACCATTCGTGAATACTATCGAACGCGCACGGGTGGCAATAAAGAAATGAGCTGGAGCGATCAAATTTCTGGCACATTAAATAAAGAGGCACGTCCCTTTATGAAAGCGTTTTTGGAAAGCAAAGGTTTCAGTACGCGTTAGCCGTTGCCTAATCGCTGTTGGTTCAATAATGAAACACCGTCATTGAAATAATTTGCAGACGGGTTGTGATCTATCAGCCTATCTGGTTCATCTTTTGTTACTGCGGCTTGTCACAGATGTGTCTACCTGTAAAAGAGTGTGTGTTGCAGGGAATCCTTTATTGAATAAGGATTTATATGTATTTCCTTCCAGACATCATGTTTGTCCATTTACACTTCTCGTTTGTTTTTTCGCCATATAAGCAACTATTTTGACCCTGATCAAAAGTAGATTTTGATCACATTGAGATTCCTTGATAGACTCCGCGCGCTTTGGTTGTTCTCAAACTATTTTGAACATTTCCAAAAATATTTTATTTCGTGGGTGACGCGCCTCTTTGATTGTCGTGACACCTTGTGATTTGTGAGTCTATTGAGTCGTAAGATGAAAAAAATGAACAAAGCTGCAGGCATTTTGGCTGCTGGTTTCTTTATCAATATGTGTATTGGTATTCTGTACGCATGGTCTGTATTTAAGCAGTCATTGGTAGAGCAAGGCTGGTCAAACGCTGATGCATCTATGCCTTACACCGTCGCAACTATCTGTTTTGCGCTTTCTTTGCTAGTGGCGGGTAACCTTCAAGATCGCATGGGTCCACGTAAAGTGTTGATCCTGGGCACCGTGATGGTCGGTCTTGGCATGATCGTTTCAAGCTTTGCTGATTCTCCTATGACTCTGCTACTGAGCTTTGGCGTTGTAACAGGTTGTGGTATCGGTTTCGGTTACGCATGTCTTGCTCCAGCAGCAATGAAGTGGTTCCACCCATCTAAGAAAGGTCTGGTTAACGGTCTTATCGCTGCGGGCTTTGGTCTGGCTGCGGTTTACCTTGCACCACTGACATCTATGCTGATCAACGCTTACGGCATTCAAACCAGCTTCCTTATCCTAGGTGTAGGTATTTTGGTTATCGCGGTTCCATTGGCGCTGACCATTAACAACCCACCGGCTGACTACACACCAGAAGCACCTGCAGGTTACGTTGCGAAAAGCGGTGCGGCTAATGCTGACATGGGCTGGCGTGAAATGATGAAGACACCACAGTTTTACTCACTGTGGCTGATGTACGCATTGGCGTCTTCTGCAGGTCTGATGATCATTGGTAACATTACCTCTATCGCTATCAACCAGTCTGATTTAACCCAAGTAGCATTCCTTGTTGTCGTACTGGCTATCTTCAACTCAGGTGGCCGTGTGGCTGCGGGTATCTTGTCTGACAAGATCGGTGGTATCAAAACGCTGATGATTGCGTTCATCATGCAAGGCATCAACATGATGATGTTTGCAACGTACCAAACTGAGTTCACTCTGATGGTAGGTGCTGCGGTTGCAGGTGTGGGTTACGGTACGCTTCTGGCGGTATTCCCATCTATCACTGCTGATTACTACGGTCTGAAAAACTACGGTGGTAACTACGGCGTGCTATACACCGCTTGGGGTGTAAGTGGCTTCATCGGTCCAGTTGTTGCGGCTACCGCAGTCGACATGACCGGCAATTACGTCATGGCATACACCATTTGTGCAGCGATGCTGGCAGTGGCTGTTGTTCTGTCATTCGTGACGAAGCCAGTTGGCGCAATAGCAGCGAAAAAAGCAACGGCATAATCGCCGACGCGATACGCATTCAGAAAGCCCGCTATATATAGCGGGCTTTTTTTTATGGCTGAAATTCAGTAAGTGTGTAGCAAGCAGGGTGAGAACAAAGAGAGATGCCGAGATGTAAAACCGAGATTAGAGGCTGAGATTAGAGGCTGAGATTAGAGGCTGAGATTAGAGGCTGAGATTAGAGGCTGAGATTAGAGGCTGAGATTAGAGGCTGAGATTAGAGGCTGAGATTAGAGGCTGAGATTAGAGGCTGAGGTTCAACATCTTTCTGTGTGAAGGTTAGCGGGGAAGCTTGGATGCGTGGTTAAGCAGAACACCGGGAAAGAGGATTGAGTAGGCTCACTCATTAAATGCGATATGATTTAATATTTCAAATGCACCTTGTTGCAATCATATCGCTATTTCCCTAAAACAAAAATGGCTAAATAAACATCCATTAACGTCTCTCGCTGTACAATAAAATGGTGGTCAGACCTGCAGCCAGTTTTGATAATGTGTGTCAGCGGTGAGAAATACACTATCTGGTTGAATGCACAAAAATTGTAGGGTAATTGAACGGCGTTCGATAATGATGTTTGTAAGTTGTTGATTAAAAAACACTGTTCAATATTTTTTTGAAAACGCGCGTTTAAATTGGCCTGAAAATTGTCAGTTTTGAATAGAAAACACTGTTTGATTGTTAATCTTGGTTTGGCTAGGTTGAGTGCACCACTCGAATACCAGGAGGGTATTAATCATGCATTCAGTGGATTCAAACTGTCTCAACAGTGAGCGTGAACAGATAGCGAAGATTCAGGCGGGGGACCCATTAGCTCGCCACTATTTTGACCAAGTGGTCGCTCGTTATCTTTCACCATTACATCGTCGATGCATGGCGTGGCTGGGTTGTTCTTATGATGCGGATGACGTATTGCAAGAGACCCTTGTTCGTAGCTACCGCTACATCCACGCCTACCGCGGCGAAGCGGCATTCAGAAGTTGGTTATATGCAATTGCAGACAATCAATGCAGAAGCTATTTAAAGAAACGTGCTACACACCATCAGCGTTTCATTTCGGAAGAGCAATCAGAAGAGCAGGGCAGTGAAGAAGTGTGTCCCGTTGCTGCAGAGCAACAAGGCATCGCCAACACTGTTCGAAACTTGGCAAAGACGGCACAAGAGATACTCGTACTGCGTTTTGAGCACGATTTATCTCTTGAAGAAATCAGCCAAGTGCTTGGACTGGGGCTTAGTGCAACCAAGATGCGCCTTTATCGCGCGATAGACGCTGCAGAGCGGCATGTCGTGAAAGAAGAAGAACGTATGTTGGCCACCGCTTGAAATGAAAAGTGATGGATAAAAGAAACCCGCCAATTGGCGGGTTTCTTTTTTTCTGGTGAGTTCACGAGGTATTCGCGTTGTCGCCAGAGGCGATATCGTTGCCAGAGACTATGTATTTGTTACTGCGTATTAGCAGATAACCTTGATTGCCAGACCGCCCTGAGACGTCTCACGGTACTTGGCATTCATGTCTTTGCCGGTTTCCAGCATGGTCTCGATCACTTTGTCCAACGACACACGCGGCTCAGACGAGCGACGAAGCGCCATACGCGTTGAGTTGATCGCTTTCATTGCTGCAATGCCGTTACGCTCGATACACGGCACCTGAACCTGACCGGCAACTGGGTCACACGTTAGACCCAGGTTGTGCTCCATGCCGATTTCAGCCGCGATACACACTTGCTGTGCGCTACCGCCCATCAACTCAGCCAGACCTGCAGCCGCCATAGAACACGCCACGCCAACTTCACCTTGACAGCCAACTTCTGCGCCAGAGATAGAGGCATTCTGCTTGTACAAGCCGCCAATCGCGCCAGATACCGCAAAGTAACGCATGTATTCACGTGGGCCTACGTTCTGAATGAACTTGTCATAGTACGCCAATACCGCAGGGATGATGCCACACGCGCCATTGGTTGGTGCTGTTACAACACGGCCACCGGCAGCGTTTTCTTCATTCACAGCGAAGGCAAACATGTTTACCCAGTCAACCACTGCCATTGGGTCGTTTGAGAACTTCTCAGACGCAATAAGCTGTTGGCGAAGAGCCGCAGCACGACGTGGAACACGCAGTGGGCCAGGCAGTACGCCTTCATTGTTCATACCGCGGTCTAAACATTCGCGCATGGTGCGCCAGATGTTACCGAAGTACGTTTGAATTTCGTCTTCTGAGTGCATAGCACGCATGTTAGACATGACAACTGCGCTGATAGACAAACCGGTTTCTTTACAATGTGTCAGCAGTTCTTCTGCGCTGTTGAAATCGTAAGGTACTTTGATTTTGTTTTCGTCTTCTTTGCCGAAGTTCTCTTCATCAACGATGAAGCCACCGCCGATAGAGTAATAGGTTTTGGTGTAGATCTTTTCTTCACCGACCCACGCGTGGATTTCCATACCGTTTTCGTGCAAAGGCAGGTTCGACGTGTGGAAATTCATGCCGCCATCGCGTGGGAAATCGACAGTGTGGCAATGCATACCAACAGGCATACGCTCGGTTTCTTCAACACGCGCGATAAAGCCAGGAATGCTGTCGATATCAACGTGCTCTGGGGTGTTACCCGCAAGACCCATGATGATAGCAACGTCGGTGTGGTGGCCTTTACCTGTCAGAGACAGAGAGCCGTATACGTCAACGGTGATTTTTGTTACATCACGCAGTTTTTCCATACTGCGTAAATCGTCGATGAAAGACTTACCCGCTTTCATTGGGCCCACAGTGTGTGAGCTAGATGGGCCTACGCCGATTTTAAAGATGTCAAAAACACTGATCATTTGTCATACCTCATTCAATACGCGCGGTTTACATTAAGCGCGCATTTGGATTTATTCTTAAATAGTTATCCATCCGTGGAGGCGACCAGATTCAGAGCAGGAAAGGAATTCCATGGCTCGTGATTGGAAAGCAAAAAAGAGCAAGGTCATTAGAGAATCCTTGCTCTTTTACAGGTCGGCTAGTCTACACGAATTTTTACGATACGAAACCGTACATAATCGCTGAAATTGCTACCGCACCCATGAAGGTCACGAAGATGTTGCTGGATTTGCCGCCATACTTCTTCATTGCTGGTACTTTCTTGATTGCGTACATCGGCATGATGAACAGAATCGTCGCAATAATAGGGCCGCCCAGTGACTCAATCATACCCAGAATACTTGGGTTGATTGTCGCAACAATCCAGCTTGTGATGATCACAAACGCAACAGTGAACATGTCGATTTTCTTCAGGTTAACTGTTTTATTGCGTGAACGTAGTTGCTTGATGATCAAACCGTTCAGACCTTCACGAGCACCCATGTAGTGACCGAAGAAAGAAGACACGATAGCAACGAACGCAACGACAGGACCCAAGTAAGAAATGAATGGGCTTTCGTGTTTGTTTGCAAGGTATGACAACACGGCCAAGTTTTGCGATTTTGCTTCAGCAAGGTCAGCCGGTGTTAGGCTCAGTACGCAAGAGAACACGAACAGCATAACGAAACCAAGCAGCATGCCCGCTGTGCGGAACAAGATTTGGTTTGATTTACGCTCAGCGTTGTCACCGTATTCACGTGTTTGTGCCATAGAGAATGCAGAAATTGCAGGGCTATGGTTAAACGCGAACACCAATACAGGGATAGAGATCCAGATAGTTGTCATGAAATCACCTGCAGTTGGAATTTGCTGCAGCGCAGACGTGTTCCAATCAGGGATCAAGTAGGTAGACATGAACAGCAGGATAGCAACCAGTGGGTAAACCAAGAACTGCGTGACTTTCAGCATCAGTTTCTCACCCGCAAGCATGACAGACATCATACCCAAGATAAGAACGATAGACAGAACGGCACGTGGCAGTGATTCCATGCCAAGTTGGTTCACCATGAAAGAATCAACCGTGTTGGTGATACCAACGCCGTAAATCAGAACGATCGGGTAAATCGCGAAAAAGTACAGAAGAGTGATGAGCTTACCCGCGGTCGCGCCGAAGTGTTCTTCAACCACCTCAGTGATGTCGCTTCCTGGTTTTTTAGAAGACAGTACAAAACGTGCTAGGCCACGGTGAGCGAAGTACGTCATTGGGCCAACAAGCAGCGCCAAAGCAACCAGTGGCCAGAATCCGTTTAAGCCAGCATTGATTGGAAGGAAAAGAATACCTGCACCTACCGCTGTTCCGAACAGAGATAGCATCCAAGTTGTATCTTGCGCAGACCATTTCATTTTGGCAGCGCTTGAGGTGGTGGTGGATTGGGAGGTTTGCATCGTTTAATCACCAAAAAAAAACGTAACGGATCATAGTCGACGCGTATTGTTTACATATTTGCATTTCAAACTGTGATTCATATCACTTTTATTTGTAAATGTAAGGAGGCCGAAAGAATATTTTTTGTTATGCGCTATCGCTTTTTTATCGTTTAAAAACGATGTTTAATAGCCTAAAAATAATTTGAAACATTCAACAAATATTAGCGTTTTAAGGGCGGGAAAGCAGAGTGAGATTTGGCATCAATGAAGGTGAAGTTGCTGGCTCAGTGTATGGAGAATTTGCGCTGTTACCCCCCAAATTAAGTGCTCTTGGTAGGTCATGGCATAAATGTCGTACGTTTTTCCACGCACTAAAAAAGGCTGTTTGGCGATGGCGTTGCGTCTCATGAATTGGGCAAGTGGTACTTCAAATAGGCAGTCCACTTCGTTGGCATCAATCACCGCCTCATAATCCGCGTCAACAAAGGCAATCACGGGTGTAACCAAGTAGCCGCTAACCGTCGGTAGCGGGGCTAAACAGCCAAGAAGGTTGTCTCGCGTCGTCGATACGCCGATCTCTTCTTCCATTTCTCGAATCGCGGTTTCAACAATGTCTTTGTCTGATCTTTCCACCTTGCCGCCGGGGAAGCTGATTTGCCCAGGGTGATGCTTCAAATGCATTGCTCTTTTGGTGAGCAATACCTGTAACTCGCCATTGCGCTCAGCAAGGGCGATCATTACCGCGGCTTCTCGAAGTTCAGTGGTGTTGTTTTGCATGAAGGCATCACGAGCGCGCTGTAACACACGCTCATCATAATTGTTACAAGGACTTAGGCTAAATCGTTGTACAAGCCAGTGACGGGATAGGGGGCGCATAGGGTTCTGGCGAGTGCATCGCTGCAGCACCTCTAAGGTTAACGGTTCATCGTTTTCCATCCCTGGCGTTTTTAACATGATTTCCTTTCCATATTTGTTCATCAAAGCGCTGCGTCAACAAAGCACCGGATTTGTCGCGGGGTGAAAACCTGATGCGACGGCGTGCTACGCAGAAAGAACGGGTAAAATCTTACTCAGTTTATCAAGTGTTTCTTGGTATTCCGATGCGGCTTCGCTGTCAGCAACCACTGCACCGCCAGCCCAAGCGTAAATACGCTGTTTGTGACACACCAAGGTACGAATGGTGATGCTCGTGTCCATGGTGCCACAACGGCTGAGATAGCCAATGCTGCCGCAATAGATGGTGCGGCGGTGGGGTTCTAATTCTTCAATGATTTCCATTGCGCGCACTTTCGGTGCGCCAGTGATTGAACCACCCGGGAAACATGCTCTGAGCAAATCAATGGCATGCGCGTTGTCAGCCAGGGTTCCCGTTACAGTACTGACTAGATGATGGACGGCCGGAAACGTCTCGATATTGAAAAGTTTAGGCACATTTACCGAACCCGGCGAGGCCACGCGGCCAATATCATTCCGCAACAGGTCCACAATCATCAAATTTTCCGCGCGATCTTTCTCTGCGGTGAGCAAGTCTTCCATCTTTTCGGCGTCTTCAGACGGCGTTTTGCCGCGGGGCCTTGTTCCTTTTATCGGCTTGGTTTCGATTTCTTTACCATGAAGTTGCAAAAAGCGCTCTGGCGAGACGGAAAGAATTGCGGCGTTGTCTAAACGCAAGAAACCCGAGAAAGGTGCGCCATTGTTTTCTGCCAAACGTTGATAAGCATCCCATTCACTGCCTTGATAGGGGGCTTCAAAGCGTTGTGCCAGGTTGATCTGGTAGCAATCCCCCGACATCAAATAGGCTTGCACCGCATCGAATTTGTTCTCATAGCTCTCTGGCGTCATGTTGGCTTGCCAACCGTCAGTGAGTGAAAACGCCGCGGCGTGTTTGTCCTGCGCAGACGATGAAGACGATTGTTGGGCATTCAGCCATGCCCAGCGATCTTGCCCATCAGGCTGGATCAGCACCAGTTTTTGTTCTTTATGATCAGCAATCAGCGCCCAATCATAGATGCCGATTGCCATGTCAGGGATTGCAATATCGTTGTCAGCAAAGGTCGGTAGCGTTTCTACTTGTCGGCCCAAGTCGTAACTGAAATACCCTAGAGCACCGCCGAGAAATGGCCAAGGCGCGATCGGTTCGAGTTCCGGGAGTAACGCCTCTTGCAAACGACGGAGCACGTGGAACGGATCGTCACTGTTTTGCTCGATGGTTTCATTCTTATCAGCGCCATCACGATAACGAATCGTGTTTTCGCCATCATCACTGCATAGCGTGGCGATAGGGTCTGCAACCAGAATATCAAAACGATTATCAGGGTGAGAAGCTGCCGCTGATTGCAACAACATTGACCAAGAATGCGCTTCAACGCGTGAAAATAGATCGGCAAGGCGAGTCGGTGAGTACTCAAAAAACTGCAGGGTGATGGGCATTCGTCTCGATTCTGTCATTTTCGTATTTTTGTGATCGGTATTGACGCGTCTGTTGGCGCTGAATGGACCGTAAGAGTATCATAATCGCGGGTTTTATGACGAACATTCCCGTGTTGAGATTTCGCAGAATTAACGGTATTCAGGTCAAATGACGCAGATTGCACACTCTATTGTGTTTTTGCGTTATTAGAAGACGGTTTCGCTGTCTTTCTTAACGCTTTTCATCGGAATATCGTTATAAAATCGCACCAGAAAACTGCATTAACAAGGATACGTAACAGGTTGCCAAGAACGGTGAATAAACTGGGTGAATCATCCCCAACTCGCCAAAGCAGCCTACACTACCCAAATACAGCGATATTGCAAAGGCGAGACCTTTGCGCCTTTGTGTACATAAGGGTAGGTAACGAACGTTAACTGGAAGCACTGTATAGCTTGTGACTACAAACGGGCAGACAGCGCCATGGAATCTATAACAATTAAAGAGGCAATTATGACTGTCATTCGCAAGGAAGACGTCATCGACAGTGTCGCTGACGCCCTGCAGTATATTTCTTACTATCACCCTATCGATTTTGTTCAGGCGCTAGAAAAGGCGTACAACAAAGAGCAAAGCCAAGCCGCGAAAGATGCCATCGCACAAATTCTGATCAACTCACGCATGTCAGCAGAGGGCAAACGCCCAATCTGCCAAGACACAGGCATCGTGACGTGTTTCGTGAACATCGGTATGAACGTGCAATGGGAAAGTGACCTGACAGTACAACAAATGGTGGATGAAGGTGTGCGCCGCGCGTACAACAACCCTGACAACCCATTGCGTGCATCTGTTGTTGCCGACCCTGCGGGCAAGCGCTCAAACACCAAAGACAACACACCCGCCGTTGTACACATCAACATGGTGCCGGGCAACACGGTTGAAATTCAAATCGCAGCCAAAGGCGGCGGTTCTGAAAACAAAACCAAAATGGTGATGCTGAACCCGTCAGACGATGTGGCAGCATGGGTTGAGAAAACACTGCCAACCATGGGCGCAGGTTGGTGTCCACCAGGCATGTTGGGCATAGGCATTGGCGGTACGGCTGAAAAAGCGGCAGTGCTGGCAAAAGAATCCCTCATGGAACACATCGACATCCAAGAGCTGATCGATCGTGGCCCAGAAAACGCAGAAGAAGAACTGCGTTTAGACATCTTCAATCGCGTCAACAAACTCGGCATTGGCGCACAAGGCCTTGGCGGTTTAACCACAGTAGTTGACGTGAAAATCAAAACTGCCCCAACGCATGCCGCTTCAAAGCCTGTGTGTTTGATCCCGAATTGTGCAGCAACGCGTCACGTTCACTTTACCCTTGATGGTTCAGGCCCAGCCGACCTTCAGCCACCAAAACTGGAAGAATGGCCAGAAGTGACGTGGGAAGTGAGCGATAACGTGCGCCGCGTAAACTTGGATGACATCAGCAAAGATGACATTCAAGAGTGGAAAACCGGCGAAACCGTTCTGCTTTCAGGCAAAATCCTGACAGGTCGTGATGCGGCACATAAACGTATTCAAGAGATGTTGAACAACGGTGAAGGCTTGCCAAAGGGCGTCGACTTCAACGGTCGCTTCATCTATTACGTCGGCCCTGTTGATGCAGTCGGTGACGAAGCGGTTGGCCCAGCAGGCCCAACAACGTCAACCCGTATGGACAAGTTTACCGAGATGATGCTTGGTGACACTGGTCTTATCGGTATGATTGGTAAAGCAGAACGCGGCCCTGCAACGGTTGAATCTATCAAACAGCACAAAGCGGTTTACTTGATGGCTGTTGGCGGTGCTGCTTACTTGGTAGCAAAAGCCATTAAGAAAGCCCGCGTCGTGGCCTTCGAAGATTTGGGTATGGAAGCGATCTACGAATTTGAAGTAGAAGACATGCCAGTGACCGTTGCCGTGGATTCACGCGGTGACAATGCACACCAAATCGGCCCTGATACGTGGAAAGTAAAAATCGCTGAAATGGAAGATTAATTCCAACGCGATTTTAGAATGAGAAAACCGTGGCTTCGGCTTAATGCCGATCGTTTTAAGTCATTGAACGATCCTACGCAGGCTTCATAATCGGCCTCAACATTGTTGAGGCCGATTTTTTATGTCTGAGTTTTTGAAAGAGTTACACATCACCGCTGAGTTTTGCCAAGACCACCCTATCAACGCATTCTCTAAACACATTCCTCTTGAGTGGGTTGAAGAAGCAGTCAAACAAACCGGACGCGCTTCTTTGCGTAAACGTCGCTTTCCCGCTGAGCAGGCTGTTTGGCTAGTTTTAGGGATTGGATTACTGCGCAATCGCTCGATTCAGAATGTTTGTGACCAACTTGAGTTGGCTTTTCCTGATACCAAAGGGGAACTTCCTCCTCTCGCCACAAGCA
>NZ_FOWR01000025.1 GCF_900115495.1 Enterovibrio norvegicus DSM 15893 | reverse complement strand
CTTACCTGGAAGTAATATATCGAGCTGAGAGACCACCTTACTCATCGATAGGTGCCGATAAAGTGACATTCCCACGACGCTCCACACCATCAGTTCCATGGGGAGCCTACGCTTTCGAATCGTCGTGACGCCTGTGTCTTCAAGGCATTGATTAATGAGAGCGGGGCACAGGAGATCTGATAGGCCATTAAGTTGGTCAGCAGAAAATTGGTGTATTCGGTCGAGGGCTTGTCTTAAGAACATAAAAAAATCCGAGTGTAGAAATACACTCGGATTTTGCCAGCCTCTCAGGATCGTTCAACCGATCATTTTTTGCTTAACTGATCGGCATTAGTGATTTCTCACCGCTTTTTTTCATTGTGACTGTCACCCGTTTAGTTCTCATCTGATCCAATGGAAACCAAACAAGTCAGCGCCAGACGTTAATCTGTTTTGCGCTGCGGGTTTACCTTGCCACCCGTGACAGGATCAGAGGTGCCATCTGCCTTCATGCGCTCAGCACGGCGGCGACGGATTTCTTTCGGATCAGCGACCAGCGGGCGATAAATCTCAATGCGATCACCATCGTGCACTAACGCATCCAGCTTCACCAAGCGGCTAAACACGCCCACTTTGTTCTTCGCCAGGTCAATCTCAGGGTACGCATCCAAAATGCCAGAATGACGAATAATGTCTTCCACATGCATATCCGGCGTCACAATCGCCTTAAACACACGCTGCTCATTTGGCAGCGCATACATCACCTCAATATGAAGCAACTTCTCACTCATAAACGACTCTCGCGCGATCAGTGAAGGCTTTCACCATGTTCACTGCCAGCTCGTTAAAGACCTTACCAAACGCCATTTCCACCAAACCATTGGTGAATTCAAAATCCAAGTTCAACTCGATCTTGCAAGCATCCGCATCTAACGACGTGAAGTTCCAGCCACCAACCAATTTACGGAACGGGCCATCGACCAGCTCCATCTTGATCGCCTCGCCCATCACCAACTCATTACGCGTGGTGAAGGTTTTGCGAATACCGGCTTTCGCGACATCGACCGAGGCCGTCATGGCATCATGACTGGCTTCAAGCACACGCGACCCCGCGCAGCCCGGCACAAAAGACGGGTAAGCTTCTACATCATTCACAAGCTTAAACATTTGTTCAGCACTGAACGGCACAAGTGCAGAACGTGTAATTCGCGGCATACGATCTCCTCATCGCTCAATACCAGCATCATAACATTGGACCGTAATTTTCCCCAAACGTCTTCAAATTGCAGGAAATCGCCCATAATAGACGCCCATAAATGGCGTGGAATGTGAGCACAACGCGCGAGATTCTAAAAATCCTACAAAAACTATATCGCCCTTCCCTACCACTACGTATAATGCGGCCATTATGGTAAAGAAAAATTCAAAGAATAAAGCGGGCAGCAATACAATTGCGCAGAACCGCCAAGCTCGCCACGAATACTTCATCGAAGACGATGTTGAAGTCGGGCTTGAGCTACAAGGCTGGGAAGTGAAAGCCCTCCGTGCAGGCAAGGTCAACATCACAGAGAGCTACGTGTTCTTCCGTGATGGCGAAGCCTTCATGTCCGGTGCCACCATTACCCCACTTAATGTTGCTTCTACTCACGTAGTGGCTGACCCAACGCGTGTGCGAAAACTGCTGCTTAAGCGTCGTGAACTCGACACCTTGATCGGCAAAGTGAACCGTGAAGGTTACACCGTTATCGCACTGTCTATGTACTGGAAACAGTCGTGGGCTAAACTTAAGATTGGTCTGGCGAAAGGTAAAAAGCTTCATGACAAACGCGATGCATCGAAAGATCGCGATTGGCAGCGCGACAAAGCGCGTATCATGAAGGCTTCAGCCAGATAATCATTGACGCCGCAGAGCTTTATGCTAGTATCTGCGACATAATTCCGGGGCTGATTCAGGATTCGACAGGATCAAGAAGGCTCGTGGAGCATGCCGAGGGGCGGTTTGCCTCGTAAAAAGCCGCAAAAAAATAGTCGCAAACGACGAAAACTTCGCACTAGCAGCTTAATAACCTGCTAGCGCACTTCTACCCTAGCTTCCGCTTGTAAGACGGGGAATCATAGAAGTTCAAACCCAAACGAGATAGCGAGGGATGCTTTGACTAGAGAGCTGAACCGCGAAATAGAATTCTGGTATGTCTTTTTGTAGCGTGTCTATTCGCAGCACACTGACGAGAATAAAGATAGACTAAGCATGTAGCGCCATAAGTTAGACTGATTTTGGACGCGGGTTCAACTCCCGCCAGCTCCACCAATCGATTGGAAAAGGCCAACCTGAAAGGGTTGGCCTTTTTTTTACTTTTGGGTATGGCACTTTCAATGTTATTTACTTTCGATTCCAAACACATCACCCGATAGATCCAAACGACCTTGCGCACCGTCGCAAGCCCTCAAAAAATCCAAATAAAAATAGGCAACTGTTCCGATTAATACTTCGAGTACATGATATGTCTGAGTTTACTTTTATTGTGCGTTTCAGGTGCTTAAACTAAGGCCTTCAAAGAACACAAAAGAATCCTCAGGCAAGTAAATGAGTAAATTTACACTCATTAGTGGAATTTCAATCAGATTACGAGTAAATATCTACTCGTAATTTTTAAACGAACGTTTCTTCTTATAATCCTTTCTTACTACGCTCTAACACATCCACGCTCTTTTTTGGGTAGTAAACTACTCATTAATTGCATTTAAATCGATTTATGCGTAAATTAATACACATTAAATGACTTTTAAGGAATAAGGATGGAACAACTGACCATTCAGGCATTTATCAACGGGCAGTGGCTCGATATCGCCGTTATTTCATTCCCTGAAAGTGACCAACACAACTACAAAGTTACAGCTGTTGACTATCTGCAGGACTTTGCCATCGATCATTTTGAAAGCGATGACCTGCATGCGGTCTCCATCAACCACCCTGTCGCTTTTTTCTTTGAGGACAACGGAAAGCCAGGTTGGTTGAAGTTTCTCGACGACATCATGCCCGGTGGTGCCAGCAGGAAATACTGGGTTAAACAATTAGACATTGAAGACCTTCCCACTGCCGAACAAAACTACGTCTTATTGAGGTATGGCACCATGTCCCCTGTTGGGAACCTGAGAGTCAAAGACTCTCTCCCTGAGCGTTTTGAGCTTGCTGATAAACTCTTCTTCTCGGTAGATGATGTGAAAAGCCGCGCCAGTGATTTCTTAGACTATGCCCAGCAAAGAGGTGCGGCTGCAGGTGGTGCCACAGGTGCAGGTGGAGAAGCGCCCAAACTCCTTCTTCGCGCTTCTATCGAAGATAATCCGAATGACAGTAAAATTTGGATAGATCCCTACCAGGACGACAACAACAATCGAGATTTACACTATTTAGTCAAATACCCAAGAGGCTCAAAAAGTGGCATAGATTGCGATATTCTTCGCGCAGAGTTTCTTTACTATCATGAACTTACAGAAATGGGGTTTGACACCATCCCCATCGAACACATGCGTTTGGAAGAAGGGCCAAACTACCCCTCATTGTGGCTACCACGCTTTGACGTCAGCTATAACACTCAAGGGCAGGTGGAAAGATATGGCATGGAATCGGTATATTCCATCCTTGGTAAAAGTGCTGGCGTTACCCTCGATCATGAAGAAACAGTCAGAACACTCATCGACAAGATCACTCAGAGTTACATGGTGATGCAACAAGGTTATCACTTTGATATCCAAGCCTTCGTTATAGAATGGGTTAAAAGAGACCTTATCAATATCCTCTTTGGAAACAGCGATAACCATGGGCGTAACACATCGTTTCTAAAAGGCGAGGGATACATCAAACTTGCGCCTATTTACGATTTTGCGCCGATGAAAGCAGACCCCGAAGGCATACCAAGAACGACCAAATGGAAGGCACCTTTGGAAGTTGGCGGCACCTATGATTTTGTTGGAATAGCAAACACTTTGTCAGACCTCGTGCCTAGCGAGGCGTTACTTGAAGCTCTACGCGATACAGCAAGCCAATGTATTGCTCTCAAGGAAAGACTAGCGGCAAAAGGCGTACCCGAAAATATTCTCGAACTACCTGGCATAGGGTTCAACCATACCTCAGACAAACTGGCTAAGTGGGGGCTTCTGTGAGCACAAAAAATTCGACACTTAACGAGTCAGCTAAAGCAACCGTCGCTCGCCTTAAATCTAACCGTACACAGCCTTCTCAAGTACAACTAGATGATAAAGAAGTAGCGGGAAACGGCACATCAAATGCTCGTTCAGTTCAAAGGGTTTCAAAGAACAAAACATCTGTAAATGCCGCTGAACGCAAAAATGTCGCCAACCAGATCATCAAGCAATTGCTGTTCGGCGAGTTAACGCAAGGACAAGCCTTGAAAGCACTTAGAATCAATGTGCTTGGACTGAAACAGGATGTGTACGCCAAACTGGTGGATATTTCTCGAAAAACACTTTCAGATATCGAGAATGATCGAGGCAGTTACAAAACAGACATATTGAACAAAGCATTTAAGCCTTTTGGCTTAAAAGTGGGTTTGCTCCCATCCTCAACCAATGCCTTGAGATCGTTATTGCAGAGTCATGGAGCAACGGATTAAAGTAGGTTTAGGGGTCTTCTTTAGACCAAGTTGTTATAAAACACCTGGTCTATGGCGTATAAATGGAATAATAAGACGCGAGTTCAGTTCCTTTCAGAGTAGGATTTTCAAGTAACATTGGTAGTGACATTAAACCCGAAAAACACTCTTAAGCCACTGACTATATAGACTATAAAAAACCAATTCAGATTCCGCCAGCCCAACAGTCGATTGGAAAAGGCCAACCTGAAAGTGTTGGCCTTTTTTGTTGTGCGCTCCACGCTGAATCACTCCCCACCTGCAACATCAAAATATCCTCTCCAAGGGATAAGTGGGTTACACACCATCTAACGTCGTTCGAGCACTTTCAGCCCAACAAAAATCCCTAAAACCATACTCGCCACCGCAACAAAGCCATTGAGAGATAACGAAGGCATCGCTACCAATAGCTGAGTATCATTTCCGCCTTTCGCCATCACAGCACCGACCCCCATTAAACAGCCGGCAGCAAAGTGTTTCGCAGCACTTCCCAATGCTATGCTGCGTAAAAGAAAGGACCCCGTTAGCTTTGCGGCGACAAACATGCCCAACATCAAAACAGCAACCAGCATAAATCTTGTGGCTTCAGGCCACTTTTCATTGTCGCTATGCCAGAAAGAAAGGCTCATCGAGCGCAATAAGCCACTAGGAGTCCAATGAGGTTCATAAAGAAAAACCAACCCACCAAGCAGCCCTATTCCAAGAAGGGAAAACCACAGCTTGCGACGCTCCGGTTTTGCAAAGAAAAGACAACACAGAACCACCAAAGATAATGCCGTCAAAATACCATAGCGTATCGACCCGCTTAAGTGGATTGACTCAGGAGCCGTCGCTTGAGGAATTAAAGGTTCAAGGGCTAACCAAGCAACTATCCATCCCAAAATAGTCATAAACATGGGTAATTCGCCTCGCGCAAAACGGCTTACCGTCGAGACGCCACATCCCCCGTTTGCCGAAGCCCCAAGACCAAACAACAATCCACCTGCGAATGAATAAATCGTTGCGTAGAAACCACTCCTTGGCGCCATATCGGCGAAGTAGTGGCCACTTACGATGAGAACCCACGCGAAAGTGCCACTCGTCATAATAGCCAGCAAGAAAAAAGGATTACCCGCTTTCGCTTGCTTGACCCCGCGCACCATACAAAGCCCAGTGGTTTGAGAAAGATACCCAATGAAGAAAATGCACGCTATCGCCAGTGCTAACAACATCCTTGTTCGTACTCCCTGTTAATAAGCGATTGACCTGTTTACTATAGAGAAACTCATCCAGAGCGGATTTCGTCATGCGGCAAGAACTGATTGATTGGCACCGAACTCAGCACCCAGTTATACCTTCTGAGATTAGCAATCGCCCTTTACAAGAAGAGAGCACATCGGCACTTATCGCGCTCAGCGATGATATTCTAACCCCTCTCGAAAATCAGTTTGGCTCAATTACGATTACTTACGGCTTTACTTCCAACATCCTCAAAAACTACCTGTTAAAGCATCACCCTGGCCAAATGGCACCCTCACTTGACCAACATGCGGCGTCAGAGCGCAATGCAAAAGGAAACCTTATCTGCAAGCGACAAGGTGCTGCGTGTGATTTATTGGTAGAGGGGTTTGATAAACGCATGGATGAAATTGCCAAGTTCGTTGTGACCCAACTACCCTTTGACAGGCTCTATTTCTACGGAAAAAACAGGCCGATCCACGTCAGTATTGGCCCCGAAAACAGCAAATATGTTCAGATAATGAAGCCATCAGCAAAAGGGCATGCCGTACCGGTACGTCGAGGTGTTGGAGTAAGCAGCATTAACTTGTTTGAATCATAGGAAGGTGTGATGGATAGCGAAAAGTTTCAAGCAATGGTGGAACAAGCCACCGCAGGCAAGCAACTGCCTGACGCTCTCTACCTTCACAAAGATGCTTTTGAAGCATTACCAAACGCACTCTCCGCATTTATTCATAACGTCGCCAAGGCCCTAAAAATAGACGATGACAACTGGCATATCGTTAAACTCAGTAAGAACGACTTTCGTTTGTCCCTGCTCAGCTACCCCACGTTCTACACTGATGCCTATCCAAGCCTCAAACAGAGTGTGACTGTCGATTTAACCAAACTGATGCATCGCGTCACGGATTATGAAGCCTCAGAGAATCCGCCCATTCTTCACCGTAAAGAGTTGATGATATTACCAAGCCACCCCGCCTACCCTGACTTCGAACAAATCACCCAAGAAGGTGAAAACGCAGGCTTGTATGAAAACTCTAGGCTGATTGGTTTCAAGCAATCTTGGCTCAACCTGATTAAACAACATGGCTACACCTTGGTTGACGGCCGTTTGTTTCGATCGGCCATGGTGGAAGATACAGATGTACACACCATTGATAGACACAAAACCGCAATCGTCCGACATTCCCTCTCCGCCCCCATGAAAGCACTGGCCAAAAACAGTTATCTCAGTGGTGATTACTCAGTGTTTGATTATGGTTGCGGGCGGGGCGACGACATGCGTGAGCTGCTTGCTCATTGCATCGATGTGTTGGGTTGGGACCCCACGCATTACCCTGATGGTGAGAAAACGCATTCAGATATCGTTAACCTTGGCTTTGTTCTCAATGTTATCGAAGATATCGACGAGCGATTAGATGCACTACTTGGCGCTTGGGAGCTTGCCGATAAGTTGCTGGTGGTAAGCGTGATGCTAGGCACCGAGCAGTTTATCTCGCAATTTACCCCCTACAAAGACGGCGTGATCACCTCGCGTAATACCTTTCAAAAGTACTATCAGCAAAGTGAAATCAAAGCCTATGTTGAACGCACCCTCGATGAACAAGCCATCACCATCGCGCCAGGTATTTTCTACATATTTAAAGACAAGCTCGAAGAGCAAGCGCATCTGCAAAATCGTTATCGCCGCCACCAAGGGTGGAAGCAATTAACCGCCCCAAAGCCGCCTACCCAGCAAGAAAAACTCAAACTGACCATCAGCCAACATGCAGAGTTATTTGAAGCGTTTTGGATGACATGCTTAGTGCTTGGCCGCATTCCTGCTAACGATGAGTTTGAGCAATCTGAAACCGTTCGAGAACTGATTGGCTCGCATAAAAAGACCCACAAACTACTTTGTGAGATCTACGATGAAGCCGACTTTGAAGCAGCAGAGCTGGCAAGGCGAGAAGACTTACTTCTCTACTTCGCCATGACATTGTTTGAAAAGCGCAAACCCTACACCCAACAACCCGAAGCACTTAAACGCGACATCAAAGCCTTCTTTGACGACTACAAAAGCGCCCTCACGCTGGCACAAGACGCACTCTATCAAATCGCCAATCCCGAAAAAATAAACCAAGCCTGTGTTGATGCACACACAATGCTTCCCGCTAGTATTCTAAACGATAATCACTCACTCATATTTCACCAACAATACACCGAGCTTTTACCCCAAATTCTCCGGATTTACGTTGGGGCTGGGCTACACATGTACGGGGATTTAGAAAACATCGACTTGGTTAAAATCCATATTCGCTCAGGAAAGCTTACCCTCACGACCTACGATAACTTCGACAACAGCGCCGTTCCGTTCCTTGTGGAGCGAGTGAAGATAAAGATGGCGGAACAAGACATCGACTTTTTTGATTATGTAGCGGAAGAAAAGCGCCCGCCGCTCCTAAACAAAGGGTTGCTACTGGGGGATGACGTTGAACAGCAAAGCAAGCAACGTGCTTTTGATAAACGCTTGGCAGAACTGCTTGGCGTTTCCCACCTGCAAGAAGTACTGATGGGAAGAGCTATGTTTGAGCGAAGGTTGCGGGAGGAAGAGAAAGTGGTGAATGGACATAAGCTATTGATAAAAAGGGTTAAAAACGAGTAAAAAACCACTCAAATAGCATTTCACATTTTCAAGAGTACGATTTGCTCTAGAATCTGTCTTACAGGCAATTTTTCAGTTGTTACTCCCCATGAAACTCTCACCGCCCCAGCAATTCTGTCTTCTTCGAACCCCATCGCTAATAGAACATGTGAAGGCTCATAACTTGAAGAAGTACAAGCAGACCCGTTGGAAACAGCAGCTATGTCTCTTAGCTTTACCATTAATGCTTCAGAATTAACGCCAGGAACTGAAAAATTGAGAACAAATGGAGATGTATCTGAGCCATTGTACATTGCTCCAACTTTATCCAGCTCATCAATCAGTGTCGCTTTTAGCGTTGCTGCATGAGAACACCATTGCTCATGATTATTCTGAGCCATTTCGCATGCAAGACCAAAACCAGCTATTAGTGGAACGGCCAATGTTCCTGGACGCAAGCCTCTCTCCTGACCACCTCCAAACATTATTGGTTTAAGGGGAGGTTTAATAAAGCCTCGTTTACGAGCCACAAGCGCTCCAACACCCTTTGGGGCATATAATTTATGACCACTAGCGCTAATCAAATCTATTCGTTTATTACTTAATTCGTTACTCAATTTGCCAAAGCTTTGGGCTGCATCAACATGCAGATAAGCTTCATGACCATCAAGAATATTACAAATCAATGGAATTGGCTGAATACAGCCCGTTTCATTATTGATGTGCATGATAGACACCATTAACGTGTCTTCTCGCAGAGCGCACCTCAATTCCTCAGGATCCACACAGCCACTTTCATTAACTTCAAGATAGGTAACCTCAAAGCCACACTTTTCAAGATACTCTATTGGTTCCAATACAGCTTTGTGCTCTATCCGAGTAGTGATTAGGTGCTTCTTATTATGCTGATTACCAAAGTCTTTTAATCCCAAAATAGCAATGTTATTGCTTTCAGTTGCCCCGCTGGTAAAAAATATTTCTGATCTATCAGCAGCTACTACATTTGCTACTTGCTCACGAGCTAAATCAACACGTTTTTTGGCGTTTGCGCCGAATGCATGAGTACGACTTCCAGCATTCCCATACTCGTCTAACATCAGCTTGCATACAAGCTCTGCGACCTCACTTAAAACGGGGGTTGTTGCATTAAAATCAAGATATGTAGACATACAGGATCTCAGTGGAATTTATTCGGGACTTTGAATCGAAGATAAATTAGAATACACCATCAGTGTACGTACGTACAGAGGGCGTAAGCGTACGAACTATTTGAGCGGACTCATGAATCAAATTATATCTGGCATATCATTTCCAGCAATACGCGGTATACAAGCCGAGAAAGAATTCTATACCGTTATGTGCCCTTTGAAGAGGCTAAAGCGTATCTTTACCTTTGATGAATCAAACCTTCTGCCCGAGAATAGAGCCCAACGAAGCCTGAACCCAAACCGGATACCTCAGATCAGTAACTATATTCAATCAAATAGAACTGATTACACATTTTCATCTTTAACTGCATGCATATCCGGTGAATGTACTTTTTTACCTACCACCTCTACAGGTGCAGGTAAAAATATAGGTACACTTCTGGTCGATGAAGACGCCGAATTTTACATAACAGATGGCCAACACAGGACTGCCGCTATCAAGGATGCCTTGGAAAGAGATCCCACCTTGGAAGATGAGCATATCTCAGTGGTTTTTTATGTAGGTAAAACACTCCAGCAACGACAGAAGATATTCAGGGATTTGAATTTATTTCCAGTAAAAACCGGAAAGTCTTACGGCGTATTGTTTGGGAACTCACCACAAGAAGAACTAACAAATCAGATAGCCAAACAGTGTGATTTCTTTAACGGCGTCATTAGTTTTGAAGACGGTAACTTAGGCCCTCGCTCTTCGAAGTTGTTTAAACACAGTTCCTTACATGCTGCAAATTTAGAGCTATTCCCTCATGTGAATGAAACAAATCTAGATAATGCCATTGAGGAAGCCGTTAAATATTGGAACTGTGTTGCTGAAAACCTAAACACATGGAAATTGGCAAAAAACAATGACTTGCCACCAAATGAAAGAAAAGAATATGTGAACTTCTCAGCCATTGTCCTTAAGTGCTTGGGAACTATAGGTCATCAGCTTCTTGCCCAGAAAAGCTATAAACAGACACTTAAAAAACTAAAACAAATAGACTGGCGACGAACTAACAAAAGCAATTGGGAAGGTCGTTGCATTAGTCAGGGTCGCATGATGCACAATAACAGCGCGGCACTCTTGACCATAGTCACCATCAAAAAGCAGCTTAATTTGAAACTCTCAACAAAAGAACAAATTGAAGAAACAAAATTCATAGAGGCAAGAAATGACTGAAGGTGTAGTAAAGACAAGCTCTGCTTTTTCTGGCGGTCTGAAGGATAGCCTCACACATAGTATTGAAGACATCAAAAAGCTCTACCTCAGTGACAGTATTCCATGGGTGTTAGGTTATAGCGGTGGGAAAGATTCCACAGCCATCCTGCAGCTAGTTTGGTACGCGTTAAAAGAGTTGGCAGAAGAAGGTCGAGCAAATAAAAACGTTCACGTCATCAGCACCGATACCTTGGTAGAAAACCCAATCGTTGCTTTGTGGGTCGCTAAGTCTCTCGAAAAAATGACTGAAGCCGCTGACTCTCAGAACTTACCAATCATCCCACATAGATTAACCCCTGAAGTTAAAGACCGCTTCTGGGTAAATCTAATAGGTAAAGGATACCCAGCCCCTCGAATGAAGTTTCGCTGGTGTACGGACCGACTAAAGATTTCACCATCGAATAGCTTCATCCAAAACTTAGCCAATACCAATGGTGAAGCCATTTTAGTTCTTGGTACACGTAAAGCAGAAAGCACGGCTCGTGCCGCGAATATGGAAAAGTACGAGAGTTCAACAACTAACACTCGAAAAGCACTGGGTCTAACAGAGAACGGTTCACTAGACCGTGTGTGGGTATATACCCCCATCGGAGAGTGGAGCAATGACGACGTTTGGGTATACCTAAATAGCGTGAAGAACCCTTGGAACTTCCCAAATCATGACTTAATGGGTATGTACCAGGGAGCAACTGAAGGTGGAGAATGTCCATTAGTGGTTGATAAATCGACGCAAAGCTGCGGCGACAGCCGATTCGGCTGCTATGTGTGCACCATGGTAACTGAAGACAAATCTATGAATGCCATGATCGCAAACGACGAAGAGAAGGAGTGGATGTACCCACTTGTATCACTTCGTAATGAGCTTGAGATCAATGATTCAGTACGTGAAAAGAAATTAGAGAAGCTCCGCCGAGATAGAAATAATCGAGATTTTCGCAGAATGAACGGCACCTTGACTGTTCATGTTTCTAAACATGGTGCAGACGTAGTACATGGACCATATATACAAAAATTCAGAGAACACATGCTGAAAAAGGTCCTTGAAGCGCAAATCGCGGTTCAGCATATGGGTCCGCCAGAAGTAAAAGACTTAGAGCTCTTAACTCTGGAAGATCTTGAAGCGATAAGAAAAATCTGGCTCGAAGAGAAACATGAAATTGAAGACAATTTGCCAAAAATATACGAGCAAGTGATCAAACAGCCATATGCAGGAAAACGCCGTGCGCATCATCCTATTTTGAATAGTGACTCACTAAGCAAACTAAAAACATATTGTGAGCAACACGGTGACAAGGAAGGCCTACTTTATCAGCAAATTCGTGCAACGATGAGTGTCGCCAACAAATTTCGTAGCCAATTACGCCGTGCAAAATTGGGTGAAGAGCTCAATGAAGTACTAGATAAGGGCGCATTCAATAGTATGTTTGAAGCAAAAGAGTTTGCGCTCGAACGAGAAAGGCATCGCCTGCATATTCAGTTGACTAACGACCAAAGCTTAGCACCTGAAGAACAAGATAAAATCAAAGATAAAATTCATATGATCACCAAGTGTATTAAAGAACAAGGCTATAGCTCACTCCCACTAGAAACCGAAATAGTGGAGATCGACTAATGCTATTAAAATCGCTCACTATAAAAAACTTTGGTATCTACAAAGGTCAGCACACTGTTGATTTAACAGTCACAAAAGACCGACCAGTGATCTTGTTCGGTGGCTTAAACGGCGGCGGAAAAACGACATTCTTAGATGCATTGCAGCTCGTGCTTTATGGTAAGCATGCTAAGTGCTCGAATAGAGGCACACTCGCCTATGGTACTTATCTATCGAGTACATTGAATCGTTATGTCGATAGAGGCGACTCCGTAATGTTGGAGTTAACCTTCTCTCATACAACTGATACTCAAGAACAAATTTTTACGGTTCGCCGTGAATGGAAAACTGCCAAGCAGCTAGAGAACACGAAAGACAAAGTCAGCGTCTCATGTAATGGAGAGCCTGATCTATACCTCAGTGACTACTGGGATGAATTTGTAAATGAGTTCATTCCAATGTCACTTTCAGACTTGTTCTTTTTTGATGGTGAAAAGATTGAAAACCTCGCTCACCCTGAACGAAGCAATGAGCTGATTAAAACGGGGATTGAGAACTTACTTGGACTGGATTTACTTAGTCAATTGCACATCGACTTAACAAATATTGAGCGCAAGAGAAAGTCAGATAACCTAGATACGGGTGTTATACAAAAAGTAGAAGCATGTGAAACTGAGATCGAAGGTAACAATGAGATTATCGAAGCACTAAGTGTCGAAATAGCCAAACTCAGAAGCAGACAAGGCCAAGCGAATGTTGAAATCAATAAAGCTAGAAAGAAGGTACGTGAATCAGGCGCCCATCTCATTGAGGAACGTGATCATATTCGCTTTGAACTAGGGGCTATTGAGCAACAATTAAAAGACAACCAGCAGCAGCGAGTTAAATTGGACTCTGGCATCGGTCCCCTCGGTTTAATACAACCCCTACTTGAAAGAACACAAAAACAAGCGACTTTAGAAGCACAGGCAATTGAGGCAAACGCCTTAAACAAAGCGATTCAAAGCTATGAGACGACGCTATTGACGGCGTTAGATGCGCATGGTCTACCGAAAAAAGCCCTCAGTACCCTTGAGTCAACCATGGCTGGCATGGCGAAAGAACGCAATGGAGTAGCGAGTACCCCTCATTATGTTGGTTTACCAAGCAACATTTTTAATGGGCTAAGCGAAAAAGTTTCTCAGGACCAATCTGAGCGCGAAACATTAGTTAAACAGCGTGAGATCTTGCTTGAGAAGCAAGCACTGTTTGAGAAAAGAGAAGAATCGATCCCTGACTATGAAACGGTAAAACACGTTCTCAGCGAGCTTGCTTACTATGAAACAGAGTACAAAAATACACTAACGCTGATTGGCGTGAAATCTAGTGAACTGGAACAAGCTCAGGCTAAAAGCAAAGTATTGGGTCAACGTTATACCAACCTGCTCACATTGCAAAGTAAAGACACCTTTGAACAGAAACGCTCTATCCAAGTTGTGGAACATATAAGTAAATTGAAAGATACAATGCAGGGTTTCGCAAAAAGCTTAGTCAAAGAAAACATAGAGTTACTTCAAGAAAAAATCACCGAGAAGTTTGTCGCTTTGACTCGCAAAGATCAGTTAATCAGCAGTATACGCATTTGCCCAGAAAGCTTTTCTTTAACTCTGCTTTCAGCAAGTAATGATGCACTATCACCTAGTCGCTTATCTGCTGGTGAAAGACAATTATTGGCCATCGCTATTTTGTGGGGCCTATCGGAAGCATCGGGGAAAGAGCTTCCAACCGTTATCGATACTCCTCTAGGTCGATTAGATGGACAGCATCGTACACGCTTAATTGAAAGCTATTTCCCTTATGCAGCAAACCAAGTATTACTTCTGTCGACAGATGAAGAAATTACGGGTGATTACTACAGTAAGTTAAAACCGTCTGTACATCGTGAATACCATATTAGTTACAACGAGCAAGCAACAACCTCGACCATTTCAGAAGGGTACTTTTAATGTTACACACCATTGATACGATTAGACTCTCTGAAAAGCAAAAGCAGCAGCTGGTTCGCCTAAAGTCGAAGACTGGAATTGATAACTGGAACGTTCTTTGCCGCTGGGCTTTGTGCTTGTCCTTAGCTGAAGAATCAGTGCCACCTTTTGAAGAAATACCAGCAGATAGTAATGTCGAAATGACATGGAAAGTGTTTGCAGGTGAATACGCCGATGTATACCTTGCAGTATTGAGAGAAGCTTATCAAAAGAAAGGTGCACACCTAGAAGGCGTGCACTTTGGTGATTTTTTTAAGCTACATTTGAATAGAGGCATTTCATACTATACTGAAAATTTCAGACAATCACAGTAAGGAGCGGCGTCCTTTTTTTGTTCTGTCTTTAAAATTAACAGCACTAACAAATCTATCTCCACTATTTCGTAAATGCTTACGACAGACGACTTTTAGATTTGTTGGTGCAGCACTGCCAATATCATTAATAAAATCCACATATAGCTGCTGTTTATTTTTTGTGACCGTGCAACCAGCTTCTGTACATCTATCCGCTAAAGCTAATAAACGGATAACCCAGTAAGGTTGTGGAACACTTACTAGTCCTAACCGCGAGTGTGAAAATGACCTAAGACTCCGGTTTGCGTCATATATTGACAAAAACTTCCATTTATGACGATTACAATAGCCGCAACTTAAATCAATATTATCCAAGTCATCCAAATCACCACCACCACTAGAAAATGGTTGCTTATGTTCTACTTCAATTTTCAAGTCACGTTCAACCAGCCCTCTTGGCGATAAATAATCCACTAAACTCGGCAATTGAATACTTCCAGGTTGATTTAGAAATAGTTGTATTGAATCATGAGAAAATCTGTAACCACAAATCCAACATTTTAGATCATTTTGAGCTAAAGAAACGAGATCTTCCTTTAATGTCTTAGTTACACTTTGCCTCTTTCTTCCTTGCATCCTACAAATGAATGTATAAATAACTTTTGATACATTCTTCCAAATCACGACAAAGTGCTCTGAATCTTCCGATAAACCTGATTTTAGTAGCCCTCTTCGAACCAAAGAAAAAACATCAGCATACACAATATTATCAGGAGCAAGATTATAATCATATATTGATTCAATAAACCATGATAACCATACGAAAGTCATATCTCCTTTAAGTAAGCTCTGCTTGTCAAAAAAAATCAATTCAGGTGTTATGGTCAATGCTAAGTCAGCGACCATACCCTTATTCCAAGCATCATTAACGCCTGGTATGGCTTTCTTTAAATATGCTGAAAGCAGTTCCATAATTAGCCTCCAAAACTAATTCTATACTGACTTACAGACGGCAATTTTCTAGGATCTTCTCGGTAATTCATCCAAAGAGAAGACCATTGCTTTCTAATTCCAGGCGAATCTTTCTTAGTATTTTTTAGCACCCAATCCCGATCAAAATAAGTACGATCTACATCAATTAACCATTCAGTAATACTACTTTCAACATCATCAATCGAATTGAGCTTTACTCGTGCGGAAGATAAGTATTTAAAATAATCAGTTGCCAAAATAGTGAGCGATATTTTATTGAATAAGTTTGAATTGGTATGCCCCCAATAATTTTGTCTTCCATCATCATCAATAGAACCAAATTCATCTCTAATTTTACACCAAAAGACGAGAAACACTTCTTTCCAAGCACCATCATCACTGCACCAGTGTTTCATTTTTTCTTCTAGATCATCGCCTTCGACAATGTTAGAACTTAGTAGTAGGCGTCTTTTCCATAAGTCTGCGAAATCAGTTTTTACTGTATCACTATAGAATTTTGCTCCCTTTAGGTCTTTAAACATGGAGACTATTGTTTTCATTACAGTCCATGGTATTTTACCTCCGTTTTCACCAGTAATTCCGGTTTGAACCAAATTAAAAAAAGGACTTCTTCGATCTCTTGTAGCAAATGAGACAGCTTGAGAATCTTCTAGTGGTATATCGGCATTTTTTAATCGGTGAGAAACCCTCTCTAATTCATCACTACTCAACGTCGTTGATACTATAGTTCCAAGTAAAGCTGTATTGATTGGAGTTGCTTTTTGATTTACCACTACAAATTGAAATACGTGCTCTGCAGGGTCATCACTAAGAATTAGTGACACTGGTAGTTTTCTAATATACTTATCCTCGATCAAAGCCTGTGCTTCTACAGGGCTTTTTCCACTAAGTATATAGTTTTCTACCTCTTCCATTAACTCAGGTTTATCTCTCATAGTTTCAAACTGAGCAATCGCTCCTTTTAATCTATGCTGCCCATCAACCATCGTTGCAGGTAAAAGGTACGAAATCAAAGCCTCTTTATCAAAACCTAGAATTGAATCAGGCTCTGTCTCAGCTTCGTTTAGCGTTTCGATTCTGCATTGTGTTTCTTGCCACAAATCAGCAATGTGCGAGGATTCTAATTCAACGAGAGCTTCACTAGATAAGTCATCACTTTTTACATAACTATCGTCTTCAAAAAACGTCTTTTTTATCTCATTGAGCAAGGACTGATCAAGCTCTGACTCTGCTAGCTCCGGTACTCTTAACTCTAATGATTCTTTAAACATCACTAGTGTTTCTTTTAAAGTCATTGAAGAGTAATCTTCAACCATAATTTTCACTTTACCTTTACGAGAGTATTCACCGGTCTGGTTGGAGTCAGCAGTAAAAAATACGCCAGGTTTATTTTGGTCTGAAGAATTACGAGATGCACACAAAAGAGGGTTTTGTATTATATTTTTCTGTTCAGAGTAAAAACTAATTAAACTATTCATTCTTTCTAGCTTAATAGTTCGTTGAAAACCAGAAGACTCTACTGAGTCGAAATTTTTCTTCTGAGGTATTCCAGCCCAATTGGATATCTCTAAGGCATTTGCACTAAAGGAAATGTTCCAATCACTATCATCTGTTTGTTTAAACGCAATAGCGTCATATATAAACTCTTTCATCATAAACCTAATTATTTTGTCTTATATTTTAAAATTTCATCTCTACTTTGACGTCCAATATATATTGTATTAACGACGACAACAGACATGTGATGCACTTCAATTATCACCTATACGGTTTTTCCCTATCACTTGTAATGAATACGAAGCTACTTCTAACATCGACACTTCTTAAGTTTCAAGGAACAATAACCACCGCCCTAGGCGGTGGTTTTGAGGACCCAATAAAAAAAGCTCAATAGCTTACTCTTGCGCACTGAATTCTAACTAACTTGCCTTCCGATTTAAGGTAAGCATCTCCTTTGCCATTAAGCACTTCAGCACCTTGCTCATCCAAAATAACACGGCTTTCCGTACCATTTTTCACGCGTAGAGCTAGCTGAGCTGGAAGGTTAGAACGTAAGTTAGTACTGATCACATCAGCACTTGGTTTTTGCGTGGCAATGATTAAGTGAATACCTGCTGCACGAGCTTTTTGCGCCAAACGTTTCAGTTCAGCTTCGATATCTTTCTTCATCTCTTTATCAGACGTTAGGTCTGCATACTCATCAAGAACAAGCACCCACCAAGGGATTCGTTCTTCTTCGCTTACCTTGGCATTGTAATCTGGTAACGAACGGACACTTTGAGCTTTGAACTTCTTATATCTCGATTGCATCTCCTCGACCGCTTGCGTAAGCAGTTCTAATGCATCTTCATCATCAAAACCGATACGGCCAATCAGATGTGGGTATCGCTCAAAATCATTAAGCTCAGTACCCTTAGGGTCAATAAGCATTAACTTAAGCTCATCAGGACTGTAATGTTCTACCATGCCGTACAAAATCGTATTCAAAGCTTCCGATTTACCACTACCCGTAGTCCCACCAATCAATAAGTGAGGGCAGTTTGAGGATGAAAAATTGAGTTTAATTACTTCACCAAAGCGATCTTCACCCAGCGGTACCTCAAGAGAACCATCTGGTCGCTCCCAGTTCGGCCAGATATCGTTTTGGTCAACAAAGTAGCGTTGCTCTTGGCTCTTAGGAACATCAATGGTTATGCAGCCTCTATCGATTCCAAAGCCTATATCTTGCTCTTGCCCAAGTTTCAATGCCAACTTCAGTGATTGGGACTTGGCAAAAACATTTTCTGGCTTATCACCCAAGTTCAACCCAACTCTGAACAGAATTGATGCAGGTCCTTCAATAAAAGGTTCAACGTTATCTGGCTTCATTAGCGTTATTTTATGGCTGTAAAAACAATCAATAATTTGTTGGTATATTGATTCTAACTCTTCCGTCGACATTGTTTTTCTGGCTGACTTTACAGGTTCAATCAATGGCTGAACCTGATTATCGATAGACTCCAAATCTTCTGTTTCTAGTTCATTTGTCGATGTCGAACTCTTACCATCATCCTCAAGACTTTCAGCTTGTTTCTCAGGCAAGTTTAAAGTGCTTAAAGGCTGGATTGGACAATCCTTTTCTAGGAT
Organism: Enterovibrio norvegicus DSM 15893; assembly: GCF_900115495.1. Lineage (GTDB taxonomy): Bacteria > Pseudomonadota > Gammaproteobacteria > Enterobacterales > Vibrionaceae > Enterovibrio > Enterovibrio norvegicus. The sequence goes on along the minus strand of NZ_FOWR01000025.1, from coordinate 64,765 downwards.
ATATCGACTATCGATATGGTGAAGCTTAGCAGGTGTTAGTTCAGAGAAAAGAGTTCGCATTGGCGTTCGCACCCAGTGGCTAAGGTTGCCCGCTGGTAACTCTATTTTTAGTACGTCATGAACCTTCATAAACGAGGCTTTACTGAAGTTGCTATCTTCGACGTTTACGAACAAGAAGCCTGCTGGATAATCCACCAGCTCAGAGAGTTGATAATTTCCTTGTAGCCAGAAGGCACTATCATTTTCAATGCTACTAAAATAGCCTGCGTCGTAAACGTTATATAACTTGTACTTATCTATTTGCATCAGTACTTGACGCATGAATAGACCTCGGTACAGGTTCCCTGCGAGATTCTGTTGTCCTAGTAACGACCCGAAGTACCGTTTCAACTCCTGAGCCTGTTCTACACCCTTACTGTGCGTCTGCCTTTTACCCGTTTTTACTTCAACGGGTAGTAAAATCATTTTTTGGTCTTTAAAGCCGACAAATAGAATATCATCTGAAATAACGCCTTTCTTAAAGCCTTGAGCATGACGCGACAAGTCACTATCTGCCATATTCAGCCCTAGATTTCCCGCAACACGAACAATCTCTGCAATAGAAAGAGGAACCCAAGTAATGTCTGAATTCGCAACTAAGCAATTGATGTATTTGTAAGCACAGATAATTCCACGTTTTTCTTTTCGTTCATTATCTTTTGCGGTAACTAAATTGAGTAACCACTCCCCATTAAATGCATTAAACTCTTCAATGATTCCGCCTTCATCATTTTCAAGTACTTTATGATAGAGGTCTGTCTGCTTAGTGACGGTTATCGCATCGTAATTTACAGAGTTCGTATAGTTATCCGAGTAATGGATGAGAACCATGTCCTTTTGGCTCTCAAAGAACTCCAACGTAACTTTTGGGTCAATGATCGTGGTCCAAATAGAGTTTTCATATGCACGGTATAGGAGAACTTTAAAGTTTTCAGTTACTACTAGTGCTTGTGATTTTGCATCACCGTACTCTTCATGTTGTCGTTTAGCCGGTTTCACTAGCCCACCATACTTAGCTGCTAGCTTCAATTGAGGCGCGCTTTCTAGATCAACATCCTTCAATCCAAACGCCGTATAGTAACTACCGTTTTTGTTGGTAGCAGCCTCTCCTGGCATAAGTCCGTTACTAACCACTCCAGTTGATTGCTTTAAAACATCAACATCTGTTGCCTGAACACGTTCGTTGTTTTTAAAAAAGCTCATGTGAGCATAAGCTTGCTCTTTTTCGCCATCTTCATGTTTATACTTGCTATAAGTTAAACGCGTTCTCAGAAGGTCAATAATGCTATCTGCTTGCCCTTTATCTGATCCTTTATTTAACTCACATAAGTCCTTTAACTCTTCATAACTTGCCGCATCAGCAAATTTGTCAAACCAACTATCGCGTTCTGTCTTATCGTATAAGTTAACGTGAATTTTGGTAACTTTGTCTTTTTTAAGCTTAATGAAGTCTATCAAGCCGAGGAAAACTTCCTTATTTTCAGTGTTATTTACAGAGTTAATAATCAATGTAGTTTTACTGCCCGCAACAAATAGATGCTTGAAGGCAACCGAGAACTTACTCACTTTATCTTTGACTAAACTACGCACATAATCATAACTGCTGTTTTTTTGTGGAATCAACTTTGACCAAAATACATTTTCACTTATCGCATGGTTGTATGCGAAGTCATTAATTGGGTCATAAACAAATGGTAGTAAGCCCTGCGCAGTTAACCTTTGTATTGTGACTGGCGGTAATTTAACGAAACTCCTTTCTCCATCCTTATCTTCTTTTAAAACACCCGCCAAGTTCGCATTATATGCTAATACAAGCGGATGATAAGGCGTGATAAAAGTAGCACCATCAAAGTCCGAAAATCCTATATTCATTAGCTGTTTATGTTTTTCATTTAGAGGAGAATGATAGGGTATCTTGTCTATTTCTATTTGATAAGCAGTAACAATTCGGCTAATTAGATCAACAAGCTCACATCCCCAGCCAGAAAGACTAAGTAAGGTTTTATCTCGAGACAATGCATCAAACAGCCCTTTATAGGCACTAGAAAGCACTGGGAAGTCTTCGTTCAAATCACATAAGTGAATATCACCTAGCGTTCCACTAGTGGCCACAAGCCTACCATCAAGCAGCTTGGCTTCCAACTGAAGTAATGAGAGGCGTTTTCCCTTTGGAGCGACTTCTTTCTCATCAATGAGCACCTTCTCTTTGGTGCGGTTGTACCTTCCAAAGTAGCCGTCATCAAAAAGATCTTTAAAACGGCTCTGATCTAACATTAGTGGTAGAGACAATGAATCGGTAGCAACCTCACCTTCAACATTGAACTTTAGCTGGCTATCTCCAGTTACTACGACAAAATTAACGTCATCAGAATCTCTAGAAAATGCTTTGAAATCTACTAACCCCGTAGCCGTTGTATCAAATACTTGACCGTTTACTTCTAAAGCTCTTTGCTCTGAAAGCTCGCTTACTTGTAGGCTTTGCTCATCAGTCTGAAGTGTTACCCATTTGTTCAACGGATCAATGAGGTATATATGCCTAAACGCATCTACGTAAAAATCGCTTTTTCTGATGACTAAGACTCTAAATTTATGAGTTTCTTTTGGCTTATCTGTTTTGACTTGAAACGTAAAGTACCGTGGTTGACCATCAAAGGCACCTGTTAATAAAGCTCGGCTTCTAACACCGCCCAAATTCTTTATCTCTATATCTACAGGCAGCTGTTTTTGGTTGTGTTGAATTTTACAAAAGCTATCTTTTAATTTTTGATTTAGGAAACATAAATCCAACTCAAATTTATGTTGTTCTGATTCGAGTAATAGAACTATGTGCTTTTCTCTGGCGCCAGCCCCTTTATCTGATTTAGATTTACTCAGAAATTCCGTATAGGGAGCTGTAACCCTTTCTAACTCTAATAGATTTGTTCTATTTTTTTCTTGTTCAGCAAAGCATTCACCCAAATCCAAATTTTCTTTATATAGCTCTATGTTATCGTCAGGGAAATGCTCTTTTATAAACTTTTCACTAAAATCCAATGACGCAAGTTTATCTTGTAATTCATTAGAAGAATGTTGAGTGATATTATCTAATTTGGCACTAAGCGTTTTATTATCCTTAAGGCGATCCATAATTTGATCACCTTCCCAGTCCACTTCAGAAAGTAGATCATCTTTTAGCAGCCCGAGTTTTTGAAACTGTAAATCGCCTCCGGCGATTGCAGTGTAGAGCTTTTCAAAACCAAACATCGTTGCATTATCATCTTGGATTTCATCAAATTGATAGTTAAGTAAGCACTCTGAAATTTTTGCTTTCTTATCATTTTTATCAATTTTTTTATGTAATAAATCTCTAATATTTTCCGGGTGCCATACGAAGCCACTCTGAGCAACATCTTCTGTAGAGTTTCGTAGAGTATCTAACATGGAGTTATGGATAATAAGTAATGCTGTACCTTTAGCGGAACCTTCCATCGCAGATACTTTATCACGTAAGTGAGCGATATAGTTCTCAGTAAAGTTTTCACCTTCACAAACAGGAATAAGCTCGATATTACCATACCTGATGGTATTGAGTTTAATTCCTCTAACTTCAACACTACTATCGGAAACGTCCAAGAATGCCTGATATAGGCTCAGCCCTTTTTCGTTGTCAGGACAAGTGAACTGATAACGGAATCCAACCTTTAATTTATCCATTGCCCATTGGCTAAAGTGGGAGACTAGAAAATTATTATACTGTTGGTCTGACATATACTGCATCTCCACTATCACTCATTCTCACTACGTTGCCCATACGCTCATAGAAATCAACCAAGTTCTGTTGACTCTGTTTATCGAAATATACACCTCTAGCTTCGAATTCTTTTATCACCTCATGAAAGCGTAGTTTTTCTCTCTCACCTATAACTAAATTGGTAAGCAGAACAATATAGTCTTGATTAAAAGCTAGTACGTTCCCTCCCCGTTTCCTATTTTGGATGAAGGGATCAAGGATATTCAGCAATGTACCTTTAACAGCAGTATTGCTATATGTAGATAAACGACCTTTCCTTCTATGAAACTGTGAGTGAGAAGCTTCGAGTAGTTGCGCTAACACGTTTTTTTTGTCTTCGCTACGTTGCCAATTTAACTCTGTGTTATACCACTTTCTTTCTGTACGATCAGCGATAAAATCTTCGCCAAAATTATTCAAACCATCAATATGGCTATCATTAATCTCATCAAAAAGCTTCCATAATGGTTGAACGTTATTTTTCTCTTGTAACGCTTCATTCATGAAAAGATATGGGTACAAATACTCTAAGTGATCACGTATTTTATCGTATCCACAATTTTTAACTTGTGACCTTTCCTCACTCGCTTTTTCATTATCTAAAATAAAAAAACAAGGCTCGCTTTTTGGCTCACCACACGCCCAATTATTAATACTTAGAGCCATCTGAGATATATACAAAAAACCATACAACCTAATAACAGCATTAAAATTACTGATTAGGTAGTGGGGTTTTTTATTTAAAAAATGCAAGTCTTTTTTAAAATATTCAGAAATAAAAGGTAAATAGGTCGGGAATTCTTTTGGAGTGGTTTTTTTACCAGACACATGAAACTTATCGAATTCAGACTTAATCTCTCGCTCTAGGAAATTAAGATTAGTTACTGACGAACTCTCGACGGTGAAGCCATTCAATACTCCCGCGTACATATCCCCAAGCTTTTTGCTATTAGCATCAATCTCTTTTCCAGCAGCTTTGAAAATGAGAAATTCCGGAGATATCTTAAATAATTCATCGTTCTGGAAGTACATTTTTTCTATAACATCCCAAAGACCAGAATCATCACTTTCCAAATTCTTAGAAAAATTTTTTTCACACAAGCCCTTAAATTCATAAACATTTTTTGTGAAAAGGGATTTACTGTATAAAATATGCACTAAATAACCCAATACAGAATCCCAGCAGAATTTGTAATGCTTATCTTTAGTTCTTAATGGTAAGAACGATGTGAACGCATTATTGCTAGGGGGAGCAAGATTTTTTTTAATCATTATTTAGGCCACTCACTTCATACTTATCGTCTTCATCATCCGTCACAGTAATATGCTGACTTCCATTAATGATGTGCAGCGTATTTTCTTTACTAGCTATTTTTGATATTTTTTCGACAAGTTCATCAAGTAATACCACCGTGTTTTTGTCATGTTTATTTGGTCGATATCCGTCGACTATTTTCTTCATTAGTTGCAAGAGGTTAATATTGACTGGCAAGGTTAGACTATCTCCTCCAACAGTAATACAGGCAGTGAAATATGACACTTGAGTAGGAGGCTGTTTAGCTATACTTTTCAGATCTGGTTTTATCTCCAACTTTGCAACAAGTTGATATCCATTTCTTTCCGAAATCAAATAATTATTATTTTTTAGGTTCGGAGCATTACGATTATTGTACTTTCTAATTGCCGTCCGCAAAGTATTATTACAAAACTCTCTAATTACAGATCTACACTCATCGCTATTATCATAATCCCTATGATTTTTATAGATGCTTATATATTCTTCAATCAGTGACTGGCTATAATCCTGGGCGAATCTGTTATGAAAATTATTGGCAAAATTTTCGTCACTTAAAATGTAGAACAGTCTCAAATATGAGTAACTATTTTTTAGCCCCCCAACCCCTAACTCACTCAGATGAGTTTTGAATTCTTCAAAGTCAGAATCTGGAAGACCTAAATCATTTGCGAGTATAAACCGATCTATATTGTTAGTTCTTAGATGAGCAGGATCAAATTCAACGATTTTGTTAGCGAGCTCATTGTCGCCTCCAGAAAAGAGGTTATCGAACAAATAGCCCGGCCCTGCAATCAACATAAATAAGAAATCTAATAGAGAACGCGCGGTAACAAACTGATCCTTCATCAATCGTGCTTTAAACAACAAGTCTATAACTGTGCGCTGAACCGCAGGCAAACTTAACAGTTCATAGTTTGCTTGCAATCTACGGGAATCAGGATCGGTGCATTCCAATTTATCTTTATCAAAAATCTGACGTATTAAGTTGTCCTCTTTAGCAGTTAGCTTATTTAATAGCTTTTCTGCAAAGACAGATGTGTAGCTTTCTTCATCAATAGCAAATTTTGGATAACGTTCAAAATCAACAAAGTACATACCATTTCTATCAGAACCAGTCTCTAAGTAGTTTTTTATCGTAGATTTAAAAAACTCATTGCTACCCTCTTCTGCATAGTTACCCAGCATGCCAGTATTTATACCAACTACTAAAGGTTTTGATTGAGACAAGTACTCATCAAAAACTTTATCTAACGTTTGAATCGCGTTTTCACGGGGATCAAAACTGTGCGTTGCGTCTAAATGAAATTCAGCGCGTGTACCAAATTTCTTTTTGCACGCCGTTAACAGTTCAGACTTTCCATCCCCACTGCTACCACAAAGAAATAGCACTTCAGGTTTATTGGCTGAAAAACTTGAGATTTTGCCTTCCACATCCATGGCTATAGGCATTTGGATGTAAAGGTATTCTTTTATCAAATCAAGTTCATTCTTACCATGTTCGCTTCTTTCTGTCGTTACAGCGTAAGGAGAAGACTTCGACATGACACTTAGTGCTTCTTTCAGTAGCATAAATCCTCGATCCTAAATTAAAAATCTTGCTTCCCATCCCCAGCAGCCTTGTGGGCACTTACAGCAACATTTCTCAGTTACTGATCTTCCAATAACCCAGTTTTACAACTCGCACTGAAGTGGATTAGTCATCCTATTTTTCTAAAAATGCTGGCATGATTTGGTCTTACCAACTCTAGAAGCCCTCTTGCTTCTCCTCTCTCTCAATATTTAGTAGATTTGAAGAAGACTTAGAGAGAATGCTGAGGGCCTGTTTAAAGTCCAAAATTCCATACCCGATATTTCGATTTAATCCTGGGATTTTACCTTACTAGAAGCGGAAAACTTAGACTTATGCCTCTTATCAATAAGCAATTGGTGATATAACACTCAAAAGTGATGCCTAAGTTTACATTCTTCCGTATTGCTTAACATATACACAATAAAGCTATTTATTCGCTAACCTGATTCAATTTCCGATAAAGAACTAACTCAAGCTCTCAAACAGAACATGCGAACCATAAAAAAATATGTAAAAGGACTATCCGATTCCTCATAAAGAATGGGGAAAGGGTATTGGTAACAAGGTGAGTAGCGCTTCCTTTGAATAGAAATCAAAAAGGTCGTCAAGAAGCTAAAGAGCGCGTTCAAGCATTACGGAGGATCGGAGAAAACACCTAATCACTCTCCACCAGTCATTGATAAATACCACTACGCCTCCAACCTGATACAAACCAACGAATAAGCCATGCTCAAAAATTCAGATCACGGCAATTTGCACCGAGATAAGTTAACGTTCACAAACGAGTGATGACAGGGAAGGTGTCGATGAAGGTCTTATTTGGGAAAACGCTACTGGGGAAAACAGTGCTTAAGCCGATTGGGGTTGTAGGTGTAATTTGCGCCTCGCTGCTTGTTGGCTGTCAGTCAACGGGGGGTTCCAATACTCAAACAGAGTCTGCGCCTAAAGCATATGTTCCTTCGCGGCCTGCCAGTGCAGAAAAGGGCAATAACATTGCGCTGAATGCCATGGTGAAACGGCTGATTCTTCGCTACTACAAATCGTCACTCGATACGCTCACTCCCCTCGTGAATAACCCTGAAAGTGTTGAGCAGGCTTTTTCGCGTCTTCTCTATAATCTGGACCGTCTCGGTTTGGTGTTAACCGACGAGGAGAAAAAAGCGTTCGAGAGTCGCTATCGCGATCTGTTCGTTTATCCCTTAAACCTTTCCCCCAAAGAGGCGCAAGACTTTTATACCGAGTACCGCGCGAAAGAAAACCTCGCAATTGATGAGATGAAAATCTGGCTTGCGGAGAAAGGGCCTGATGTCCTCAAAAACGCACCGAAAAATGCGTTAAATCTGATCTCTGTAGACGATGGAGATTTGATAGATGACAGAAGGGCTGCATACCTGACGTATAAGCTCATCGCTATCAATGCGTTCACTGACAGCCCGTCAGACACCTTGCGCATTGTCGAGGCACAATTGGACGACCACAAATCGCAGTCTGACCGTGTCGATTTTTCCAATATCGGGATATTTATTGAAGCCCTGCTTCCCCAGTCAGTCACAGGTGTCCGCTATATTTCTGAGGAGGCGTATGCACAAACGACCCTTCCCCCCACTCCGCATATTGGCGCAACCTTGGTACAACAGCCTGCGTGTTATTCCGTCACGAGTATCACTACCAAATCCACGTTGGATACGGGATTGATGCCTCTCGATTGTATTGTGGGTGTCACGAAAGCCGGGAAGTTTACGGCAATGGGAACCAGCCATATCAACCAGGTGCAGGGTCTATTGACAGGAAAGCGCGGCGAAACAGTCACGCTCCATGCCCTTCGCAATCGCGGTGGGAACATTACCTTTCATGATATTCCAGTGTCGTTGCAACTGGATGCGCCTGTGGATTTGACTGACAGTGAAGATGGCATCCACACGCAAGGCCTTGACCTTTCCATGCTGAACGTGGACGGAAAGCGGGTCGCGTATATCTGGATGGCTTATTTTCAAGATGGCATCGCGGAGGCTACCAGCGATTTTTTAGATGCTAATCACCCAGAGCTTGTTGTATTCGATCTCAGGTCAAACGCGGGTGGCGCGCTGTCGGAGTTATCAGATTTGGCGGGTCTGTTTCTCGGAGATGAAGATTTCGGTAGTTTCTATGATGCTTTCGGCAGAACTCAGCGGGTTTCATCAGAGACAAGCAAGGTCCTCGAGGGGAACATTATTGTTCTGACGGATGCACAAACAAGTTCCGGCGGAGAAATGTTGGCAGCAGCCATACAAAGTTCGCCTCAATCGGCAGTGATAGGCAAACAAACGTCGGGCACACCTCAGGTGATGCAGTTCCGCTCACTCAACCATATCTATGACCTGTATGACGAAAAGCTTGGATATATGAGTTACCCCGTACAGGAGTTTCGCCGATTAGACGGTTCAAGGATTAATGAGGGCGTATTGCCCGACATCTTCTGGGAATCTGAATTACTCAAGCAGAGCCCTTCCACGCTTCCCTATAAAACCCCTGCCGACCTAGAAAACGATCTCCGTGACGTTATTCGTCTGAGTGGTTTTTATCAATAAGTTGGGGGGAGCGGCTTTAAAGGGATAGCAACGCGCTATCCCTTATCGGGGATAAATTCTCCTTTATCCCCGATAAGGGATAAATAACAATTAGCCCGAATTTGCATCGGCAAGTTTGACGCTCCGCAAAGCATCCTCATTTCCCCTCCCGCTCCAATCTGCGCTACCTTGTAACAACAGTCGCTTTAGGATTGGAGCGATAATGAACAACGGAGTGTGTAATGCGACATCTTGTTTTTGGGCTGCTTTTTTCTTTGCTTGTGATGCCAGCTCAGGCGGCTTGGGATAACAATACCTATGTAGAACAAGCCTTCGAGCTGATTGCCCTCAATAACGAGTATGACGATAAAGACCACCCCGTTCGCAAGTGGCATCAGCCCGTAAATGTATGGATAGACCATCGCGTGGGCGACAAAGAGCTTCATACCAATTTAGTGCGCGTACACCTCGAGCACCTTTCAAAAGTAACGGGCCATAAGGTCCAGTTAGTGAATACGCTTGAGCAAGCAAACCTGCGCGTGGTGTTTACGCGCCAAAGCCGTTGGCAGAATGAAACCCGAGAGCTTTGGGGGGCGGATAAGTCTTACCCGTTTCGTGGCGCTATTTGCATGGCGCATTTTTCAAGCAGCAACACCAATGAAATTCGACGCGGCCTGATTGTTATTCCAGTCGATTTGGCCCGCGAGCGTGGAAAGTTGTTTGCGTGTGTGGTGGAAGAGTTAACCCAAGCCATGGGGTTACCGAATGATTCCAATGAGGTCTTCCCGTCCATCTTTAATGACAACACTAAAAACAGTGTGCTGACGCCATTAGACGTTACCTTGCTGCGCTTGCTGTATTCCCCGAAAATCCGTGCGGGCATGCCCGCCGACACGGCCTTGCCTTTGGTGTCTGCTTGGTTAAATGCCAATCCTTCTTGGGCAAAGGAATCCAAAACCCTCGCTCGACAATCGGAGTTTGTCACTGTGATGGGGTTGTTTTAAGTGTGTTTTTACAGCAGTTGAAAGCTAGAAACGCGACGCAAAATGTACACAACATCTTCCCCTTTTCGAGCAAGATATTGCCCCTGACTGATCCACCTTTTGCTTTTGATTTAGCGCACTTGTGCAAACCGAGGTTGTTCGGTAATTAACCCCAAAAGGAAAACACTTAAGGATGAGTGCGTGGGGTACCGTGTTGTAAAACTGTCTGAACTCGCAAGCTATGAGTTTGGGAACATTGAAGGGACATTTGCCGAGCTAGGTGAGCGAGAACTTGAACGTGTATTACCGCAAGGTATGGCGTTGAATACGTTTAAAGCTCAACTTCAAGAAGGCCAGTTGATCTTACTGAGCGATGCACCAAACACGCCGGCACTCTCATTGTCTTCCGCCCCCTCTGGCGAAAAAACGTGGCAGTTTAATACCGCAGCGCAGTCCCGCTTTTCACCGCAAGCACAGACCGCATTTGTATCTCGCACCAAGGCAAAAGGCTCTTCGTCTCGTTCCGGCGGCAGCTCTGACACTCAAGCGGTCTCGGAACCAGCTTACACACCGCAGCCTCCCGTTGAAGACAGGCCCGAAAAGCCGGGTGTCAATTACGAATACTTGTTTGAGGTAGCTTGCTCTGAAGAAGTATTGGCGAGCGAAGTCGGCTGCCAATTTGCACTGGGGAAAACGCCGAAAGAGGCAAGCATTGTCACTTGGGAAACCAAGCCTTCAGAACACGGCACTGTCTTCTCGGCAAAAGCGACGGACGGCGCACCAAGAAAGCTGATTGCGAAAGTGGCTAACACCGAGAAAGGCGTCAGCAATAAAGAGCCCGTCAAACTGAAACCGAAAGATACAGGCGCGGTCAGAGAGGCGTTTATCCCTGTCGTTCCTACTGTTCAGCTTGGCTCACGTCTCGGCTTCCCGACTGAAGGGTTTTATTACCACTTCCATAACAACAAGCTGGTTCAGGAATACAAGATTTTGGGGGAGGATCGCTGGGCATTTTACGCGACTCGCTCAACCCATGAAAAATTGAATACCGAACAAGGCACGAACAAGTACCAAGGGGCCATCCTTCTTTATTGGAAAATCGACAGCAAAGTCGTTAAAGATCAGCACCTCGTCTACCTCGATCAGGCGATCACACGAGAACAGTTAGATAACCTGAATGATGATTGGTTAGCTGAACATGGTGCCCCCATTGATATACCAGCCCTGCTCGCCGCCATGCAGCCTCAACAAGCCGCAGAAAAGCCTTACAAGCCACAAACCTTCAATGCCCCTGCTAATGTGGTTTATGACCACAAAGAGCGCTTACTCATGGGTTCTTCGCTTAAAGCCATAAACAACGAGAGATTAGTGGAAAGCGGGTTGCCAGTGGTGAAGGTGAAAACGTTACCGTCAGAAGAATTGGCGTTTGATCTGGGATATTGCCAAGTAGACAAGACCCAACCGCTTGATGATTACTGGCGCGCATTATTTTCTGAAGATACCCCCGCCGACATTCAGTCACTCATTAAGAAATACAACGAACACCTTAACAACCCTGTTCGTGAGGGCGAGATTGTCGTGGTGCCTACCTCTGAACCCAAAAGCGAGGAAGAGAAGAGCCGGCTAGATGCACTCATCGACGAAGCCAAAGCGGCGAGTATAGAGCTAGGTAAACTCTCCGATGAAGCTCTCGCAACGGTAAACCGCCACTTCGAGCTTTTGGACTACTATGCGTCAGAGGCTTTGAAATCAGTAAAAGAAGATGGACTCCCATCAGATGTATATGCACATGCCTCATTGGGGGTTGGTGCAGTGGCTTCTGGAGCTGGAAAACACCTACAGAACATTAACTCTATTCTGTCGGAAATAAATAACGTGTACGTTACTCAAGTAGCAATGGCAAGCCGCGTCGGCGGTATAAATTATGGTGCCTTTATTGCCGAACGTGCAGTATTGTTTAAGAAACTGGATGGTTCTTTCGCGGCACTGTCTAAACGCAGTGTTAAAGTACCTACCCATGTTCAAGTTAGGAAGAACTTAAAATTATCAACCAGATCCGTCATTCATAATGCCAATGAAATCACCTCTAAGGGAGTTGTTCCCAATCTCGGGAAGCGCATGGCAAATGTCGCTGTTGGTATGTCCGCGGCTCGTGGCGTTGGGTATGTGGGATTGACTCTAAGTGCTGCAAGTGGAGCAAATAACATTTATGAAGCATGCTCAGTGGATGCAACAGGAGAATGCGGTAAAGTAGCTACACGCGAAGTTATTGGTTTTGCAGGAGGCTGGGGCGCTGGTATTGTTGGTGGAAATATTGCAGCTGCAAGCGTAATGTTGGCGATTGGCGTTGTTGGGATCACGTCAGCACCTGTAATTGCCGTTGCCACTGTCGGTGCATTTATTGTCGGCGGGTCCTTGGGTGGTATAGCTGGTTCCACTGCTGGAAAAGCTCTTGGCGATGGAATTTACTTTTTGTATGAAAAGAGCCTTGAATTAGCTGACTACGTTGTAGAGACATTTTGATGGAATGGTACGAAGCAACAATAACAATTATTGGGATAGCATTCGGCGTTTATTTGGTTATCTGGGCTGTTCCAGGAACTATTATGAGTGCGATGATTGCGCTCGGAAATATAGAGCGAATCATCTATATTGATAAACAGCTAGCCAAAAATTTAGATAAGTATTATGACGAGAAAGGATATTTGAGGTGGGAATATCAAATATCTTCCTCAATTGGCACCAGATTGTTTGGCTATTGGATTTCCTATCCTTTCATTAAGCACAGAGCTAAAACTCCTTCAAGAAAATTTCAATTTTTCATGTGGGTAAACTGCTTAGGAATGTGGAGCTTTTTGGGTGCAGTGCTCTTCGTAGGTTTAGCGAAATTATTAGGGGTTATTCCATAGTTTAGAGGGTAGAACACTTCATTTATGCATATTGAAGAACTTAAAGTAGTAGTGTCAGGTGTATTTTCTATTTACGCCATCCTCTGGGTCACCCCTAGAACAATAATGAGTGCCATTGTTTCATTGGGAGACCCTAAACGTATTGCATTCATTGATGAACGGCTTTCAAAGGATCATAAAAAGCTACAGGAAAATTGGTCAAGCATGCTTTTTTCTAACATTGCCACTCGACTATTTGGCTATTGGTTAGCCTATCCTTTAATTTGCCATAGAGTAAAAACATCCTCGAAGAAGTTTAAGCTGTTTATGTGGTTCAATACTCTAGGCATTTGGAGCTGCATCGGTGCACTTACGCTTTCTTTAATCGGAAAAGCCTAAATCAAAGAAAATTTCGGAAAATGTAATACGTCTTCCCTAATTTCCATATATATAATATCACCCATGCACCAACCATAAAAATGATAGAATGAGCCATATGAACACGATAATAGGACTCCTATGTATATACATATACACATGGGCAATCCCATGTTTAATTTTCGTTTTTTTTGTTTCATTTGGGAACTTGAAGTACATTATCTACATTGACAAAAAGTTATCCAAATCATTAGATGTTCATTATGATAATTCAGGAAACATGGTGGACACAATGTTCGCTACAATAATGAATCGCTTTCTTTTATACAGCATTAGCTTTCCCTTCATTTTTAAAAGAGCAGATAAATCTTCATTTAAACTCAAAACCCTTATGTGGTTTACCTCCATTGGGTGGTGGTGTGTAATTATCACAATATCAATCACGTTAATCAACAAAGTATAAAAACTCAGCCCCCGTTAAATTATACAAATAAAATTTTCTATTGGGCACTCTCTGTAATAAATGCATCTCAATATGTTACTTGTTATAAAATTTAATTTAATTGATAAAAATTCGATTAGTTGACAGGGTCATATCTAGTTAATTTATTTGATAGGATATTTCGAAGGTTTTATGGTAGTTCCAACAGCTAACCCTACAGTTATGATGTTAACGTTAATCTTTGGCGGATATTTAATTATCTGGACAATTCCAACTATCATCATCATCGTTTTGCTCTCACTTGGAGACTCAAAACGTATTGGCTTTCTTGACCGACAATTTTCTCGCAATGTTGCGAAGCTTCATTCCAATTCAACGTGGATGTTGCCGCATGAAATAATCGCACGGTTTACTCTTTATTCCGTTCAATACCCATTTTTGAAAAAAAGAGCCACATCGAACTCATTAAAACTGAGTTTCTTTATGTGGGGCAATTTTTTGGGTTTCTGGAGTTTCTTTCTGTTGTGTCTGATTTTATTCATAAAATCACTTTAAGTTTGGAATATCAAGAAGTCATTGATACACATAGAAGCCGCATTTCAAGGGCAATGCTGTTAGCAATAACATTGTTTGCCCTCTCTCTTGAATTGCTTACGTTGCTTGAATTCACACTAAACGCTGACGCTTACCACTTCGGCTCCGAAGTGAATGGCTTACGGCATGAAAGTCCATGGCACTATGCTGGGTTTTCTCTCGTTACCCTCGCCCTGTTATTGGCATCCTTGTTCGTGGAACGTCTATTGGAATCAAAAGCGTGGGGCTTTGCGCTGCTTTGGTTTTTATCTCGGTTTTTCTTTTCGTCGTTGTTTAAGCGTCTATCTCGCCAATCCTCTCGCTGACTTCCCAAAACCAGCCTCGTCATTGCTGGGGCACTTTCGCACTTCAACGGTTCACTTTTTTGCAGGTTGCTCGTCGAGTCGATGTTGATCAGAAAACCACACTAAAAACATGGGCCGTGATAGATTACTCGTCACTATCGCATTTATTATCGTCGCAACACTTAGCTTCATTTTGTAGAGGTAAACAATGAAAACGATTGAACAGCGACTAAAAGAAATCCAAATCGTACCGGTCATTGCGATTAACGATGTCGCTCACGCTCTGCCTCTGGCAAAAGTGTTGGTAGAAAACGGCCTGCCGTGTGCTGAAGTCACTTTCCGCACAGAAGCGGCTGCAGAATCCATTCGTATTATGCGTGACGCCTACCCTGAGCTATTGATTGGTGCAGGCACGGTACTGACGACGGAACAGGTCGACATCGCGATCGATGCTGGCGTGGATTTCATCGTGAGCCCGGGTTTCAACCCAACCACCGTGAAATACTGCCAACAGCGCAACATGCCAATCGTACCGGGTGTGAACAACCCAAGTTTGGTTGAGCAAGCCATGGAAATGGGCCTGAAGACATTGAAGTTTTTCCCAGCTGAGCCTTCTGGTGGCGTGAACATGCTGAAAGCACTGAGCGCGGTTTACCCGGTGAGCTTTATGCCAACAGGTGGCGTGAGCCCTACCAACGTTGATCAGTATCTTGCGCTAAAAAGCGTTGTTGCTTGTGGCGGGACGTGGATGGTGCCGACTGACATGATGGACAAAGGCGACTGGGACGGCATTGCCGCATTGGTAAAAGCGGTTTCAGAACGTTAATCGCTGACTGCTACTGCTACCCCAATGAAATGCTAAGCCGAGTTCATTGCTCGGCTTTTTTTTCGCTCGCTCTGCTCCTTTTCTGTATGCCTTCTCTTTATGCCTTCGTCATGCCAGCCTCAAGCCCCACGCTGATCACCTCACTGTATCAACAATAAACCGCTGTGCTGGCTCTGCCACAACTACCCTCTTTGCATCATTGTGAAGAGGGGTTTGTTATGTCTGCGATTCAACAATTCAGCCTTGATGGGCACGTTGCTATTGTCACTGGCGCAGCAGCAGGTATTGGTCGGCGTATTGCTGAAATGTTCGCTGAAGCGGGCGCGTCAGTGGTGGTGAGCGATTTGAATATAGATGCGGCGAATGAAGTCGCTTCCTCAATCAATGCCACGGGCAGGTTTGCTATCGCGGCCAGTTGCAATGTCACCCTTGAGGTTGATCGTGCGGCGCTGATCGAGCGTGCGATAACAACCTTTGGCAAAGTGACCATTCTGGTCAATAACGCAGGCGGCGGTGGGCCAAAAGCATTTGATATGTCGATGACTGATTTCGAATGGGCCTATCAATTAAACGTATTTGCACCGTTTCGATTAATGCAATTATGTGCGCCTGACATGCAAAAAGCGGGCGGCGGCGCCATGTTGAACATCAGCTCTATGGCGGGTGAAAACAAAAATTCGCACATGGCATCGTACGGGTCATCCAAAGCCGCGATCAATCACCTCACGCGCAATACCGCCTTTGATTTAGGGCCGATGGGCATTCGGGTTAACGCCATTGCACCAGGGGCAATCCGCACCGCAGCGCTCGAAAAAGTGCTCACGCCTGACATTGAAAAAGCCATGCTCAAACATACGCCACTCGGCCGATTAGGGAAAACCGATGATATCGCGTCTGCCGCGCTGTTTTTGTGTTCGCCTGCGGCGGTTTGGGTGAGCGGACAAGTGCTCACCGTCAGCGGTGGTGGCAGTCAGGAATTAAGTTAATGCCTGTTTCAAGCGGAGTGCGTTGAAGCAGATAACAAGGGGCACAAGCTTGAATCAAGCAGCCCCTTTTGGCGTTTAGGTTGGACAGTGATTACTGCTCCATGATGACCTTCAAATTCTCGAGGCCAGCTTTGTATAACCCAACGATCGCACCAATCGCTGTTTCGTCGTTCAGGTTCTCTGGCGGGTTGTTGTTTGGGTCGCCTCGGTAAAAACCGGCCTTCCATGTCACGATGCTTTTATCCCCATCCGCTTTGACGGTGATGGTCGATTGATAATTGGTGACAGGGAGAAGTGCAGTGTTGTCTTTGCTGATTTTGTATTTCAGCATCATTTTACTGCTATCAAACGCCTTTATCGTCTCCATCACGGACGCCTCCCCCACAAACACTTGGCGAACAGCCCCTTTTTGATCGGGCTTTCCTTTTACCATCACCACATTCGTCACTGGTGGCAACCATGAAAGAGAGTTAAACGCGCCAACGGTTTGCCATACCTTTTCAGCAGGGGCGTCAATCGTAATGAACTCTTTCACTTTGAGGCGAGATGGGCCATGCGCATGCGCGAGAGAAAAGCTCATGGTACAAAGCAGTACAACAAAAGTAAGAAGGCATCGTCGAAGCATAATCGTTCCCCATTTATTCACGATGACTCTGTTATATCGGGGGATTGAAGTGAACAGAAACATTCAATTGGCAAAAGTCTTTTTCATAGCAAGGACAATGGCAGGCTAACAATGATAACGCCGCCTCGGCGGGCGGCTTTCAACGTGGTATGCCGTGCAGTTCGTATAAAAAAACGCATCAATACATTTTCATCGTGCAAACGCTCGCCGATAGTCACTCGTTTCCCGTTACATCCGCGCTAAGTGGTGCCTATTTTTCGTCAGTCAGTGTTTCAGAGTGACAAGGGGAAATCGATGGTGTTTTGAATGTAAAAATTGTTCGCTTTGACGACGTTTACTTTATCGGCCAAAACCACACGATGGTCAGCAGCCCAAAGGCTTTTTCAATCTGAGAAACCAGAAACAGCACTATCAGTAGCGATCTAAATACACACATATAATCCTCAAAACGGGTTCTCAGCCCCCTAGCTCGAAAATGAAAAGGTGATGCTTAACTTGGGCATATCAAGACGTACATTGATGTTTTCTCTTCACCCGTTTTTTCCCAACGATTGATGTGAATAGTCAATATTGCTCTATTAACCCCTCTCATTAATGCATTTTCTCACTGGCGAATCTTATGTCTCATTCCTAATCTCTATGTAAATCATTAAAAAGCGTTTGCCTTCACCGTGTTCGTTCACGAGAAGCCGCAACGCACTTTTGGGGGAACTGTATGATGCGTTATCTCTTGGCAATTGGATTACTCTTGAGTCTGTTAGGTTGTGACTCAAATACCCCTTCAACCAAGACCATCTTAAATAACACCTCCGAAGATGACGCGATGACACTCGCGCTTTCTAGCCCTCCAGAAAGTGCAGAATATTTAGCAGCTAAACGTTTTGTCGAGCTCGTTGATGAAAAAACGCAGGGCGAGGTGAAAATTAGATTTGTCGAATCTAGTTCTCGGGTTTCTGATAGAGAAATGGTCGCCGCTGTACAGAAAGGGTTACTCGATTTCACCATCACACCCACCTCTCGTCTTTCATACATAGCGCCAGACATGCAGCTGTTCGACTTGCCTTTCCTGTTTGAAGATGAAGCGGCTGTTGACCGCGTTTTTGACAGTAGCGCCGCAAAGCTTTTGCTCTCCAAATTGGATATTCAAGGGCTAGTCGGCCTTTCATTGTGGCGGGGTGGCTTCAAACAACTCATGACGACATCACCGCTCGAGGCCCCAGAAGACTTCCAGCAACGACGCTTTAAAATCATGGAAAGCCCATTGCTTCGCGAACAATTCAAACTCTGGGGTGGCGCAACCGTCCCCATCGCAGCAAGGCACACAGAGAACGCGTTCCAAAAAGAAGCCATTGATGGGCAAGAAGACACCATCGCAAACATGGCGGGGATTAACGTCGAAAATGTCAACGTGCTCATAACGAATCACGGCTATGTGTCTTTCGTTGTGGCGATGTCCCTGAAATCACACAACGCGCTTTCTCCGACCAACAGAAAAGCCGTGAGGGCCGCCGCCAAAGAAGCAACAACCTACCAATACGAACTGGCGAATCAGCAAAATGCACAGGCCCTCGAAACATTGAAAAGCAAAGCGACGGTGACAAATGCTTCACCAACACTCACCCGCTGGCTTAACGATGAATCCGCCCCCCTATTGGAGCGCTATCGTCAACGCCTCGGTACGGCGATGGTTGAACAGATCTTACAAGCACGCGAAAACTGGGCTGAACCACATCCTGAAAAAATCTTGGTCGCGTTAGATGCAGATCTTAGCGGCAACTCGGCCAATTCAGGCCTCTCCATTCGTCGCGGTATTGAGCTCGCCATTGATGAAATCAACGCACAAGGCGGCTTGTTAGGAAAAGAAGTGGCGCTGGTGGCCCGTGATAATTCCATGATCCCTTCTCGTGGTCTCGATAACCTAGAGACCTTTGCGGAATTGCCAAACCTTATTGGCGTATTCAGTGGGATCAGTAGCCCTGTTGTACTCGCCCAGCTTGATTACATTCACCACAAAAAAGTGTTGATGCTCGCCCCATGGGCTGCTGCGACGCCAATCATCGACAACACGAAATCACCTAACTACGTGTTCCGTGTGTCGGTGCGCGATGAATATGCCGCCGAGTTCTTGCTCAATGGTGCATTAGAAATTTCAGACAATGTGGGTTTGTTGTTGGTCAACAATGGGTGGGGGCGCAGCAACTATAAAGGGCTCACCGAAGCGCTGGATAAGCGCAATTTATCGGCTTCTCATATTGAATGGTTTAATTGGGGTGAACGTGATTTCTCCTCGAAAGTCGACCGCCTCACCAAGAAGGGAGCGGACGTTGTGATCTACGTGGGGAACCCTGTAGAAGGCGAGAAATTTGTGTCTGAGCTGGCACAACGTGTCTCTCCGCCAAGCGTCATTTCACACTGGGGGATTACCGGATCAGACTTTGCACAGAAGGCCTCAGTCGCGTTAGAACGCGTTGATCTTCGTGTGCTTCAAACCTTCAGCTTTATCGATAACAACGACGCTGACGTTTCAAACCTCGCCAAGCGTTATCACCTTCGTTATAGCACCTCAGAGCCTACTGAAATCATCGCGCCATCCGGCACTGCCCATGCTTACGATCTCATGAACATGCTTGCCACAGCAACAACGCGCGCAGGCAAGGTGGACATGACACGCATTCGAAACGAGATGCAAAAAATCGATAAACACTCCGGACTAATGAAAAACTATATCAAGCCGTTTGCAAACGGCAATCAGGATGCCCTAGAGCGATCTGACTACATATTTGCACGCTATCAAAACGGGGCTCTGTATCCAGTAGGCAGTAAAAACACGTCAAAAAACACAGCGAGCAATGAGAAAACACGACCTATGGAGAACGCGCCTTGATGTTGACGAAAAACAGCATTGCACAACGTTTTTCCCGCTCCATTTTAAAACTGCTGGTCGCGTTTTTTGTTTTCGTCGTAAGCGCAACCACTGTTATCGAAGTCATGCGTATCGAACGCCAATTCAAGTCACACCTTGACGATCTTGCTCAAAGTGGCTTGAATGCCCTTAATGCAGAATTAAACGTTCAACGAAGGGGCATTGCGCGGACTGCATCCAGTAAACTCTCAATCAATAGCTTGATAGACATTGATGGGGGTAGAGCCTACTTCCACCATGCGCTTGATGACCTCACACTCTTTAACACCGTCGAAGATGCCCTTGTGTTTGATTATGCCGGGAACACACTTTTTCGACATCACCATCATGATACCGATTGGCTGACACCGTCATTGGTGAATGACACGTTAAACACAGCAGAAGGTGTGATTAAGTTCAGTAATGGCTTTTTTTATATCGTTGAACCCATCGTGTACTTCGACACGGTTCAAGGTGGAATCATCACACGTATTCCTGCCAACATTCTGATTCAGCGTGTGCTGCAAGATACGCAACATGCCTTTATCATCAACATTGGTGATACCTGGAAATACATCAACAGTGAACGACAAGGCTTTAAGTTCACCATCACCAAAGAAGCCAAAAAAGAGCAAGTTCTGTCTGACTTTAACGTATCGCTCACTTACTCAGAGTCCTATCTCTTTCTAATCAATGAAATCACACCCTGGCTCACCAGCCTGAGTCTTTTAGGTTTGTTAGCACTGGTACCTTCCATCGTTATTGCGCGAAACCTAGGACGCCGAATGGCGGATCCCATTTCTCATCTCGCCACAAAGGTGAAATCAGGGAAATACCCTATATCTGTCTCACAGGAAGGCGATGAAATCGCCATGCTGGCAGACGCATTCAACGATGCCACGGAAAAACTCGACACATCAAATAAGCTCGATCTTCAAGCGGAACGCATCTCAGGACAAAGCCAGTTGTTAGCGATTGTCGATACCGTGGTCGATTGCATCATCACCATCGACATTAAAGGAAAAATAGCCAGCTTTAACCCTGCGGCAGAAAGTCTCTTTGGTTATCGTGCCAGCGATGTCATTGGCCAGAACGTGAATATTTTGATGCCACAAAAAGAAGCATCAGAGCATGACCAATACCTCGAGAACTACCTTCAAGGAAGCCCCGCTAAAATCATAGGAATGGGGCGAGAAGTCATCGCGAAGCGCAAAGATGGCTCTGAGTTCAACGCCGACCTTTCAATTAGCGAAATGTTTGTATCAGGAGAGAAGCGATTTACTGGGGTAATTCGTGACATCACAGAACGCAAACGTCACGACCAAATAAAAAGTGAATTTATCGCCACCGTTAGCCATGAATTGCGTACACCTCTCACATCTATTCGGGGTGCGATTGGCTTGGTGCTGGGTAAATTTGCCGATCAAATTCCCGAAAAAAGCCATCGCATGCTGACGATGGCCTTGAGAAACTGCGAACGTCTCACCTTGCTCATCAACGATATCCTCGACATCGAGAAATTCGAATCAGGGCAAATGACATTCAACTATTCCCGCATCAATCTGAATGCCTTAATACGTCGCGCCATTGAAGACAACGAAGGCTTTGCAAAACAGCATCTGGTGAATATGCATTTTGAATCTCATTGCGACAATGCCTTCGTCAATGCTGACGCCATGCGACTTCAACAAGTCATGGCAAACCTCTTGTCCAACGCAATTAAATACTCTCCCTCAGCAGGAACCGTGTCTGTAAGCCTGCATGAACATTCAGATGATTACCGCATCGACGTGACGGATCACGGCCCCGGTATTCCCACAGAATTTCATGCTCATATCTTTGAACGCTTTTCACAAGCAGACAGCACAGACACGCGAAGGGTCGGTGGAACAGGGCTTGGTTTG
Organism: Enterovibrio norvegicus DSM 15893; assembly: GCF_900115495.1. Taxonomy (GTDB): domain Bacteria; phylum Pseudomonadota; class Gammaproteobacteria; order Enterobacterales; family Vibrionaceae; genus Enterovibrio; species Enterovibrio norvegicus. Next base: position 42,732 of record NZ_FOWR01000025.1, on the reverse strand, counting down.
AGTATTTCTCAGGCCATCGTTGAACGCCATCACGGCAAACTGAATTTCTATTCCGTGCCTGGGGAAGGTGCAACCTTTTATTTCACCTTACCGGCAGAACCTTGCGACCAAACGCGCTTGATTCGCCACTCAGCACTCGATATCAGTGATATGCGCCAACAGGTTTTGTGTATCGACGACGACGATCACTGCATCGAAACCCTGCGGGATATGCTCACAACTTACGCTGATATTTCCCATGCATTTTCATTCGACAGCGCCAAACTCGCTCTCAATCAGCAATTTTTTGATCTTGTCATCTTGAACATCGATATCGCTGACGGGAGCGGCGAAAAATTGCTCCAGTCCCCATTATTAAAAGACTCTGAGATCATCGTTGTCATGCAAGAGGATATTGAAAAAGTACTTCCTGATCAGGTAAAAGCGACATTTTATAAGTCTCCATCAAGTATCAAGAGGCTGAAAAATGAAGTCCGTCTTATACTCAATAGAAGCCACAAGGAAGGGCAACTAAATGCATAACAATGTTACCGTGCTTTATGTTGAAGACGATGAGGACATTCGAGATGTTGCGGAGATGGCACTCGAAGACGATGGCTTTACGATCTTACCCTGTGAGTCAGGGGCCGATGCATTGGAAAAGGCCGCGCTGTCAGAACCCGATCTTTTGCTACTTGATGTGATGATGCCGGACATGGATGGGCCAACCACCCTCGCGAACTTGCGAAAACTTCCTCACCTTGCATCCACGCCCGTGATCTTTATGACTGCAAAAGTGCAGCCAGCGGAAATCAATGCGTATCGCAGTTATGGTGCCATTGGCGTCATCTGCAAGCCCTTTGATCCTATGGGTCTTGCCGATGAAATCAAACAACTCATGACACAGGCGTAATGTATGAAGCCGTCGCAAATAAAAAAATTCCAAGAACAACAAAACAAGTTCTCTAAAGGTGTCGCCACGCGCATTGATAGGATCACTGCGCTTTGGGTTGCCATTCAATCAGCGGCCGACACCCATTTCACAGAACTGGAAGACTTGATCTTAGAAGCGCATAAACTCGCAGGAACAGCGACAACGTTAGGCTTCGTCGATTTGGGGGAGCGAGGGCGAGACATTGAGATCCTGACGCGACCGTTTTTAGAAAAACAAACACTCCCCAAAGGCGATGCGAATCTTGAATCCATCATTCAATCGCTGAGTTATGTGAGTACAATTGAACCTAAACGCCCTGAAGACATGACTTACGGGGAAGTGACACTGCTGCATGAGCAAGGACGCACCAAGCAATTGGTTTACGTTGTAGCAGAATACGCTGAAGACATCAAAGACATGGTAAAACAGCTTCAATTTATTGATTATGAAGTCGTGTCGTTCGATTCTTCAGACACGCTGAAGTTAGCCCTTGATAAAGAAGCCCCTTCGGTCCTTATCGTCGATTTGCGTGAATTTGACCTGCTTAATGAGGTCACCAATGTGTGGCGAAAAGCCAGTGGGATCCCTTTGGTGGTTCTGAGTTCCTCTGAAAGTTGGGACAGCCGTTTGAACGCCGCACAAGCCGGTGCATTTGCCTTCTTCCAGAAACCCATTGAATACGATGATATTCTCGAAGTGTTGGATAACCTTTGGGAAAGCAGCAACGCGCAATATCGCGTGTTGATCGTGGATGATGAACGCATGCTTGCCGAACATTACTCCATCATCCTGCAAGGCGCAGGCATGAAAACGCTCATTTTAGAAGATACTGAACACCTGTTAGATGAAATTGGCGAGTTCAGCCCTGACTTGGTACTGATGGATTTGTACATGCCAAACTGCTCGGGCGTGGAAGCGGCCAGCGTGATCCGCCAACATAAGTCTCACACCAATTTGCCTATCGTGTACCTTTCCGGTGAGACGGATTTAAAAACCCAGATGCAGGCACTTCAAGTCGGGGCGGATGACTTCTTAACAAAGCCGATTAATGATTTACACCTCACTCAAGCCGTCTCGATTCGTGCTAAGCGTTTCCGTCAACTCAGCGCCTTGATGGACAGAGACAGCCTGACAGGCTTGCTCAATCACTCCAACCTAAAAGTGGCTCTCGACAGGGAGCTGTCTCGCGCTCGACGTCATCATTCGCAAGTCAGCTTTGTCATGATTGATATTGACCACTTTAAGTCGGTGAATGACAAATATGGCCACCCTGTAGGCGACAAAGTCATCAAAGGCGTGGCGAGGCTACTGAATTACCGTTTCCGTAAAACCGATACCTGCGCTCGGTATGGCGGCGAAGAGTTTGCGCTCATCTTGCCCGACACCCCGGCTGACATTGCGCTTCGATTGATAGATGAGTTTCGACTCACGTTTTCGAAAACGCCGTTCTCTAATGGCCCAGAAACGTTTTACTCTACCCTTAGTGCGGGACTCGCGACCTTTCCCGAATTTCAATCAATTGAAACCATCATTGAAGCGGCCGATTCCGCGTTATATCTCGCGAAAGAAAAAGGTCGAAATCGCGTTGTTACCCACGTTGAGCTTGATACTGGGAAGGACGACGAGAAAAACGCTTGAGAGTTCACTAAGAGAAAACTGTGAGGGTTTTGCAAGAATCTAGCAACCCTCTCGCCATTTTTACGCGCCATGCTGAGGGTGTACCTCATCTGCATGGAGCTCAACATGAACAAACTACTCCTTGGCTTAGCGATTGGCGCTTCTCTTTCTGCCTCCGCCCACGCCGCCAATATTGAAGTCAGTATCACGAATGCCACTGATGGCATCTACTTCACGCCTCTCCTTGTCGCCACGCACAGTAAAGACGCTTACCTGTTCCGCTCAGGCGAAGCTGCATCGTCAGAGCTTGAAGCCATGGCGGAAGGTGGTGACATTTCAGGCCTTGAAAGCGTTGCTGCCAATGCGGGGGCATCGATCAGTGCAAACCCTGCTGAAGGCATTTTGAATCCGGGGGATTCCACGCGCACCACATTGTATGCTGAGCACGGCGATGTGCTGTCTATTACTGCTATGTTACTTCCTTCTAACGATGCATTTATCGGCGTTGATAGCTGGAAGATTCCTAAGAAAAAAGGTACCTATGTCATCAAAGCGAACGGCTATGATGCAGGAACAGAAGCCAATGACGAGCTGGCTGGCAGCGTACCAACCCCACCGTTTATCACCTTCGGTACGAACGGCACGGGCGTCGACACTGGCGTTGCTAATGACAAAGTTCACATCCACCCTGGCAATCTTGGCGATACCGATCCACAAGGTGGCATCAGTGACTTTGACAGCACAGCACATCGTTGGTTAAACCCTGTCGCGCTGATCACTGTCACTGTTTATTAAGGGAGGGCTGACTATGTTTCGCTTATCCCTTGTTGGCCTAACGGCACTGATCCTTGCGGGATGTCCGCTGCAAAAAGAGTACAAAGTGACGGTGGAAAACCTCACTGACGCGCAGCCTATGTCTCCCGTTACCCTGATTACACACAAGAAGCAGTTCACCTTGTTCGAAACAGGCCAACCTGTTTCCGTCGCGTTGGAGAAATTGGCCGAAGGCGGTGATAACAGTGGTGTACTGGCTTACGAAGACAATCGAAAAGTCGGAGAAACCTTCTCTGGCGAAGGCGCATTGCCACCGGGCGCATCAGAGGAGTTCACGGTATACGTCTCGCGTAAGAGCACCCAATACTTGTCTGTGGCTTCTATGTTTGTGAACACCAATGACGCCATCGTGGCTGAAACAGGCATCAACCTGAGGAAAATCAAACCTGGCCAGAGCATGTCATTCAACATCCCTGTTTGGGATGCAGGAACAGAAGCCAATGACGAAGCTGCATCTGCCATTCCCGGCCCAGCAGGCGGCGGAGAAGGCTTTAATGCGGAACGTGATGATGTCGATCGTATTCGCATTCATCCCGGCGTGCTGTCTGCGGATGATGGTTTGAGTGATTCAGCATTGTCATACCGTCATCGCTTCCTCAACCCGGGCGCGAAAGTCACGATTACTCGAGTGTGGTAGTTCGAGTAACAGTGAACGCCAGAGACGTCCTAGCCTCCCATTGACGTGTCTGAGCGGTAACATCAGGTTTTCATCTAGCCGAACTTGATGTTCCAAACGCTCTCCTCCTTGACCGGATGAGAGCGTTTTTTCTGATCCTGATGTTATCGCTGCTCTGCACCCAGTAAACCTCATGCGAAACCATCCCGTAATGTTACACATTGAAATGTGATAATCTGACTATTGGGTCTACTGACCTTTGATGATGATTTTTTACAGCAGTTTGTGAGGCTTTTTTCAAGGCAAGGGCTCTGAAGTGGCGTCGCTTAAATCAGAAGCCGATAATACAGAAGAAAATCGCCACAAATGCTGCCCGAAGCTATATCAAGGAGAGAGTGTGCTGAGCTATATCGAATCTCACGAAACGGTGTTTCGTTTGTTTTCTTTTTTCTCCATCTTCATCATGATGGCGGCATTCGAGTGGCTCTTTCCTAAGCGTCTTCTTTCCGTCAGTAAAGCAAAACGCTGGCTGAACAACATTTCGTTGATGGTATTTAACACGATCGCATTACGCATCATCTTCCCCGTTGCAGCGGCGGGTTTTGCCGCTTGGTGCCAAGCCAATGGCATCGGCTTATTTCACTTTTTCGAGATCTCTCATGGCATTGCCGTGCTAATTAGCATTGTCGCGTTAGATGGCATCATCTGGTTCCAACACCGCCTTTTCCACACCGTCCCTCTTTTATGGCGACTGCATGCCGTACATCATGCTGACCGAGATTTAGACGTCACCTCTGGCGCACGATTCCATACCCTTGAAATTTTGCTTTCCATGTTGATCAAGTTGGCAGCTATTGCGTTACTCGGCGCGCCAGTGGTTGCCGTGATCCTGTTTGAAATCATTCTTAGCGGTATGGCGTTGTTTAATCACAGCAACGTTGCCTTGCCGCATTCAATCGACAAGGTGGTGCGATGGTTTGTTGTGACGCCAGACATGCACCGCGTTCATCACTCCATTCATCGCCATGAGTCGGACTCAAACTTTGGGTTTAATCTGGCTATTTGGGATCGTCTGTTTAACACGTATCGCGCTCAACCTGACGAGGGGCACTACGGCATGACCATTGGCTTATCCTACGTGCGAGAAGAAAAACATGTGGTCTGGTTGTTTGGTCTACTCCGCATGCCTTTTACACGCAATAAAACATTATCTTCTGAGCCATCAAACGAGCAAAACAACTCGACACTTTAGCCATCATCACCACCGTTAGGAAAGTACCGCCCATGACCACCGTTATTGTTACTTCGCTTAACCCTGCCAAAATTGCAGCAGTAGACACCGCGTTTCGCGCCGTTTTTCCAGAACAAGACATGACCTTTCAAGGTGTATCCGTGTCCAGCGATGTGCCCGATCAACCCATGACCAGCGAAGAAACCTTGGCGGGCGCCCGTAATCGAGTAAGAAACGCAAAAGCGATCGTTGAAGGGGATTTTTATGTGGGTGTGGAAGCCGGGCTAGACAACCCTTTCACGTTTGCATGGATGGTGATTGAAAGCGCAAACATCGACGGAAAACATCGAACTGGCGAAGCCCGCTCAGCCTCTCTCCCCTTGCCACCTGCCGCCATTAAAGGCATTGAAGCAGGCAAAGAACTGGGTGATGTGATGGATGAAATGTTTAACGAAGAAAACGTGAAGCAAAAAGGCGGGGCTATTGGCATGCTTACCGGACACTTACTCACTCGAAGCTCGGTCTACCATCAAGCCTTGGTGTTGGCGCTGATCCCGTTTATCCATCCTGCGTTGTTTCCGGAGGAGTGATAGGGAAAAAAATGCGGTCCTGGGTCCTGGGTCCTGGGTCCTGTGTCCTGGGTCCTGGGTCCTGGGTCCTGGGTCCTGGGTCCTGGGTCCTGGGTCCTGGGTCCTGGGTCCTGGGTCCTGGGTCCTGGGTCCTGCAAAGATTCTTTGAAGGTCTGAAATGGCGTCAAGCTTTTCGCTTTTGCTTTTCCTAGGATCGAGGACCTGCTCTTCCTAGAACCTTTCTTCCCCCCTATTTCTTCAACAACTCCACCAGCCACGCTTTTTCCGACTCATCAAATTGCTTCAATTCGTTCGATCCGCGAGTGATGGTTGCGACGCCCACACCCAGCATTTGGCTAAGCTGACGCTGGCTGATCTCGCCTTTCAATAACTCATTAACGATGTTTACGCGGGTAACAAGCGTGTCTCGCTCGTCTTGGGTAAGCAGCATTTTCAACAGTTTTTCTTCGTGGCCCGCATCGATCGCACGGTGGATAAGAGTGAGAACTTCTTGCCAGTCTGAATACTCAGGTGTGTTTTCCATTGCTACCTCATGCATTGATGCCCGTTACTTATACTCAAATCATGAGCATAATGGCTTTCACACAAACATTGTACGCACAGCGCGTGTGCCACTCAAACATTCAATATCGCTAAAACGCATTCATACCCTAAATGTTTAAGGAATGATATTTCCTTGAAAACACACGGGGATAAGAAGGTTAACAACAGTGTTGAGCGATAAAAAGAAAACGCCCGCCCCTCTCATTGAGTACCCACTAATCGGTTAAGCAGGTCACGAATCAGAGGGCGGGCATTAATGTTAATATTGGTAGCCTTGCTCACCAGTGGTTAAAAATTGCATCGGTTGTCCAAGCAATTTGCTGTAATAGATGTCATACATCAGCACGTTCTGAACATAACCACGTGTTTCTCTGAAAGGAATCGCTTCAATAAACGAAATGGCATCCAGGTTGCCATCAGATCGTTCCAACCAACGCGTCACGCGGTGCGGGCCAGCGTTGTAAGCTGCAAACGCCAAGATACGGTTTTCATCAAAGCGATCGAGCATCATGCTGAGATAACCACTGCCAAGTCGAATGTTCACCCCCGGATCACTCAAGCTTTTCGTACCGCGATAATTGAAACCCAATTTCTTCGAGGTTTCTCGCGCTGTCGCAGGCATAAGTTGCATCAAGCCACGCGCCCCCACGGGTGATACTGCATTGGTGTAAAACGCACTTTCCTGACGAGATAACGCCAGCAATGTCGTTAGGGGGACTTGGCGCTCTTTGCTGAAAAATTCAAACCACCAACGATGGGCCAATGGGAAACGGTATTCCAAATGTCCCCAGAGCTTGCCAGCAATCGTGGCCTGCACAGACAGATGATGCCACTTATGCTGAGACGCATAAGCTGCCAGCATGGCTTTTTGCTCTTGAGTCGCGCCATTCAACAGATGACGCCATTCACGACGCGCCGCAGTGAGCTTGTCTAACGCAAGAAGCTCATCAACGCGATCCAATGTTGATTGGAACGGCACAATTTTTGCGCTATCAAGCGGTGTGTGTTGCTGAGGAATAGTGATTGCCGCATTCAGGTGTGAAGCGGCAGCCACACTGTAGAAATTGCGCTCGCCCAGCATGGCAGCAAACCCTTTTTCTGCCGCCGCTTTATTGCCAAGCTCTAACGCAACACGGGCTTTCCAGTATTGCCATTTGAGGTTTTTCGCTTCTTCCGCTGAAAGCTTACCTAACCAAAGGTTAACGCCTTTCCAATCCGCGCTCAGTAATGACACACGAATACGGCGATCGAGCAGCGACGGATTTTGCGTGGTCTTGAGCTTGCTATCTCGCCACGTCGCCAAGGTCTCGTCATCGGTACTCATCAAGCGACTTGCCACAAAATCGGCCATTTCTTGGCGAACATGGCGCGTGTAATGTTGCCCTTCCACGGTGCGCGTAAACTGCGCGACGGCTTCTTTGGAATCAATGCGAGCAAGGCGCTCAAACGCTAAACGCGTAAGACGCTGATTAAACGGTGTTACTTTGTTTTTCTTCGAGAAATCTGACACGCTTTGAGGCTTATCGTACAAATCTTGAATTTGTTCGCCGCGTGCTTTTGCTGATCCAGTCAATTGCTTATTGAGGTAGCGCATTAAGGCAACATTGCGCTTATCAAACACCAACAACATGCGTTCTAAGATCAGGTCGTTGTTCAATTTCCCATTGTCTTCAAGGAAGCTAAATAGCGGGTCACAGGCGTTATCAACCGACGAGCCTGAGAGGTAAAGCGATTTAGCGCCAGACAGCGCAAGGGCTTTATCACCCGCTTGGCTATGGGCAAAATAATATTGGCATTGGTAGCTCTCGCCACGCGGCAACGTCTTTTGATACGTCAGCAAGGTTTTCCACTGTCCTTTCGCCGCCAATGTACTCAAATACCTCGCGCGAATGGAGCGCGTAAAAGGCAAGTCAGCATAGGTTTTTTCAAACTGCTGAACGTCATTCATCGACGCCGAGTTCAACGAACGTGAAAAGCTGCGATAGTCCAAATACGGATAAAGCGGATAATCTGAAATACTGTTTTTGAGGCGTGTAAACTCCGCCAGGTTATTGCCTTCTATGGCAGATATCGCTGACTCATAGCGCGCACGTTTTTCATCTAGCGTTAAGGCATAAGACGACGTCGAAACCATCGTCAACGCCATCAAACTGGCAGGCAGCATTTTGGTTGAAATCGAACGAGACATCGCGCTAAGCGATTTATAATAGGCGTTTGTAATTATTGATTTTTTTGTTGATAGCATTCCGTATGCTTCTCCAAGGCGCACCTGTTCATTTAGCTTATACCTAAACCGCGCAAAGATTCAGATTTCACTGAGTTTAATTGTATCTGTGACCCATGCCCTTTCTGGCAATGTCACGCCACAAAGTCAGACACCTTCATACCACGGTCGTTTAAGGGGATATACCCAAGAATCCTAAAGATGCTTGATGTCAGGTAACTTGGGTATATACCAAACTGTCGGCACAAATGCCCCTATTTAACTGTTGCTGAATGCGTCAAAGTGAAGCGTTTAACAGAAAGAAGCGCGCAGGCTTAGAGCCTCAAATGTCCCGCATTTTTTGCCGCATCCTGCTAATTGGTAATCTCAATGCAAAAATGGTTCCCTTTTCATCGACATTCCTCAGGCGGTTTCAAGTTCTATTTACGTCTTTGATACCTGCAACTTGGGGTGGATTGGGATAGAATAAGCCTTTTATGTGACAAGAGAACGCGAGCAGAAATGGCTGAGTACGTTTATACCATGTCGCGCGTTGGCAAAATTGTGCCACCGAAGCGTCAGATCCTGAAAGACATCTCTCTGTGCTTTTTCCCTGGCGCCAAAATCGGCGTATTGGGTCTAAACGGTGCAGGTAAATCCACCCTTCTTCGCATCATGGCGGGTATCGATACCGATATCGAAGGTGAAGCACGTGCACAACCTGGCATCAAAGTGGGTTACCTGCCTCAGGAACCAAAACTGGATGAAGAAAAAACCGTTCGTGAAACCGTAGAAGAAGCGGTGGCGGATGTTGCGGGTGCACTTTCTCGTCTAGACGCAGTTTACGCGGCGTACGCAGAACCTGATGCAGACTTCGATGCCCTTGCAAAAGAGCAAGGCGAACTGGAAGCGCTGATCCAAGCTAAAGACGGCCACAATCTTGATAACGCCCTTGAGCGCGCTGCTGACGCACTGCGTTTGCCAGAATGGGATGCGAAAATTAAGCACCTGTCTGGTGGTGAGCGTCGTCGTGTTGCTATCTGTCGTCTTCTGCTAGAAAAACCTGACATGTTGCTTCTTGACGAACCAACGAACCACTTGGATGCAGAATCTGTGGGTTGGTTGGAGCGTTTCTTGGTGGATTACAACGGTACCGTTGTGGCTATCACGCACGACCGTTACTTCTTGGACAACGCTGCTGGCTGGATCCTAGAGCTTGACCGTGGTGAAGGTATCCCATGGGAAGGTAACTACACCTCATGGCTTGAGCAAAAAGATGCGCGTCTACAACAAGAATCGTCGCAAGAAAGTGCTCGCCAGAAGACCATCGAGAAAGAACTTGAGTGGGTTCGTCAGAATCCTAAAGGCCGTCAGTCAAAGTCTAAAGCACGTATGGCGCGCTTTGAAGAGCTGAACAACAGCGAACACCAACGCCGTAACGAAACCAATGAGCTGTTCATTCCGCCGGGTCTGCGTCTTGGTGATAAAGTTATCGAAATCAACAATCTGACCAAATCATTTGGTGATCGCGTGTTGATTGATGACTTGTCATTCAGCGTGCCAAAAGGTGCAATCGTCGGCATCATCGGTGCGAACGGTGCGGGTAAATCAACCCTGTTCAAGATGTTGAGTGGCACTGAGCAACCCGACAGCGGCACCATCGAGCTGGGTGAAACCGTGCAACTGGCATCGGTTGAACAGTTCCGTGACAGCATGACGGATTCAAACACCGTGTACCAAGAGATCTCTGAAGGTGCGGAAATTATCCGTATCCACAACTTTGAGCTTCCAGCACGTGCGTACTGCTCGCGCTTCAACTTCAAAGGCAGCGATCAACAAAAACGCATCGGTGATTTGTCAGGTGGTGAGCGTAACCGTGTTCACTTGGCGAAACTGCTTAAATCAGGTGGCAACGTATTGCTGCTGGATGAACCAACCAATGACTTGGACGTAGAAACCCTACGTGCATTAGAAGAAGCACTGCTGGAATTCCCAGGCTGTGCCATGGTTATCTCGCACGACCGTTGGTTCCTTGACCGTATCGCTACCCATATTCTTGATTACCGCGACGAAGGTAAAGTGAACTTCTTCGAAGGTAACTACAACGAATACAGCGAGTGGTTGAAGCAAACGTTGGGCGCACAAGCAGCCCAACCGCACCGCATGAAGTACAAGCGTGTCACCAAGTAATATTGGGCATGATGTACGTAAAAGGGTCACTTCGGTGGCCCTTTTTCTTTTTGTTTCACAGTCGGATATAACAGATCTGCACAATATCATTGAGCGTATTATCACTAACACGCGCCGTGCATCACGCTCGAGACAAGCAAGAGTAGAGTTATAGGTGCGTCTCACCTACACTGGTGTAAAGAGTTTCATAGTATGGTGTAACAAATCTGAGGCAAGACAACGCCTCCGAGGACATAAGTTATGGCAGAACGTCGACAATTTTCTCGCGTTGTATACCGAGCGCCCGCCACCATGAAACACGGCGATGGTGCATGGGACACAAAGATTTTAGATTTATCACTAAAAGGCGCACTGCTAGAAGCTCCTACACACTGGCAAATGGAAAGCGCACAGGAATACAATGTTCACTTCCAACTTCATGAATCTGAGATCAGCATTGATATGGATGTTGACGTGGTTCAAGAGGTCGATGGCCTGCTTTGCTGTAAAATCGTACACATCGATATCGACAGTGCCAGCCACCTAAAACGCCTCGTTGAATTAAACGTTGGCAATGATGATTTGCTTCATCGAGAATTAGCACAACTCACCGATATGAAAGATATCGTATAATCCTTTTTTTGCTCGCTGCGCATACGTACATAAAGTAGTAGTCACATGCCACACAACATTCGAATTGCTGTCTCTCATGCCAATGGGTCGCGTCACTATGTGATGTCCCCTTGGCTTAAAAAAGCCCTTCTCATCTTTTTGGTCATTCTGGTGACGGGCATTGCCGCCAGCATTGCGGCGATCTATTACCTGAGCCATCGTTCAGAAACCGCCGAGCTGACCCTTCAGAACATGACGGAACAAAGCTCGGAACTGGTAGGCCAACTTGAAACGCTAAAACAAAAGCGCCAACAACTTGAGCAGTTGATCAGCAATAAAGAAGAAGAGTACGCGCAAACCATCGAAGACAAAGATAACCAACTGGATTACCTGACCAAGCGCGTATCAACGGTTGAAGAAGTGCTTGGCCTTGAAAAAGAAACCGACAACGATGCACCGCTGGCACAGCGTTTGGATGTCGCAGCGATAAACTCAGCGGTTCGCTCCACCATGTTGCAGCTCATACCAAGCGGTCAGCCGATTGAAAGTTATCGTCGCTCTTCCGGTTATGGTTCTCGTACTCACCCCGTGACGGGCAATAAGAAATTCCACCTTGGGCTCGATCTCACTGCGGACATTGGCACCCCGGTTTATGCGCCCGCAGACGGCGTGGTGGAATATAAACGCCCAAGCCGTAAGAAAGGGTACGGTAACATGCTGAAAATTGACCATGCCTTTGGCTTTATGACGCTTTACGCTCACCTTGATAAATTCAATGTGAACACGGGGAATTTTGTGAAAAAAGGCGACTTGATTGGTTGGTCTGGTAACACAGGTTTATCAACGGGCCCTCACCTTCACTATGAAGTGCGCTTCCTTGGCCGCGCGTTGAACCCCAAGCGCTTTATTGCATGGACACCTGATAACTTTGAATCGCTGTTCGAAGAAGAGAAGAAGGTGAACTGGGCAAGCTTGGTGAAGATCATGGAAAACATGGTGGCAACACAGGTTCAACTCGCCTCAGAGGTGTCACCACAATTCGAGCCGCAAAAAGACCAACTTGATGAGAAAGAAAGCATAGTGACGGCATCAAAATAGCGGTTATCGGCGGTAAGATCAGAAAAGGCATCCCACGGGATGCCTTTTTACGTTAACGGATAGCGGGTAACAGATAACGAAGCGACATTACTCGAACTCTTCCAGCACTGACAGTGCATCGGAAAGTTTGGTCACGCCATATACTTTCATGCCCGGAATATCGTTTTTCGGTACATTGGCGGCAGGGACAACCGCGCGTTTAAATCCGTGTTTTGCTGCTTCCATCAGGCGTTCTTGTCCGCTCGGTACGGGGCGAATTTCGCCCGCCAAACCCACTTCGCCAAACACCACCAAATCTTTTGGCAATGGACGATCGCGAAAGCTAGAGATCAACGCCAGCAGCAAGGCCAGATCCGCGCTGGTTTCTGTCACTTTCACGCCACCCACAACGTTCACAAACACATCTTGGTCAGACATTTGTAGGCCGCCATGTTTGTGTAGCACAGCCAACAAGAGCGCGACCCGGTTTTGCTCCAGACCAACAGCCACACGACGAGGGTTAGCCATTTGGCTGTAATCCACCAGCGCTTGAAGTTCGACAAGCAATGGGCGCGTGCCTTCCCAAAGCACCATGACGGAACTGCCTGATGTTGGATCTTCACCACGACTCAAGAAAATCGCAGAAGGGTTGCTGACTTCGCGAAGCCCCTGCCCTGTCATGGCGAACACGCCCAATTCGTTGACCGCACCAAAGCGGTTTTTATGGCTACGCAATGTGCGGAAACGGCTATCACTTGAACCATCCAGCATCACGGAACAGTCGATACAGTGCTCAAGCACCTTAGGGCCCGCCAGTGTGCCGTCTTTCGTGACATGGCCCACCATGAAGATAGCGACATTGTTTTGCTTTGCATAACGCGTGAGCGCCGCGGCGGATTCACGCACTTGCGCCACACTGCCCGGCGCAGACGCAATATCCGCGCAATGCATCACCTGGATGGAGTCAATCACCATCAGTTTCGGGCGTTCTTGGTGCGCAATATTACAGATGTTTTCGACATTGGTTTCCGAAAGCATTTTCAAGTTATCTTTCGGCAAACCTAAACGTTCTGCACGCATCGCGACTTGTTGAAGTGATTCTTCACCCGTGACATAAAGCGTCGGCATTTGGCTCGCTAATCGACACATGGTTTGCAGCAACAAGGTACTTTTACCAGCACCTGGGCTACCACCAATCAAAATAGCAGCGCCTGGCACAATACCGCCACCTAACACGCGGTCGAGTTCTTTAAAGCCGCTGGAAAAACGGGGCACTTCTTGCAGATCAATGCTTTCTAGCGTTTGTACTTTGGCTTCCGCCGCGCCTGCATAGCCTGCGTACTTCTCTGTACGTGCAACTTGCGGCGATGCAGCAAGCCTCACCTCGGTGATGGTATTCCACGCGCCACAAGCGGTGCATTGACCTTGCCAACGCGGATAATCTGCGCCGCAGTCGTTACAGACATAGGCTCGCTTTGTTTTCGCCATGGTTTCTCCCGATTGATATTTTTTATCAATGCGTTAGTGGATTCAATTCACACAATGTATGTAAAACCGCCAAGCACAAGAAACAAGTGCGACGGAAGACTAACTTCTGCGTTCCTTACCACGCTCCGTAAGAAAAAAAGGTAAACTTTTCTGTCATGTGGCCGCTATGAATACAGGATTCTACCAGAATTTAGAATGATGCAGGACCAAGACAGGACCCTATACGACCAGCTTCTTCCGCTTTATGAAAAAGCGGACTTTGATACGCAATTAACCTTTCTTACCCCCAACCTTTCCAATTCGGAACGTTTGCTTATTAAGATGGAAATTCGTCGCCTAATGAGCCCATTTCTTAGGCCCATCGATTTGCGCGGCAAAGTGCAGGGAGAATGTCGATCTTATACCCTATCCGGACTGACACACTGGATGGATGATGTCGCCCTTAATCTCTACCACCGTCGTCTCGATGTCTACCAAGGTCAATTGACGCAAGGCCTGTGGGATGAGCTGCATAACACCCCAAACAGCCACCGTGTTCTCCAACGCACTGGAAACGCGCAAGCCTCACCGCAAGAAAATTTTGTTTCACTAGACGCTGACGCCCTTCGCTTTGGTCACTACCTTTTGCGCAGCGAACACCGTATTCAACTTAACAGTCAGGTGCAGGTTTTTCTACCCGATGGCACGGAAGTCAATGGCACCACGCTAGACATTTCAAATTCAGGGATGCGCATAAAGCTGCCTGCGGCATTTCAATACGACGTGGGCACAGTGCTTACTGTCTACTTCCCGCAACTTGGTGATGAGTGCCAAATCCCCGAACTGTTCACAGGGTTAGATTACCGTCTCGTCGGCATTGAAATTAACCTTGTAAAAGATAACTTCCGCCGATTGCGTCTTCGTTTGATCACCAGCACCGAGGCCATTAAAGAAGCCATTGATGTGAAGTCCAAAACCGTTGATATCAATACCATCACGGAAAACAAAGACAAGCTGATTTCGACACGCACGCGCAGCTACGAAAAGATCTACCTAGAAAAAACACCATCACTTCCCCTGTTTTTCTGTGGCAGTGCGCTTCGCTATTGCCTGCTCACCGAGCAAAATCGCGAACTTTGGGATTACTGGCATGATGAAAGAAATCAACCTGTCATCGACAGATTATTCTCCCCTGAACGGCTACAAAACCTGGCACTGGAAGGGCTAAACTGCAGCGAAACCTTGGTGTATTGCTTCAGCCACGAACATACCGATAAAACCTATTTCTTCTCGGCCTTTCCGACGGAGATGAGCACTGAGCTTCGCCATTTGTTTTGGCACATTGGCAGTGCCCGCCCGTCTTGGCGCGTTTTACGCGTGACGATGACAAAAATAAGCGAAGAAGACGCTATCCGTCTGCAAGAAGTTTCGCCCGCTTACATTCACCAGATTGACGAATTAACGCACATCGCCACCATCCAAGATCTCACCTTGGAGCATTCAAACGCCGATTTCAGATACCCAGTAAAACCCAAGATTCCAGCAAAGAGCTTGAATCAATATGTGCACCCGCGTACCGGCATTTCTGCCATTGAAGCGGTGCCATCGCTTCTTGCTCCTCAACGCAAAGAACCGCGCTACAAACATAGAACGGGCGCCACGTTGATCCATCATGTCAGTGGTGAGATCCAAGCACAAACTGTCGACTTTTCATCGAGCGGATTGAACTTAAAACTCACGCGTCCATTCAGTGGTACCAAAGCACAAGAAGTGGCGATCACCTTCAATGACTTTAGGCGCATCGACCCCAAAGCCCCACTTGGCAATGTGCCCTATAAAGTCGTGCGTATTAGCGAAGACCGCACCAATGTCACCTTGGTACTCATCCAAGACAGACACAGCAGACACCGTAGCGAATACCTTCAACGGCTGATTGACCACAATCAGCACCGGTTGACGCTCGATAGCGAGAAAATGCCCGATCCGCCTTTGGTTGAAGCCATGCACCAAATGCTGCTTACGCGCCTGTCGGCCACACCGTATTTTCTTTGTCGAAAAGGGGATAACTTACAGTTGGCAACCGTTGGCATTAACTACCCAGGTAACGAGCTAAGTCGCTTGTTAGAAAGCCCCTCTCAGCAAGGGCTCGTTTCGCTATCGCCTGTGTTGGGGGAGCATATCGCCAAACTGAGCGCGAGCATTCTTCGTCAGCGCAATCGACTCACCCAAATCAAGCATGAGTTCTATGTGGCGGTGCAGTTCGAGAACAATGCTGTCATTGACATCAAAGCCCGCATCCTAGAAAGCTTTGCTTCGCCGGAAGAGCGCCGCTTTTTCGTGTCGCAAGCCCGTAAGAAAGGGAAATTCTTCGCGGTGAGAAACTGGCTGCAGCCCATTAATGAAGGCGGTCAATATCTCAACTCGGCGGTGGTTGAAGAAATCATGATGCAATCATCCCTGAAAGCCAGGCAGCTTGAAGGCGAGTTCATTGACCTGTGTGTCTATGGAGAGATGACTGACGTGACCGATGAAGTCCTACTCAGGTTATAACAACCATCACCCCGTACATTTCAGACACTAAAAAGGCCACATGGAAACACGTGGCCTTTTTCATATTCGGGTTACATTTTTAGATTCAGGTTACAGCAAGATAACGCTGAGGGGCGTTAGCCTTTCCAGCTCAAACGTTGTGGCAGTAACGATGCCGACAACACGCACAGGACGCCACCAAGATCGGCATGGCGGATCGCCACTTGCGCTTCTTTCTGCACTTTCGGCTTCGCGTGGTACGCAATGCCCAAGCCCGCGGCTGACATCATTTTCAGGTCATTTGCGCCATCACCGACAGCAATCGTATTGGTCGGCGTTAATTCATAGCGATAGGTCAAATCATCGAGAATATCTGCCTTGCGTTGTGCATCGACCACCTGCCCTGTCACTTCGCCGGTTAGCTTGCCGTTTTCAATGACAAGTTGGTTAGACTCAGCGTGAGCAAGAGAAAGCTGGTCACGCAGTGAATCAGAAAACCACGTAAAGCCGCCCGATGCGATCGCCACTTTCCAGCCCCGCGCTTGCAGCGATGCCGTTAATTGGCGCATGCCAGGCATCAAGGGTAAGCTGTCTCGCACTTGCTCAAGCACAGACACATCCGTGCCCTTCAATGTACCTACACGCTCACGGAGGCTTTGCTCAAAATCGAGCTCGCCTTGCATGGCACGTTCGGTTACCGCGGCAACTTGCTCGCCCACGCCCGCCAGCTTGGCGATTTCATCGATGCATTCAATTTGAATGGCAGTGGAGTCCATGTCGAACAGCGCAAGGCCAGGTTCGAACAAGTTAGGAATATTGTCGAGTAACGCACAATCAAGTGAGAGTGCGTCAGCGAGAGCCATCATTTCAGGGGTCAACTCACCGCGCATTAATAGCACTTCATAAGGGCCAACCGTCCAGCCTGCCAGCGGTTTAACAGCTTCGCCGGTTAAAAAGGCAAAATCATCAAGGTAGGAAGGGCTAATATGAAAACCATAAAGCATCCAGCCTGCTTGTCGGCAATCTGATGGACGAAAATGGCGGATAGAGGGAAAGCGTGTTAAGAGTTTAGTGTGCTTCTTAATTGCGAAAACTGACGTTGCATCCATTGCAAATAATATCCTTATCGAAAACTCGCTTTACTATATCAAAGAGTGCGAGTGATCACATTAGCCATAGCAACGTGTTAAGCCAAGGGGTGACTTGCATTTTTTCAACTTGGGCAGCAAACTGAAGTCGCGCTGAATTTTTGCGGAGCCTCTGCCCGCTCTTGGCTTTGGACAGCTTATGCTACAAATAAATAAAAAACGACTACGCCGACTTTGGCAATTTTTCGTGGTTGTCGCGGGTTTCTCGACCATCATGATGCTCTTTATGTACAGCAACCAACTGAACAATCGCAACTACAAAATGTTATATGAGCAAACAGAATCTCTTTCCCGTGTGATCCTGCGTCAAGCGGCGGCCACGGCATACCCAGCTGTGACTAACGATCAAATTGACGTCCTTGATGGGTTGGTTGCACGCCTGCAAGAAGAGAAACTGATCCTTGATGCGGCGGTCTATGACCAGCGCGGTAATTTGCTTGCAAGCTCTGTAGGCGCGATGCCCCTTGAGCAACTGACTGGCATCAACACCCCATTGTCAGTCGCGAGCATTGGTCGTCAGCAATTGGTTGAACCTATTTCACATGACGGCCATATGGCAGGTTTTGTGCGCATCACGCTTGAACACGCAGAAGTGATTAAAGCGGCATCAAACCGTTTAGAGCAGAGCATCAACTTGGTGCGTGCCATGATCCTCGTCGCCATCGTGACAGGCGCGTTGCTGATTTTCACTTTCGCAAGTCGAAAGGATTTATGGCGCTCGACGTTTTTGCTGAAAAATAATGATTGAAAGAGCGAGATGTGAGTGCCTAGACTAGAGACTAGAGACTAGAGACTAGAGACTAGAGACTAGAGACTAGAGACTAGAGATTATCGTTGACCGAGGTGATCTGCTCTCTTCTCGAAACTCGAAACTCGAAACTCGAAACTGACAGATTTTGAACACAAAAAAGGATGGCCGAAGCCATCCTTTTTTCTTTCCGAACTGTGTCGATTACGCTTCTTCAGCGTCGCCTAGCAGTACAGATTCAAGTGCGATTTCAATCATTTCATTGAACGTAGTTTGACGCTCTTCAGACGTTGTTTGTTCGCCGGTCTTGATGTGGTCAGATACGGTACAGATGGTCAGTGCTTTCGCACCGAACTCAGCGGCAACACCGTAGATACCTGCCGCTTCCATTTCTACACCTAGGATGCCGTACTTCGCCATAGTGTCGAAAAATGCTGGCTCTGGTGAGTAGAACAGGTCTGCAGAGAAGATGTTACCAACACGTACGTTGATGCCTTTTGCTTTCGCTGCATCAACCGCGTTGCGGGTCATGTCGAAATCTGCAATCGCTGCAAAGTCATGACCGTTGAAACGAGTACGGTTAATTTTTGCATCGGTAGATGCGCCAACACCGATAACAACATCACGCAGTTTTACGTCTTCACGTACTGCGCCACAGCTACCCACACGGATGATTTTCTTCACGCCGAAGTCTTTGATCAGCTCAGTCGCGTAGATTGAGCACGATGGGATACCCATACCATGACCCATGACAGAGATCTTACGACCTTTGTAAGTACCGGTGTAACCGTACATGTTGCGAACATCACAAACCTGCTTCACGTCAGCAAGGAAAGTTTCAGCAATGTACTTAGCACGTAGCGGGTCGCCTGGCATTAGAACGACGTCTGCAAAATCACCCATTTCGGCATTGATATGTGGAGTTGCCATTTGTTAGTTCCTTTTTATCAAAGTAAGTCGGATTACAGGAATGATTTACCGTATTCCATATCTGAAGTACCAAAGTACTGAGCCAATGTTTGGCCAATATCAGCAAAGGTTTCGCGACGGCCCAATGAGCCCGCTGGCACTTTCTCGCCATAAACCAAAACAGGGATGTGTTCACGCGTGTGATCAGAGCCCGGCCAGGTTGGATCGCAACCGTGGTCAGCGGTCAGGATCAGAAGATCGTTTTCATCAAGCATCTCGATAATTTCTGGTAGACGTTTATCGAAATACTCCAGTGCAGCGGCATAGCCAGCAACGTTACGGCGGTGGCCGTAGTGTGAATCAAAATCAACGAAGTTAGTGAAGACCAAGCTGTTGTCACCGGCCACTTTAATCGCGTCTTTGGTGGCATCAAACAAAGCTTCTAAGCCCGTTGCTTTCACTTTTTGGGTGATACCAACATGCGCATAGATATCTGCAATCTTACCGATTGAGATAACTTCACCAGATTTTTCTTCAACCAGCTTTTGAAGCACGGTTGTTGCTGGCGGCTCTACAGACAAGTCACGACGGTTACCGGTACGTTCAAATTGACCTTTACCCGGACCAATGAACGGACGCGCGATAACGCGACCAATGTTGTAGTCTTCCAATTCTTCACGTGCAATCTGGCAAAGCTCAAGCAAGCGATCCAGACCGAAGGTTTCTTCGTGACATGCAATTTGGAACACCGAGTCTGCAGAGGTATAGAAGATAGGAAGACCAGTCTTCATGTGTTCTTCACCCAGCGCATCCAGCACTTCCGTGCCTGATGCATGGCAGTTACCCAAAAAGTCGGAAAGACCAGCGCGCGCTAGAATACGGTCAGTCAGTTCTTTCGGGAAGCTGTTTTCTTTGTCGGTGAAATATCCCCAATCAAACAGCACAGGCACACCTGCAATTTCCCAGTGACCAGACGGCGTATCTTTGCCTGACGACAATTCTTTCGCATGGCCATAAGCACCGATAATCTCAGCGTTAGGATCAAGACCTGCCGGGAAAGCGCCTGACGATTCTTCGCCAGCTTTACCCAGACCTAGACGTGTCAGATTCGGTAAGTTAAGAGGACCTTGGCGGTCTTCATTATTTGCTTCGCCTGCTGCACACGCTTTCGCGATTGAACCTAGCGTATCTGCACCTACGTCGCCAAATTTGACGGCGTCTTCAGATGCCCCGATCCCGAATGAATCAAGAACCAAAATAATAGCGCGTTTCATGGTCGCCTCCGTTAGACGTCTTGTGGGCCAATTTGACGATACACATCTGGCGTTGCCTGAGGTGCGTTGTCAGCGATAACCATCGCGGCCTGAAGTTGTTCCGCAGCTTGTTGCCATTGCGCTTCGTCCTTCGCATGCACAACCGCCAGCGGTGTTGAGCTATCAGCCTGCGTTCCTAACCGGATCACATCGCTAAAGCCCACTGAGTAGTCAATGGTGTCACTGGCAACACGGCGTCCGCCGCCGAGCCCAACCACTGCCATCCCCATTGCACGTGTATCCATTGCAGAGACAAACCCCGCGTTGGGTGCAAAGACAGGTTTGATGACATTGGCGGTCGCCAAGTACTTACCGTAATTTTCTACGAAATCGAGCGGCCCGCCTAGGCCTGCCACCATTTTACCGAAACATTCTGCCGCCTTGCCGTTATCCAGCACAGCTTGCAGTTTTTGTTTTGCTTCAGCGTCGTTAGCTGCCAAGCCACTGATCACCAACATCTCTGCACATAGCGCCATCGTGACCGCATACAAACGCGGGTTACGGTATTCGCCAGTGAGGAACTGTACGGCTTCTTTCACTTCGAGGGCATTACCTGCACTCGACGCCAGTACTTGGTTCATGTCAGTCAGCAGCGCACTGGTGCGTGTTCCCGCACCGTTAGCAACAGCGACAATCGATTTCGCTAATTCTTCGGACTGTCCGTACGTCGGCATGAAGGCGCCTGACCCTACTTTCACGTCCATCACGAGTGATTCCAGACCTGCAGCCAGCTTCTTCGACAAAATCGACGCCGTAATAAGCGAAATACTATCGACAGTTGCGGTCACATCACGCGTTGCGTATACACGCTTATCAGCGGGGGCTAAATCGCCCGTTTGGCCGATGATGGCGACACCCGCTTCACGGGTTACCTGACCAAATACGTCATTGGTCGGCGTAATGTTGTAGCCCGGAATAGACTCTAATTTATCCAGCGTACCGCCAGTATGACCCAAGCCACGGCCTGAAATCATCGGTACAAAGCCACCACATGCTGCCACCATTGGGCCTAGCATTAACGAGGTGACATCACCCACACCGCCGGTACTGTGTTTATCGACGATAGGGCCATCAAAATGCATGTGTGACCAATCAATCACCATGCCAGAATCACGCATTGCACAGGTCAGTGCGACGCGCTCATCCATGGTCATGTCATTGAAATACACAGCCATTGCAAACGCGGCTATTTGTCCTTCAGAGACAGTGTCGCTCGCCACGCCTTTGATAAAAAAGTTAATCTCGTCAGACGTTAGCGCGATGTTGTCGCGTTTCTTTCTGATGATTTCTTGGGGAAGGTACATAATACACCTCACAAACAAGGAACAGACGAAGGTCTATTGGATGGGGAATGCATCGCACTCCCCGATCGCTACATAATCGAGAGGATCAGTAGCCGCCTTCTGCCGCTTTCTCGCCTTCACCCAAGGTGTGAAGCAGGTTCGCAAGTAGGCTTGAAGCTCCAAAACGGTAGTGTGCGTTGTCCGCCCACTCACCACCAAGGATGCGATCTGCCATCGCAAGGTATTCTGCTGCGTCTTCCGCAGTACGTACGCCGCCAGCAGGTTTGAAACCGACTTTCTCAGCAACACCCATGTCTTTGATCACGGTCAGCATGATTTCAGCAGATTCAGGGGTTGCGTTAACAGGCACTTTACCCGTTGAGGTTTTGATGAAATCAGCGCCCGCTTCGATAGCGATCTCAGAAGCACGTTTGATCAACGCCGCTTCTTTCAGTTCGCCCGTTTCGATGATCACTTTCAGCGTAATATCGCCACACGCTGCTTTACACTGCTTAACCAGTTCGAAGCCTGTGTTTTCATCGCCAGCGATCAGCGTGCGGTATGGGAATACAACGTCAACTTCATCAGCGCCGTAAGCCACTGCCGCTTTGGTTTCAGCAACCGCGATCTCAATGTCGTCGTTGCCGTGCGGGAAGTTAGTCACGGTCGCGATTTTAATCTCAGGGGTACCTTGCTCACGAAGCTGCTTTTTTGCAACAGGGATGAAGCGTGGGTAGATGCAGATAGCAGCAGTGTTGCCAGCAGGGCTTTTCGCGCTCTTACACAGTTCGATAACTTTCGCGTCAGTGTCGTCATCGTTCAGGGTAGTAAGATCCATCAGTTTAAGGGCACGTAGTGCTGCTGCTTTTAATTCGCTCATGACTTTCTCCAGTCTAAATTTTCAAAACCAAGTGACAAACTCAACATCAAAAGATGACGTTCAATTTGATGAGCGGACTTGGCTCCATGAAGTTTGGTGTGCTTATTGTGCATATTCAAATAAACATCAAACCAACCAACAATCCTTGTTGCCGCGCACCCCGTTGCCGGGATGTCTACCCAAGTACCGATGCAGATCCGGTTCACTCAGGCGTCTATGTTTCACTGCTCCGCTGACTGTGTGAAACTGAGATGAAATTTAGTGAAATACCACCTCTGAATCTTTGACAGCGCTCACCAATTTTACCAATGTTCTTCAGCAAGCACTAGGTGTTACCTGTTTCTGTTGAAAAACACAGTGTTGATTATTCGTCTCATCAACACTGTGTTTTCTCTTATCAACAGCACTTAAAAATATACGCCGCGATCTGGCATGTCTGTGTCTTATTCGTGGGGAATAATTACGACTCCTTCAATCCGTATTGAGCACGGCTTCTTTTGTCGTAACAGGCATAAAAAAACCGCCTCACGAGGAGGCGGTTTTCAACGTCTTTTTTACGGCTAAATTACAGAGCAGCTAGCGTCAGGAAGAAGCCTGCAATGGTCGCACTCATCAAGTTAGACAGTGTACCTGCAGCAACAGCTTTCATACCAAAGCGTGCGATGTCGTGGCGACGTGTTGGTGCGATGCTGCCTAGACCACCCAGAAGGATAGCAACAGAAGACAGGTTAGCAAAACCACACAGTGCGAACGAGATAATCGCAACAGTCTTGTCTGACAGTTCTGCAATCATTGGCGTGAAGTTCAGGTAAGCAACGAATTCGTTCACAACGATCTTCTGACCGATGAAAGAACCTGCTAGGTCAGCTTCAGACCAAGGCACACCGATAAGGAATGCAAGCGGTGCGAACACCTTACCGAGCAACCACTCAAGGGTCAGACCTTCGATACCAAACCAACCACCAACGCCGCTCAACATACCGTTGATCAGCGCGATAAGGCCGATGAATGCCAACAGCATTGCACCGATGTTCAGCGCAAGTTGCATACCAGAAGATGCGCCGCCAGCAGCTGCATCGATAAGGTTTGCAGGCTTGTCTTCTTCTTCATCGTCAGAATCTTTACCGAACTGATCAATAGGCTGATCAGTTTCAGGCTTGATGATTTTCGCGAACAGAAGACCACCCGGTGCTGCCATGAATGAAGCGGCAATCAGGTAAGAAAGAGGAACACCCATCGCTGCGTAACCTGCTAGTACACCACCTGCAACAGATGCCATACCACCACACATTACTGCGAACAGCTCTGATTGGGTCATTTTTGGTACGTAAGGACGAACAACCAAAGGTGCTTCAGTTTGACCTACGAAAATGTTCGCAGTTGCAGACATAGATTCTGCATGTGAAGTACCCAGTACTTTACGTAGTGCGCCACCCAGAATGCGGATAACAAACTGCATGATACCTAGGTAGTAAAGTACGCTGATCAGCGCAGAGAAGAAAACAACGGTTGGCAACACTTGGAAAGCAAAGATAAAACCAATGCCATCTACAGAGAAGTTAACCAGGCTACCAAACAGGAAGCCAATACCATCTTTACCGTAGTTAATCACGTTCTGTACTGCGTTTGCCATACCATTCAGCAGGGTTTGGCCCCACGGAACGAACAGGATAAAACCACCCAGGATAAACTGGATAGCAAACGCACCACCAACGGTACGAATGTTAATTGCTTTGCGGTTATCAGATAGAAGCACTGCGATAGCTAGCAGTACAACCATCCCTACAAGGCTCATAATCAGGCTCATATTAAGGGGTTCCTAAAAAAATCTTGGCGTCTCGACAAATTGGAATGTATTTCCGGCGGCGATTATACGCTTGAGTTCGCGCCCATAGGAATGCATTAGTCACACTTAGAGTGAAAATTACGGCGCAATTCATTCATAAAGGTGATGTTGATCATGTTTTGTGACGCATGTCTTACGCAAACGTTTAGGCAAACGATGAAATCTCGCTGTTCAACGAAAATAGCCGACGTGCATTTTGGGATGTGGCTTGAATAACTTCACCAACATTGCTGCCTTTTAAACCAGATAGGGCCTCAGCGATGAGCAATAAACGCTCAGGTAAATTGGGCTCACCTTGATAGCCAGAGACAGGCATGTCCGGTGCATCCGTTTCCAACACCATCGCCGAAAGCGGTAACTCTAAAATTGCGTTTCGCGTCTTATTGGCACGCTCGTAGGTGATAGTTCCGCCGATACCGAGCAAAAAACCCCGTTTAATATAGTTCAGCCCCATCTCTTTGCTGCCACTAAATGCGTGCAAAACACCTTTTACATTTGGAAAGCCATTGAGCACCTGCAGCAGTTCATTGTGTGCTTTTCGACAGTGGAGAATCACGGGAAGTTGGAATGTTTCTGCAAGGGTGAGTTGCTGCTTCAATATGTCAATTTGTGCCTGAGGGTTTGCATCATCGATCATAAAATCCAGCCCACACTCGCCTACCGCAACACACTTTTCAGGGGATGTCGCTAAAAACGCTTCCAACGCGGCGATGTCTCCCTCCTTGTGTGAAGATGACCACACAGGGTGCAAGCCCACGGCAAAATAGAGCGGAGAATGAGAGGTAGAGAGCGATTGCACAGATGGCCATCGATCCGCCGTCACACTAGGCACGATGATCGACGTGAGCCCCGCATCCACGGAGCGAGAGACCCAATAAGCAGGATCATCACTAAAAGGAGGGAAATCGAAGTGGCAGTGAGTATCTATCATCTGAATTCCTTTTTCATTTTCCCTTAGCATACAAAAAAGCCGTCAATTAAGACGGCTTTTGTTTAGATCAGGCATGTTGCCAAACGCAACAGTGCTGAATCAATGCTCGCGAGTGGCGCGGAAACTGACATCAGGATGACGCTCTTGCGTCAAATTGAGGTTTACCATGGTTGGCGCGATGTACGTTAAGTTGTCACCACCATCAAGCGCAAGGTTAGATTGGTTCTTACGCTGGAAATCATCCAACTTCTTACCATCAGTGCATTCAACCCAACGCGCTGTCGCAACGTTTATTGGTTCATAGATAGCTTCTACGTTGTACTCAGATTTCAAACGCGCAACAACCACGTCAAACTGAAGCACACCGACCGCACCCACGATCAAATCGTTTGAGATCAGTGGACGGAACACCTGCACTGCACCTTCTTCAGACAACTGAACAAGGCCTTTTAGCAATTGTTTTTGCTTCAGTGGATCACGCAAACGAATGCGACGGAACAATTCTGGAGCGAAGTTGGGAATACCAGCGAACTTCAAATCTTCACTTTGTGTGAAGGTGTCACCAATCTGAATCGTGCCGTGGTTGTGTAAGCCAATGATGTCGCCCGCATAGGCTTCAGCTGCACGTGAACGGTCACCCGCCATGAAGGTTACAGCATCAGAGATAGACACCATTTTACCGGTGCGTACATGCTTCATTTTCATGCCTTGGCTGTATTTGCCAGACACGATACGCATGAATGCAATGCGGTCGCGGTGTTTTGGATCCATGTTTGCTTGGATCTTAAACACGAAACCACTGAATTTTTCTTCACCTGATTCAACCGCACGCTCATGCGCTTGGCGAGACAACGGCTTAGGTGCCCACTCCGTCAAGCCATCTAGCATATGGTCAACGCCAAAGTTACCCAATGCCGTACCGAAGAATACTGGTGTTAGTTCGCCTTTCGAAAACAGCTCTTGATCGAACTCATGCGACGCGCCCATAACCAGTTCAAGCTCTTCACGCAATTGCGCAGCAAGATCATCACCAATCGCCGTATCAAGGTCTGGGTTGTTCAACCCTTTAATGATGCGTTTTTCTTGGATGGTGTGGCCTTGACCTGTTTGATACAGAATCGATTCATCACGGTGGATGTGGTAAACACCTTTGAATTCTTTACCACAACCAATTGGCCATGAAATCGGTGCACAAGCAATTTTCAGCTCATTTTCAACTTCATCAAGCACTTCCATTGGATCACGAATATCACGGTCCAATTTGTTCATGAAGGTGACGATCGGCGTATCGCGCAGACGCGTCACTTCCATCAACTTACGTGTGCGATCCTCAACACCTTTTGCGGCATCGATAACCATCAAACATGAGTCAACAGCCGTCAATGTACGGTAAGTATCTTCAGAGAAGTCTTCGTGTCCCGGTGTATCGAGAAGGTTTACCAAGCAATCGTTGTAAGGGAACTGCATCACGGACGTTGTCACCGAGATACCACGTTCTTTTTCCATTTCCATCCAGTCAGATTTCGCATGCTGGTTAGAGCCTCGACCTTTTACAGTACCGGCTTTCTGGAGCGCGTTTCCGAACAACAGAACCTTTTCGGTGATCGTTGTTTTACCGGCATCCGGGTGCGAAATAATCGCAAACGTACGGCGTTTGTCGACTTCTTGTTGGAATGGAGAGTTTGACATGCTTAGACAATTTCCGGTTTAGGCAGTGCGGAGGAACCTGAAGGTACCGCAATTCTGCGCGTCATATGTGATCGGCGGGTATTTTGTACGATCTGGCGCATAGACTCAACGTTGAAGCCTAAATTACGCTGAGATAATTATCGCCCAGTGTTGTTGTTACGCGAAATGCCCCTCAAAACCATAAACTCACGTGAAAGAACCTCGCGAGCTAACGCCTTACCTATAAGTGTATTTATTTAATAATACATACAGAGAAACCCCTGAAATATCACATACAAATCAGCAATTAACCATCAATGAAATTTTACAGCACTTATCACCCTTTGAAACATCTTCTTAAACAACCACTAAAATTCTGATTGTTTTAAGTTGTCACATATATGAGACTTATGTGTCTATATAGATGCATACACATTTGTTTCACCTATCTGCAGGAAAGCGTTCATGGATTCGATCATTACCAAGCAGCCCGCGACAGTCATTTCGGTCAACGGAAACGTTCATGTCAAAGTTAATGGAAAAGACGTTCATCTTTCTGAATTAACAGACATCACGTTAGGTACTGAAATCATTGTTCCAGAAGGTGCTGACGCCCTCCTTGCATTAGAAGATGGGAGCGTACTGCCGATAGGTGTAACCGAAACAGATGAATTATCGCTCGACAGCTTTAGTCAAGATGCAGAAATTGCAGCCTTGCAAGCACTTCTACTCAATGAAAACTTCGACCCCACGCAAGAGCTAGAAGCCACCGCCGCAGGAGGGTCAACCTCCAACACAGGCTCTCAAACCCCAACCACAATCAGCCGCGCCGCGAGCGAAACATTAGCCAAAGCGGGATACGACACCGAAGGGGTTAGTCGTGAATTTAATACTGTCAGGGTGGAAAGAGGTGATACCACAGACACTCGCTTAGCCCCTGGCAGCGATGACTCTGTCCCAACGGAACCGCTCACACCTATAGTGCCAACGCCGACCATCGATGCGACCTTTACGCTCTCATCTGACACGAATGGAAAAGACATTGTGGAAGGGGGTGAAATCACCTACATCGTCACGCTTAACGAACAAGCACAAGAAGATATCACCATCACCCTAAGCAATGGCGAAAACATTACGGTGCTGGCGGGTGAAACCGTTGGACAAGTCACAGTCAGCACGCGAGAGGATGACCTCTACAGAGATGACGACAAAGCACTGACCGCCACCATCGACAACATTTCTGAGAATAGTTTTGATAGCTCTACGCCTGAAGGTACGGTGACGAATCAGGTTGTTGATGACAGTGATGTCACGACCATCACACTCAGCGCTAACACCGCAAACGGCACAGTCATTGAAGGTGGCAAGATTACTTACATAGTGACCTTGAGCGCCGAGGCAAACGAAGACATTACCGTAACGTTGAGTAACCAACAGACCATCACTATTAAAGCGGGTGAACTATCCGGCTCCGTCGATGCGAGTGTTCGCGATGACGATCACTACACCCAAGATGACCAGACGATAAACGTTACAATAGACAATGTCTCAAACAACACTTTTGAAAGCACCCTTTTAGTCGGGAACGTCACGCATACCGTGATAGATGATTCTGACACCACCACCTTCACTTTAAGCTCGCTCACCAACGGGCAAGACATTACAGAAGGCGGCACCATCACGTACACCGTGACCTTGAATGCTACAACCAATGAAGACCTCACGGTCACCCTGAGCAACGCGGAAACCATCACCATCAAAGCGGGTGAAAGTGAAGGCTCGGTGACTGTTGATGTCCGTGCTGATGACCTTTATCAGCAAGGTGATCAAGCGCTTAACGTAATCATCGATAGCGTATCCAGTAACAGCTTTGAAGATGTAAGGCTGCAAGGTTCGGTGAAAAATACAGTGGTGGATGACAATGACATCACCACCGCCACCTTAAGCTCGGCCACCAACGGGCAAGACATTACAGAGGGTGGCACCATCACATACACCGTGACCTTGAATGCCCCAACCAATGAAGACATCACGGTTACCTTGAGCAACGCGGAAACCATCACCATCAAAGCGGGTGAAAGTGAAGGCTCGGTGACTGTTGATGTCCGTGCTGATGACCTTTATCAGCAAGTTGACCAAGCACTGACCGTAAACATCGATAACGTATCAAGTAACAGCTTTGAAGATGTAAGGCTGCAAGGTTCGGTGAAAAATACAGTGGTAGATGATAGCGACACTGTGACGGTGAAACTGACCGCTTCTGGCTCTGTCAACGAAGGTGACGAAATCACCTATACCGCAACCCTCGTGGGCGGTGAAGCCCAAAATGACATTACCGTCAAACTGGCGAATGGCGAGACCATCACCATCAGCGCAGGTCAAACATCGGGCACAGTCACCACGGACGTTGCTAACGACATTTACACCTCCAACAACATCACCAACAGCATCGCCTCGGTGCAAGAAAGCGGTGATAACGCTAAGCTGGAAGACCTGCAATCAGATGGCAAAGCCGTCACCACTACTGTGGTTGATATCATCGAAAACGGCGATGCGGCAACCCTAACGCTGAGCAATGTCACGGCAAAAGAAGGCAGCGACAAAGCCACCATCACAGGCTCGCTCGACCACACACCAAAGACTGACGTGACGGTAACCCTAAGCAACGGTGCCACCTTGACCTTCGGCACCGACTACACGCCAGGCACCTTGGTGACCTCCACGCCATTCGATATCAACAACGGTGAAGATGTCGTGGTTGATGCGTCTGATACCACCTATGACGTAACCGTCACGGGCGGTGACTTTGAATCTCTCACCTCACCAGACAGCGTCACCGTCTCTGTTGAGGACACCAATGATACCGTGACCGTCAAACTCACTGCGTCTGACGAGGTCAACGAAGGTGGCAAGATCACTTACACCGCCACATTAGAAGGCGGTGTCGCCAAGAATGACATCACAGTGACATTGGCCAATGGTGAAACCATCACCATCAAGGCTAACGAAACATCCGGTGAAATAGACGTCACAGTCGAGAATGACATCTATGCGTCCGATAACATCACCAACAGCATTGCCACGGTGCAAGAAAGCGGTGATAAAGCCCCGCTGGAAGACCTGCAAAAAGATGGAAAAGATGTAAATACCCACATTACTGATGATGGCGATGTCATTACAGCCAAGCTATCAGGTTCAAGTTCCGCCTCAGAAGATGGCGGCAAGATTACCTACACCATCGAATTACAAGATGCTGATGGCGATGCGGTTGAAGTGGCTAATGATGACAATGTCATCGTAACAATTCAGCTGCCAGACGGCTCATCGAAAGACGTTACGTTCAAAGAAGGTGAGAGCACAAAAGACGTTGAATTCATTGTGAATAGGGACGATGTCTTTATAGAGTCGGATACTGCCGAGGCATCAATTACTGGCATTTCAGGTGGTACTGAGTTTGAAGACCTCACAACAGATAATTCGACGGTGACAACACTAGTCGAAGATGACATTGATACCATTTTTGCCATCATCGAAATAAATGGTGATAAGAAAGTTGAAGAATCCGACGGTGAAACAATTACCTACACCGTCACACTTGTTGACCAAAACGGAAATGAAGTCAGCGTTCCAAACAATGAATCCGTTACCATCAACTTAAAATGGAAAGGCTCAACCGAGAAGGAAGACTTTGCCGAAGGCACTGATCTCCCGAAATCGATAATCATTGAGGGCGGTGAAAGTCACGCCTCATTCGACATTGAGGTCAAAGATGACAACCTCAATGAAGGCACAGAGAAACTCGTCACCCACATTAAGAACATCAAGCAAGATTCATTCGAAAAGGTCGTTGAAGGCAAGTTAGGTAACAATGGTATTCCATCAAAAGGAAAAGCCAAAGCTGTCGTAAAAATTGAAGACGAATCAACGTCTGACGCTGAAGACACCGTCTCCGTGAAAATTTTCGCTGTGGTTAATGGCAAGCTCGTCAGCACGAATACCATCAATGAAAATGTCGAAGAAGGCACCAATGAGGCGGTTTACAAAGCGGTTCTTGTAGACAGCAATGGCAATATCATCGACGAAGGAAATCAATCTGAAATCAATGTTTCCTTCTCGGATCTTGGTCTGAATCAAAACGGGTCTGCGGATTTTGATCTCAATGGTCAAACCATCACTGTAAAGTTAAACGACGCGTTTTCAGCCAAGGCGCTCGATGATCTCTACCGAGAAGTAAAAGAAGAATTCACCGTTAAAGCTGAGCTCACTGATGATCAAATCGCCTCTTTAGAACAAACCTATGAAAAAGTCGTCAGTAGCGATGACAAGGTCACGACCACCATCCGAGATGAACACCACAGTGACAGAGACACAAATGACACCGTTTATGTCGTTATCGAAAGTTCTGGCGATGTGACGGAATCAGATGATGCAATGATCACTTACACCGTCTCTCTGGTTGACGCAAATGGAGAACCCGTCAAAGTGCCGACAGGTGAATCTGTCGACGTTCGAATCAGTTGGAATGGATCGAGCAACAGTGCTGATTTTGTTGACCATGACGGCCTTCCTACCATAGTCACCATCAATGGCGGCGAAAGTAGCACATCAGACGGTTTGACTGTGCATGTTAAAGATGACTCTTTGAAAGAAGGGTCTGAAAGCTTAAAAGCGCATGTGACGCAAATCAGCCAGTCGAGCTTTGAAATCGTTCGAGAAGGTGAACTGGGTAGCAATGGCAAGCCTCAAAAAGCACAGGCGACAGCAAAAGCCAATATTTCAGATGAAGTCGGACTGGAGGGTGAGTCTGTTTCCGTAAAACTCTTCGTCGCAGATGGTTCGGGCAAACTTGTTTTAGATAACGGTTCCCCTGTCGAAGCTGATGGCAGCCAGATACTGACCGAAGCTGAAAGCGATACCATTCAGTACATCGCGCTCCCTGTTGCGCCTAGCGGTGAAATCCTTGCAGACATTGATGATAGCGGGAACGTAACGCTCTCCGATGCGAATCGCGGAAAAGTAATAGTCACCATCTCTGAAGGCGCTGATTTGAATCACAGCAACAACAGCGATATCGAAACGTCTGGCATCGCCAAAAATGGTTCCGTTGTTCTGGGCAAACCTTTTGACATAACGGCGACCGATGACAACTTCAAAGACAGTGGCGAAACTGTCTCCATTTCGCTGGGCGATGTGCAAGGAAAGATCGTCAACAATTATGAAAATGTCGTTACCTCTGGCGATGTTACGCATGTCATCGAGGATGAAGATGCCTCAAGTTCTACAGAATCATTCTTCGTTACTTTTACAGCAGCACAAACACAAGTAAACGAAGAAGGAGAGCCCACTCTCGAGTTCACCTTGTCACTGGTTGATGAAAACGGTGACAAAGTACAATTGGAAGCAGGACAGACTGTTTCA
Organism: Enterovibrio norvegicus DSM 15893; assembly: GCF_900115495.1. Classification (GTDB taxonomy): domain Bacteria; phylum Pseudomonadota; class Gammaproteobacteria; order Enterobacterales; family Vibrionaceae; genus Enterovibrio; species Enterovibrio norvegicus. Next base: position 10,187 of record NZ_FOWR01000025.1, on the reverse strand, counting down.
GTTAACGTTGATTGGTCTTTAGGCCGCGACGGGCAGCTATCGCTCGATGATTTCTCCTCAACCAACAACCTCAATAACAGCTACGTATTTGAAGCAGGAACAGAGCTTCAAACGATCTCGTTGACCGTCAATAATGACGCGCACGTTGAGGGATTGGAAACCATCGTTGGTAACATCACCCAAGTGACCAGTGAAAGCTTCGAAAGTGTCGCTCAGGGGATCGAAGACCTATCAGGAAAGATCGTTGAAGGAAGCGCAACAGTATCCTCAACAGTCATCGATAAGGACAACCCACCTGTCGCTAAAGACGATTATGACGAAGGTAACATTGAAGTAGGTGGCCCCCATCCCTATTGGGTCAACAACAGTGATGCTGATGGTATTTTCATTGCTTTCACTGACATCACCAAAAACGACACCGACCCAGATACTGGGGACACAGTCAGTGTTTGGAATAAAGATGATCTAAGCAGCTTTGTATTAGTGCCAAGCGATGCCGGCTCTTTAGCATTGGGGCAAAACGGCATCACTTTCCAACCAAGCCCTGACTACAATGGCCCCGTTCAGATTGAATACTTCGCCACCGACGGTACAAATAAATCTCTCGAGTCGGCAAATATTCATATCTACGTTAATGAAGTGAATGCCAATGACGATGGGGATGACGTGTTGTTCACCACATCCAAAACGGATGGGTGGGCAAACCTGGACGGCAATGGCTTTTTCACCGTCAAAGCATTCAAAAAAGGGGAAGCCTTTAATGCCGATGGCTCACTAAGCGGGGCTGGGGATACAGTAACCGAAAATTCCAAGCACCTAGACAACAAATACGGTATGGGTGTGGCTGACAATGCGCGTGGTGATGGCGCGGGAAATGTTCCTTATCAAGTGGAATACGACCATGAGACAGACTCGTCCGAAGCTTTGCGCATTGATTTAACCAATCCTATTAAGGCATTAGCGTTTGGTGTTTCGCGGTTGTTTGCCGAAGAGAATGGTACTGAAGTCGGTCAATATAAGCTTTACGATGCCGATGGCAATCTCATCAAGACCCAATCATTCTCGTTAGATTCAGGTGACAAAGGGACATTTACCATCTTCTCAAACACGCCGTTTTCTTATGTTGTGTTTGAAGCCCTTCCACGAACAAAAGACGGTGAATCACAAACCAGTGGCGATGCGTCTGATTTTGTCATTACTGAAATTACCATTCTGAACGACGCCTTCATCGTTGAAGAAGGTTTAACACCCGATAATTCAGATGCCGATACTATCAGCGGCTCACTATTCGACAATGACTCGGACCCTGAAGGCCATGCCTTCTCGATCACCGAAGTAAATGGCGAAGCATTGACGTTTACTGACGATGGCAAAGCGACGGTTGACTTTAACGAAGGCTCGTTGACCATTTGGAAAGACGGCCGATTCACTTTCGAAGCCGCTGATCAAGGTGACAACCTCAAGGCTGGCGAGCAGCAAGACTTTGACTTCGAATACACCATCCAAGATGAAAAAGGTGACACTGACTCTGCGACAGTTCATATCGATATTGTTGGTAAGGACGCAACCCTAACCCCTAATCCTAATCCTCAAGATAAAATGGTCGTTTCAGGATTTGGTGGCGATGACGCCATCAACGCAAACATCAATGCCATATTAAAAACAGGCGGGTTGAATCGGGATGATGAGCCTTATACCAAAGAACTTTTTGAAGACGCCGGCTATTTAGTCACCGCCCATCAGGAAGGACTGCTAAACCATGACTCTGGTAAGTACGGCAGCTTTGAACTCGAGCTCGAAAACCCGTACGACGCAAATGAAGGAGCCTACCTGTTTGGTGACTTAGGGAATGACAACATCATTGGTGGCGCAGGCGCTGACATCATTAGAGGTGGCGCCAACGGGCACCGTAGTTCAGGCCTTAGTGCAAATGGAGAATCAGGAGACACGCTTGAAGGCGGTGCGGGGGCAGATACATTCCTTTGGATGAAAGAAGACTTAGTCAACCTCGGCACTGTCAACGGATACGACCATATCACTGACTTCATTGGTGATTTTAATGTCAATGAAGATAAATTAGATTTATCAGACCTCGTTTCTGTATCAAATGGTGACCTAGATAATTTATCAGTAGGCTATGACGAGCATGGCCAGCTTAAGTTATCCATTAACGTCACGGGTGTAGAAAATGACAGTGATGGCAATGTCACTCAACACATTGTTCTACAGAAAAAAAGTCAATCACAAGTGGACAATGAAGGGCTAGACCCATCCGTTGATGGGGGGATCGTTGTCAATACCATCATTAATGGAGAAGAAGCTAAGCTCACAATTACAGACAGCGATGGATATGCAGGGGTCAATGCACCAACTGTAACTATTGATTTTGAAAACGAATAACGTCTAGGGCACTGGCCATTTGGTCATGCCCTTTTCGTTTTGATGCGTGTGTGTTTTTAATTATTTATAGAGAGAACTAGGTGACCGAAGTCAGTATCGCCGAACGCAAACCGTCGCAGTGGCGCATTAGTGCAGCTACACAGGCGGTTGACGACCCGTTGTTAGATTGTTTGGTATTACTCACCGAACACTATGGTTCACCGTGCTCTGGCGATGCCTTAACGGCTGGTTTACCAATGACTGACGCGTTGCTCAAACCGGATTTATTTCCGCAAGCAGCAGCGCGCGCTGGATTGACCGCAAAGCTATCTCGTCGGCAGTTACATGCTATTCCAAAGCTTTTGCTGCCTTGCATACTTCTTTTGAATAACGAAAAATCCTGCATTCTTCGCCACCTTGATGAAGACAAAGGGCTCGCTCTGATCCAAACGTCTGAAACCGGCGGTGAAGAAGAGATATCCTTGGCTGAACTCGAAGCCATGTATGTCGGTTATGCGTTTTTGGTTAAGCGCCAATACCGAGGCGATAACAGTGTCGACCTTCATCTTCATGACACCAAAATTCATTGGTTTTGGCAGACAGTAAAAGATGCCTCTCCTATCTACCGTGATGCAATCATCGCGTCGATATTGGTCAATCTGTTCGCCCTGGTTTCTCCACTTTTTGTCATGAATGTCTATGACAAAGTCCTGCCTAACTTGGCTTTTGAATCCTTGTGGGTACTTGCATCAGGCGCACTTATCGCGTTCAGCTTTGATTTTCTAATGAAGAAAATGCGCTCCTACTTGATTGATGTGGCGGGAAAAAAAGTCGACATCATTGTGTCCTCGAGACTGTTCGCACGCTTAATGGGTATACCGCTAGAAAAAAGAGCCAAGAGCGTCGGGGGCATGGCGAAGCAGCTTGGCGAGTTCGATGGTATTCGTGACATGTTGACATCTGCCACTATCACGACCTTGGTTGATCTGCCTTTTGCAGCTTTCTTCATTTTTATTATCTACTTGGTTGCAGGCGATCTTGCGATAGTGCCTGTCGTCGCAGGTATTGCCATTATCGGGTACGCCTTACTCGTCCAGCCTCGACTTAAAGCGGCCATTGAAGAGTCCAATAAGTACGCAAGTCAAAAACATGGTCATTTGATCGAAAGCCTCTCGGCGATGGAAAGCATTAAAGCGAACGTGGCCGAAGGTATCGTTCAAAAAAGCTGGCAACAGATGACGGCACACACCGCTAACTGGAACCTAAAGGTAAAAAAAATCACCAATTCGGTGTCCTACTTTGCCGCGTTTATCGTGCAAGTAACCTCCGTAGCCGTCGTCGTGTTTGGTGTTTATCGTGTTGCTGATGCAGCCATTACCATGGGCGGAATCATCGCAGCGGTGATGCTCTCAAGCCGTGCCGTGTCACCCATGGCACAACTGGCCGGGTTAATGAGCCGCTGGAATCAGACACAATCAGGCATGCGTCAACTCAATGCCATGATGGAACAAGAAGACGAATTTGCGGAAAAAGGGCATTTGATTAGTCGTAAGCGATTAAACGGTGACATTTATGCCGACAACGTCAGCTTTCTTTACCCAGAAACTGAAAAACATGCCCTTCACGCCACCAGCTTCACCATAAAAGCCGGAGAAAAAGTTGCCATCTTGGGCAAAAACGGAACAGGTAAAAGTACGCTCATTCGAATGCTTGCAGGCCTCTACCAACCATCACAAGGCAGCCTACGTTTTGATGGCGTCGATGCAAAGCAAATACACCCAGCAGATCTGCGCCGCAACGTGGGTTATCTGGCGCAAGATGTCACGCTTTTTCACGGTACTATTCGTGAAAATATTATGTTTGGCACGCGTCAGGTAACAGAGCACCAATTAATCCGAGCAACCCAACTCTCTGGTGTCGGCATTTTCACGTCACAAGACAGTGAAGGCTTAGACAAACAAGTTGGCGAGCGCGGTGAGGCCTTATCTCGCGGACAACGACAATCCGTGGCACTGGCACGAGCACTACTGAACGACCCACCCCTTTTGATCATGGATGAGCCCACCGCAAGTTTAGATGCTCACGCGGAAAATCAATTTATTCATTCAATGAAGTTCGCCGCAAAAGAGCGCACTTTGGTGATGATCACGCACAAGATGGCGCTGCTCCAACTCGTGGATCGCGTCATTGTCATGGATAAAGGTCGCGTCGTGATGGATGGCCCACGCGACAAGGTTCTCGCGCGTTTAAATAGCAGTAACGCTGGAGAGAAAAATGACTAATGCGTTAAAACGCGATGACCTCGAAATGACTGACGATGTGTATGGCGCGATGCTGACAGATGCACCGCTTCGATATCGCATGGTTATCTGGGGAGTGTTTGCCTTTTTTGCTGTGATGTTGGTTTGGTCGAACTTTGCTTCACTAGATCGCATGACACGCGGTGAAGGAAAGGTCATCCCCTCCTCGCAAGTGCAGCTCATTCAAAGTTTGGATGGCGGCATTCTTCAAGCCATGTACGTTTCTGAAGGTCAGCTTGTTCAGCAAGGTGAACCGCTCGCCCGTATCGACGATACCCGCTTTCGCTCTGACCTTGCACAACAAGAGGAAGAAGATGCCAGCCTCCGCGCCAACATCATCCGGATGCGAGAAGAGCTGCAGAGCATTACGTTATCGCCCGACGCGCCGAATTGGCACGATAAAGTGCAAATCAACATTCAGCCGTTAGTCTTCCCTGACACCCTCATTGCCGCTGAACCAGAACTGGTTGCTCGTCAGGAATTAGAATACCAAGGTCGCTTGTTGGATGTGAAAAACAAGCTGGAGATCTTGGCGCGCCAAATTTTGCAAAAACAGCAAGAAAGCCGAGAAATTGAATCAAAGCTCCGCACCCTATCGAACAGTTACGGATTGATAAGCCGCGAGTTGAAGATCACCATCCCGCTGGCAAAACGTGGCATCGTCTCTGAAGTCGACCTACTTCGTCTCGAACGACAAGTGAATGACATAAAAGGTGAGCTTGATTCACTCAAACTCATGCAACCGAAGCTAAAAGCCATAGTGGATGAAGCAATACTGAAGCGCCGAGAAGCAGTATTGGCATTTAGTAACGACACGCGCGAGAAAATGAGTGAGTTAGAAACCCGCTTATCTCGACTCACACAAGCACAAGTCGGTTCGCAGGATAAAGTGGATAAAGCAGTCATTACATCCCCAGTTACCGGCACCATTAAAACCATCCACATCAACACACTCGGTGGTGTCGTCCAGCCGGGCATCGACTTGATCGAGATTGTTCCTGCTGAAGACCAATTGTTGATTGAAGCCAAAATATCACCGAAAGACATCGCATTCCTCCATCCCGGGTTGCCCTCGGTGGTCAAAGTCAGCGCCTATGATTTTACCCGTTATGGCGGTCTCAATGGCGAGCTTGAACACATCAGTGCAGACACCACGCAAGACGAGGAAGGGAATAGCTTCTATCTCGTCAGAATCCGCACCGAAAAATCCAATCTCACCAAAAATGATGGCGACGAGCTCCCGATCATTCCAGGCATGCTGACTTCCGTCGACATTATTACAGGGAAGCGAACCGTACTTGAGTACTTGCTTAACCCGATACTCAGAGCAAAAGAATCAGCGCTTAGAGAGCGTTGATGATAAAAATCAAGGAGAGACCCATGAAGAACAGCGTCAGTCTGTCATTAAAAAGGAGCGTGGCTGCGTTGGCAGTGGCAGCTGTATTGCTCCCTTCAACATCCGTTGCACAATCACTTGAACAAGCTGTTGCAACGGCGTTGGATACACACCCTACCATTCGACAAGCCTTTCATCGATTCAAAGCCTCAGAAGAGCAAGTGAATCAGGCAGAATCTGGTTACTACCCAAGCATCGATTTTGATGCCGGGCTAGGCAGAGAATGGACTGACAGCCCATCAACACGCCGTGATGGTTTAAATGCAAACATCGAAGACGACAAAGAACTGACACGTCGTGAGATTGGCCTTTCACTTCGCCAAGTGATCTTTAATGGCTTTCAAACGGCCAATGAAATCAACCGAACAGAGTTCGAGGCAAGCGCGGACCAATGGGCGCTTTTTGCCTCTGCTGAAGACATCGCCTTAGAAGTATCACGCGCATATCTTGAGTATTTGCGCGCCGATAAAATTGTCGTGTTGTCCCAACGTAACCTTGATAGCCACCAGGCTATTTATGATGCCGTGAAGCAAAAGACAGATTCTGGGCTCGGCTCAACCGCCGATCTCTCTCAAGTCACGGGCCGCCTTGCCCGTGCCCATTCAAACCTAATTTCATCAAAGAACAACCTTTCCGATGCGCACATCACGTATAAGAAGCTCGTCAATGTCGCGCCTCAGAATTCGCGTATTCCTGTCCCAGACAAAGCATTACTTCCTGACAGTCTTGAGCAGGCGCTCGATACCTCTACCGCCTATCACCCAACACTGAAAGTGGCAGGCAACGACATTAACGCCGCAACCGCACAACGGGATTCAGCTCAGGGCAATTACTACCCGCAAGTGACGTTTGATCTCTCAGCCGGTTGGGATGACAACCTAGATGGCACGGACGGAACCAGCGCGACTGGCGGCGTGGATGTAGGCGGCAACAACGATGAAGTACTTGCCATGGTGCGTGTGAGCTACAACTTGTTCTCTGGAGGTGCCGATCGCGCACGAGAACGTGAAGCGGCTTACAACATCCACGAATCTAAAGCCATTCAGCAAGAGGTCTATCGTGACATTGTTGAAGGTACGACGTTAGCGTGGAATGCACGAGATTTTCTCGCTCAGCAAATGACGTATCTTCGCCAACATGTTGAATCAGCAATCGAAACACGCAATGCCTATGAGGACCAATTCAAGCTTGGCCAGCGTACTTTGATCGATGTATTGGATGCTGAGAATGAGCTTTTCCAAGCACGAAGAGAATACCTGACTGCAGAATATGATGATCTCATTGCTCAGTACCGACTGCTCAATGCCACAGGACAACTGCTTCAATCCCTTCGCGTTACAACCCCCGACGTTTGGTTAGGTGAAGACCGCTACCAAGGAGGCGTTCAATAATGAAAACCTACGCTGCATTACTTCCTTTTATTCTACTGGCTGGCTGTGCACCACAAGACGTCATCACCATGCAAGATGTGTCACCTCAAGAAAATGATCTGCGTGATCTCGATTTTGATGGTGTTATCAAAGCACGCGAAAAGTGTGTTGAAACCCTTATCGGCGCAGCGGTAAATAACGATGGTTGCCCGAAAGACAAAAGCGTCAAACAAAGCTTCAAACTTGATGTGAAATTCCCAAATAACTCCGCAGATTTACTTCCTCGCTATTATGCGAAATTGGAGCAATTGGTGGCGTTTATGGAAGAACAAAAAGAGGCCACTGTCACCATCGAAGGCCATGCGAGCAAAGTGGGCAGCTCTGCTCATAATTTGGTGTTGTCACAGCAACGCGCAGATGCCGTTGCCCAAGCATTGGTGAGTGATTTTGGCATCTCAGCATCCCGTGTTGAAGCAGTTGGCTATGGCGATACGGAGCCATTGATTGACGATAATTCTGATTTCGCACACGAAACCAACCGTCGCGTCATGGCAACGCTAAGCGGAAGCTACAGCACCACTGACATGCGATGGACCATTTTCACGTCAGAATAAATACAAAGCCAATCTCATTAACCGATGAGGTTGGCGTCTTTTTCGTCCATTAGACAGAAACCATATCGACTATGATTGCGAATCGCTTTTCTCTTTTTTTGGCATTCACACTGACTACCCTTGCACTGCTCTTCTCTTTCTCTCTTCAGCTCCATTGGAATGTACAGCAGCAGCAAAATCAGTTAGTACAGTACGCTGACGACCTCTCCTCTCAGCTTTCGAGTACACTTCCCGTGTTTATCTCACACAATGACAGGGACGCGATTGTCCGTATCGTTGAAGCCTCATTAACCCCCCACGTAAAATCCCTCACCTTGGTTGACTTAATAACATCAGAACAAGCGACATGGTCAGGGGAGACAGTCAACACACCCACATCGTCGCTTTCTTTTGCGACTATTTCGCCCATAGAAAGGCAGGTTGATTTACGGCATGAAGGTATCCCTATTGCCTCATTAGCGATCACTGTGGCGCCCAATAAAGAAACACAAATCGCGTGGCTCCATGCCATCAAAACACTGGGCATACACGCCGTATACTTGTTTATTACCTTCTCAATCGCCGCCTTTTTCATGGGTCGACAACGTCGCGCCATTCGCGACGTAGCACAAACACTGACCGCGATGTCTGACAATGGCTTCCTCCCTCTTAAAACCTCAAAGCGTTCAGGCATTGCAACCCTTGATCATGCGATGGAGTATTTTGGCCGACACGCCCAACGCTTGCTGCAATCAAGTAACAGTGAATTAAAGCGATTGCGTAAGAGCATGATGTTTGATGCCGTGTCAGGGCTTTATAACAAGCAGTATTTTATCCATCAACTAAACAGTTGGATGGATGAAGGCGAAGATACCCAAGGCGCGGTGTTTATCATCCAAGTTGATTGGCTTGAGCATGTATACCGACAATATGGGTACTCCGTCAGAGACGAGACATGGAGACTGCTTTCACATTCATTGCAAGATGTCGCGATTCAAGACAGCAATGCGTGCTTAGCCCGCTTTGGTGAAAAAGAGTTGGCCATTTTCCTGCCTGAATATAACGACGAGGAAAGTCGTAAAGTGCTACATGCTGTTATCAGTGCACTGAACAATGAAGCTGTGATGGCAGGGTTTTCCGCCAATAAGGACGTGCATATTGGGGTTGTGCATGCGCACGGAAAATCTAGCTCGGACATGCTGTCATTTGCCGACAACGCACTTCAGCACGCCATTGAGAAAAATGAGGTTTTTATTTTTCATCAAGGCACCAATGAGCATGTCATTGCGCGAGAAGCGTGGCGAGAACTGTTGTCTGAGGCCATCGACAAACGTTTACTCAGGCTAAAATCTCAACCCGTCTATACGCTGGGAGAAAGCGCGAGTATTTTCCATCGCGAAGTGTTTACTCAGACCTTGATTGAGCACACATGGCATTCTGCTGGGCGCATCATGCCTTATATCAATTTCTTCTCAAAAGGGGCAGACCTCGACCGCGCCATTATTGAAACCCTGATACAACAGCATCACCAGCGTCCAATTCAAGGGAAAGTTGCCCTCAACCTATCAACCACAAGCCTTCGTGATGGTGCGTTCATTGATTGGCTGTGCAACGTTGTTCGCAATACATTGCCTTCAGAGTATCTTCACTTTGAAATCAGTGAAGCAAGTGCGCGTGCAGACCTCAATGCGTGCTTATTGTTTTCGAAGAAAATGAAAGCCTGTGGGGTGTCAATCGGCATCGATCACTTTGGTCGATACTTAGAGAGCGTCGAATACCTCGCCGCGATAAAGCCACATTACGTTAAGCTCGATCAAGCATTTACCCAAACACAAAGCAGCACTAACCAGCTTTTCACCATCACGTTGGCAAACATTGCTGAATCACTCAACATCACGGTGATTGCCACGGGGGTGAAAAACACAGCATTGCTGGAACGGCTTGATCCTATGCTCATTCATGCTTACCAAGGTTTTATTCATCCACCAACACCGATCATCGAAGACGAGCTTCAGCCTCAGAGATAACAGACACAAAAAAGCCCGCTCAGTGCGTAATGCATGTGAATTAAGCTGAATTACGCCTTCTAGAAGGCCTGGTCGCATAGCGACTGGGCCTTTTCTTTACTGCTCTTGGATATGTCCTCTCC
>NZ_FOWR01000089.1 GCF_900115495.1 Enterovibrio norvegicus DSM 15893 | reverse complement strand
TGAAGCCTTCCCCCAGATTTTCGGATAGAACATCTTTGATCTTATCAATATTCATATTTGATTAACCCAATTGAAGTTATGTGACACCTAACGCTCGCAGCACGTGCGCGTTTTGAGTGGAACGAAAAACGCGTCACCGTGACTGCGCTTGTTAGCTGAATTTAGCATGGAATACGCCAAATAACCTGGCGAACCAAATTTGAACCCCCATTAGAAATCTCTCGACTAGGAACCTTATTATCTAATGCTGGTACCGGGCTATCCATCCACTTTAGTGCGTTTTCGCGTGAGTGATAATAGATGGCAATGGCAATATCTTCGTTACCGCCACACTTGCTGATAAGTTCACTTTTGAACGTACACCCCTCAAAGTTTTCGCGGAAGCAAGAAACGTATTTATTCCAACCCTCAATGTTCACTCCGATGCCTCTATGCAGCTAACGTCGTTTTAAGGAGCGAAAAACATTAGCTTCACGCAAGAAAGCCACCTTAAACGCCATAAATTAATTTAACAAAAATTGCGGGGCGTTTTTTCGTCCGCCTTGAAAAACCTTGTTAGTGTGCATTACTTCGTAGGCCAAATAGGTGGAATTATAAATCTTGATTGCTCAAAGCCACCTAACAGTCGCTTAACTTCGGAATCCCCTGATTGGACTAAGTTAACTTCAGAAGTATTCAGCTTAACTGTATAGTCGACCGTTGCAGGGCCAGATTGAACTAAATAGGTAAGATATATTTCATCATCGCGTTCAAAACAGACATGACTCCACAACTCTTCTTTGATTATCCGATCCATCGTTACCCTCTTCACACACTAACGCTGGCAGCAAGCGCGCGTTTTTTGCGTCGCCTTGCCTGCCCTTGTTATAACCAGTGACGCGCTAGGTTTCATAGCTGAACACTCCAATGAATTTTGGATCGCTAGCAATACTGCGGCGAACCTTGCTTGGATTATATGCAAAGTCGTATTGCAGAACAGCCCACCTAGCTTCTTGTAGAGCCTTTGACTCAGCCACTTTCATTACCTCGGATGAAAATGAACCTGAGTAAGAAAGATTGCCAAGCAACTTAGAAATTGGCACCAGCTGATAGTCGAAGCACTCACTCTCTTGATTGCTTAAGTCGTAGTAGCCGACACCACACAGATCCTGTAGAACATCAATATCTTCTGAATCCCCAGCGTCATCTAGAATACCAAGCCATACCGAAACAAATCCGGTCTTTTCGAAACCTTGAGAATAATAATCTTCTTCCTCAGAGTAATCCTTCAATAGCACAAAACTCTCGATAGGTTATAACGTTTTAAACAGCGGAAAACGCGAGCGCAGCGAGTGGTTTTCCGCTGCTTTAACTTGTTATACGCACTATTCGACGTAATTACCTGTGATAGTGCCTGTTGGACATTTGGAATGCTTTATAAGAGAACGAGTAATTCGAACAATAGTTTGCTCTTTGTCCCAGCCGTGACTTTGGTGCATTCCATTTGCAATATGTTGAACTGTATCTGCAAGAAGTTCTCCCCATGCATCTCTTTCATCAATATCGCAGTCCTCTGCGTCTTCCCACATTCCGAGATGAAGTGAAATATTCAGGCTGTCATGTGCTAGCCATATTCTGATCATTTCTCTAGCTGCATCATCTCCAGCAGTTCCAGTAGGTATAGGTAGTTCATGCATGTGATTGACTTTCCTTGTGCGTATAACGCTGTGATAACGGGCACTTTCCCGCACTAAACCTGACCAAGCCTATGTATTCACGACACTTTCTAAGCGCTTCGAGATTGGCAAGGTGTCC
>NZ_FOWR01000033.1 GCF_900115495.1 Enterovibrio norvegicus DSM 15893 | reverse complement strand
AAGTAATATATCGAGCTGAGAGACCACCTTACTCATCGATAGGTGCCGATAAAGTGACATTCCCACGACGCTCCACACCATCAGTTCCATGGGGAGCCTACGCTTTCGAATCGTCGTGACGCCTGTGTCTTCAAGGCATTGATTAATGAGAGCGGGGCACAGGAGATCTGATAGGCCATTAAGTTGGTCAGCAGAAAATTGGTGTATTCGGTCGAGGGCTTGTCTTAAGAACATAAAAAAATCCGAGTGTAGAAATACACTCGGATTTTGCCAGCCTCTCAGGATCGTTCAACCGATCATTTTTTGCTTAACTGATCGGCATTACGCCATTTGGCGGGCTTTTTTGTCTGCGCATTTTGTGAATCAATCAATTAAGACACAGTGAGCGGCCAGTTGTGATCGCATTGTCGCTGGGCTTCTAATGCAAGCTCTGCCGACATTAACGGGTTTTCTGTTAGCCAATTGGCTGGCAGAGAAAGGGCTAATACCTTTGCAGACGCGGTCAGCGTAACGTCTGGAATCGCTGATTGGTCACGACGATGGCAGAGAATAACGGCCAAGCGAAGGAGTCGAAGCAAGCGATTTGCACTGATGGTGGAAAGCGCGTTTTGAGCACTTACGCCATGCAGTTGTTCGCGATAATGACGCAGCATTTCAGCCAGCAATTGTTTTTGTGCGCGGGTGAAACCGGGCAAATCCAAATGCTTGATGAGGTACGCTGCGTGCTCGCCGTCTTGCTTAAAGCCGATGCTCATGCCGAGTTCATGTAGCTGGGCGGCGGTGATCAGCATGTCTTTGGCGATAGGTTCTGATACCCATTCTTCCCCACATTGTGTGAGCAGATTTTCGGCGGTATCAGCAACGTGTTGAGCGTGCATGGTGTCGAGTTGGTAACGCGACTGTATGCTCTCAATCGTACGCTTTCGAATATCTTTCTTGCGCATGCTTTTCATCATGCCGTAGACCAAGCCTTCGCGCAGTGCGCCGCCAGCCAGTGTCATGGACTCAATCTCTAGCGCTTCAAAAATGGCGATAAGGATCGACAAACCACTCGGGAAGACCAAAGCACGTTCAAGTGTGAGGCCATCAATATCCAGCTCTTCAAGTTGGTGGCAGCCAATGGCTTGCTGACGCAATCTGTGCAGTTTGGCGAGGGTGATTACTTCATCCATGCCTTGTGCAATCATGATTTCTTGCAAAGCTTGAACGGTGCCACTTGCGCCAACACAGATGTCCCATCCCAATTCACGATAACGCGCAACGATCGGTTGAAGCACTTGCTTCGCCCCTTCAATCGCGCTTTTAAAGCTCGTTTCTGTGAGCGAACGGTCTTTGAAGTGCTGTTCTAGCCAGGTTACACAACCCATATCAAGGCTAGTGAGGGCGGCGGCATCAAAGCCTTCGCCAATGATCAGTTCAGTACTTGCACCGCCGATATCGACAACCAGACGTTTTCCTTTGCCGCCAGAGGTATGTGCGACACCGTGATAAATGGTGCGCGCTTCCTCTTCACCTTTGATGACCGTAATAGGGTGACCAAGAATGCGATTGGCGTTGGCTATGAAGATGTCAGCGTTTTTTGCGCTGCGAAGGGCGGCAGTTGCGACGATGCGGATATTGTTGGTGTCGATGTCCTGCAGACGTTCGGCAAACAAGGATAAGCAATCCCAGCCGCGTTGCATGGCTTCATCACTGAGGTGACGTTGGCTATCTAACCCTGCCGCGAGGCGGACTTTGCGTTTTATTTTTGCCAGCGTTTGCACGCTGCCTTCAACTTCTCGAACCACCAACATATGGAAACTGTTGGAGCCCAGGTCGATAGCAGCGTACAGGGGCGAACGCGCGTTTTCCATGCTGTGTTACCCCTGAGCGAATTACGCTTTATTGGCCTGTTGCGGGCGACGACGACCACGGCTGCGTGGCTGTGAGCCAGATTTGCCATTGGTGTTACGACGGCCGTTCACTTGACGTGGGCGATGCACTTTAATGGGTGCAGGTAGCTCGGTCATCAATGCGCTTTCATCGTACTCGGAAACAGGGATTGCGTGGTCGATGTATTCTTCGATCGCAGGCAAGTTGATCGCGTACTCTTCACACGCAAAGCTGATTGACGAGCCACTTGCGCCAGCGCGACCAGTACGGCCGATACGGTGCACGTAATCTTCACAGTCGTCAGGAAGGTCAAAGTTGAAGACGTGTGTTACTTGAGGAATGTGTAGGCCACGGGCCGCAACATCGGTTGCCACAAGAATATCAACGTTGCCTTTGGTGAACTCTTCCAGAATTTTGACGCGTTTTTTCTGAGGAACATCACCCGTCAACAGACCAGCGCGAAGGTCATCGGCTGCCAAGTGGCCCCAGATGTCTTCACAGCGGTGTTTGGTGTTTGCGAAAATGATCGCACGCTCTGGCCACTCTTCTTCGATGAGGGTTTGAAGCAGACGCATTTTGTCGTTGTTCGACGGGTAGAACAGTTCTTCTTTGATGCGATGACCTGTCTTTTGGTCAGGTTCCACTTCAACGTGCTCTGGGTTTGTCATGTGTTCAAACGCCAGCTCTTGAACGCGGTAAGACAGCGTTGCAGAGAACAGCATGTTCAGACGATCTGCAGGTGCAGGCATGCGACGGAACAAGAAGCGAATGTCTTTAATGAAGCCAAGATCGAACATGCGATCAGCTTCATCAAGCACAACAGCTTGGATGGCACTTAGGTCAAAAACGCGCTGTTTGTAGAAGTCGATGATACGACCACAGGTGCCGATAAGAATATCAACGCCGTTTTCCAGCACTTCTTTTTGTTTGTCGTACGCTTCGCCGCCGTAGGCAAGGCCTGCGGTTAGCGAGGTTGAGGCTAGCAGAGGGGCAGCATCGTTGTAGATCTGAATAGCAAGTTCACGCGTCGGTGCCATGATGATGGCGCGTGGGCAATTCTTCTTACGATCAGCGGGTGCCTCAGTCGTTAGCAAGTGATGGAAAGTAGCAGTCAGGAACGCCAGTGTCTTACCTGTACCCGTTTGGGCCTGTCCTGCAATGTCTTGGCCGGTGAGCAGGACCGGCAATGCCAAGGCTTGAATAGGGGTACAATTATGAAACCCTTTTTCTTCCAAACCTTTGATAACATCGGCGTGTAGACCGAAGTCGGCAAATTTCTGCTCTGTGAGATGCGTCATTTTCATCCGCATAGAATATCAGCTTAGGCTTGCAATACGATAGTGAATACATTCAAATAGTGTGATGATTTACTGGTTGGTATATCGCCAGTGACAAAAAGCAATCATTGGAGTGGAAGATGAGCGACAAGATTTTGCAGTTGACTGACGACAGTTTCGACGCTGACGTTATTAAAGCAGCTGGCCCTGTACTAGTAGATTTTTGGGCTGAATGGTGTGGTCCTTGTAAAATGATCGCCCCGATTCTTGATGAAATCTCAGAAGAATACGAAGGGAAAGTCACTATCGGTAAACTGAATATCGATCAGAATGCGGGTACACCACCTAAATTCGGTATCCGTGGTATCCCGACTTTACTGCTGTTTAAAGACGGCGGTGTTGCAGCAACTAAGGTTGGCGCTCTGTCTAAAACTCAATTGAAAGAGTTCCTAGACGCAAACCTGTAATGTGACATAGAAGCCGTGTACCACCCTGGACACGGCTTAATTCTTCCATCTGCTAGACAGTTCACTATTCTGGTGCTAGTTTATTGCACGTAAATTGTTCATCTGTTCATTTCTCGTTCACACCCGTGATCATATACACTCTAATTAAATCAGACCTCAACTTTGACTGACAAGACACCTACCACTATGAATCTTACCGAACTGAAGAATCAGGCCGTATCTGAGCTGGTCGCCTTAGGCGAAAAGACTATGGGCCTTGAGAATCTCGCCCGCCTCCGTAAACAAGACATTATCTTTGCGATTTTGAAGCAACATGCGAAAGGTGGCGAAGATATTTTTGGAAACGGCGTGCTGGAAATTCTTCAGGACGGTTTTGGCTTCCTGCGTAGCGCAGACAGCTCTTACCTTGCGGGTCCTGACGATATTTATGTATCGCCAAGTCAAATTCGCCGTTTCAACCTACGTACCGGTGATACCATTTCAGGTAAAATCCGTCCGCCTAAAGATGGCGAGCGTTACTTCGCACTGTTGAAAGTGAACGAAGTTAACCATGACAAACCTGACAATGCCCGCAACAAGATCCTGTTTGAAAACCTGACACCACTGCACGCTAACGAGCGTATGGTGATGGAGCGTGGTAACGGTTCTACCGAAGACATCACAGCCCGTGTGCTGGATTTGGCATCGCCAATCGGTAAGGGTCAACGTGGTCTGATCGTTGCACCGCCGAAAGCCGGTAAAACCATGTTGCTGCAAAACATCGCGCAGAGCATTGCTTACAACCACCCTGAGTGTGAGCTGATGGTACTTCTTATCGACGAACGTCCAGAAGAAGTAACCGAGATGCAGCGCCTTGTTAAAGGTGAAGTAATCGCCTCTACCTTTGATGAACCAGCAAGCCGCCACGTACAAGTTGCGGAAATGGTTATCGAAAAAGCAAAACGCCTTGTTGAGCACAAAAAAGACGTCGTTATCCTTCTGGATTCGATTACACGTCTGGCGCGTGCTTACAACACCGTGGTACCAAGCTCAGGCAAAGTACTGACTGGTGGTGTGGATGCGAACGCATTGCATCGTCCTAAGCGTTTCTTCGGTGCTGCACGTAACGTTGAAGAAGGCGGTAGCTTGACCATCATCGCAACAGCGTTGGTTGATACAGGCTCGAAAATGGATGAAGTTATCTACGAAGAATTTAAAGGTACAGGTAACATGGAACTGCACCTGTCTCGTAAGATTGCCGAGAAGCGTGTCTTCCCTGCGATTGACTTCACGCGTTCTGGTACCCGTCGCGAAGAGCTTCTAACGAAGTCTGACGAGCTACAGAAGATGTGGATCCTGCGTAAGATTGTTCACCCTATGGGCGAAATCGATGGCATGGAATTCCTTCTGGATAAGCTGGCGATGACCAAAACCAACGAAGAGTTCTTTGAAGCAATGCGTCGTCAGAAATCATAACGACGTTTTGTTTTGAGAGAAAAAGCACCGCCTAGCGGTGCTTTTTTGTATCTTAAACATATTTGCTAACAACCTAATCAGTTGCCAAACGTGAGATTCATCCTCAGAATTGAGCGAAGCAACGAGATACTCAGCACATTGGGATGTGTTGATTCAGGATTCTGGGATGAAAGATTCGATAGTAAAACGGTTCATTTTCGTGATGTGCTTGCTCTCAAGTGCTGTCCAAGCGATCCCAATGTCTTCTTGTAAAATCTCCGATTTTGAAACGGAATCGGTGCATGCGATCACGGTATCTGCTTGTGAAGTCTCTGATTCCATGGCTAGCCCAAAATCTGTCACGTCGGTGATGCGTGCCATTCAAATCTTCGATGCCAATGAGTTTGATAAACTCACCGTTTACCTCAAAACACTCCCACTACTAACTCAAGAAGAAGCACTGACAGTGCTCGTCAGACGTGCTGGTAACTTCGAAAATATGACCCCAGAGCGCGAAAAATTTCTCGTTAAGCTCAGCCACCAACAGCCTCAATACTTAGTAAAAAGCCAAGGCGATGGCTATTGGGTCACGATACCGGCCTTCAATTTTGCAGGAGAGGCCCGCTGGGTACTCAATCATTGGAAAGTGAAGCTGCTTCAAGATGAAGTGCGCCGCCTGCTGGGATACAACGAGCTTTCTCTGTCGACATGGCTTTCTTTTACCTCGTCTGATTATCCACTGCGCCGTGATGCGTTAGTCGGCATGATTTCTCAGATGACGTCGATAAACGTGGAAAAGCTGGTCACGCTGTACCTTGCTGACAAAAACATGGTGTGGGCCCCAGACAATGCAGTTCTGGGTGCATTGGCTTATAAAACCGGCGATCCAGCCCTGTATAACCTGTTATGGCGTCGCCGCACCGACAGCGATAGTTTGAAACAGCTGCAATTGTTGAATATGCCGCCAGTGACAGAAGATAAAATCTCTCAAATGATTGCGGCGAGTGTAAACCCGTTGCTGCGCAATATTGCGACCCGTCAGTTGGCAGGGTTGCGCCCGTTACCTGATGATGTAAAAGCATTTTTACTCAAGCAACTGAGTGACAGGCAACGAGGGAAAGGCATTGCTGAAATGATTGCGAAGAAAGGTCATGCGCAATGGCTGGAAGACTTGTTGGAGAGCACGACGGGGGTTACGCATCGAAATATCGAAAAAGGCCTCGACCTCGTCGCAGGGTAATCCAAAACGGCAGAATTTCAGTATATTGGACACGGATAGACTGTGTTCATCTCGTTATAATCAACCCACAACACCTCGCCCGAGAAAGTTATGAAATTTACCGATTTACGTAAGTTCATCGACTATTTGGAATCAGTCGGTGAATTAAAACGCATTGCACAACCCGTAAGCCCTGATCAAGAAATGACGGAAATTGCCGATCGCGTGCTGCGTGCTGGCGGCCCTGCATTGTTGTTCGAAAACCCTATTGGTTATGACATACCTGTTCTTGCGAACCTGTTTGGCACGCCAAAGCGCGTTGCAATGGGCATGGGACGGGACGAAGTGAAAGAGCTTAGAGAAGTGGGCAAGTTACTGGCTTACTTGAAAGAGCCTGAGCCACCGAAAGGCTTTAAAGACGCGATCGACAAACTCCCCGTGTTTCGACAAGTACTGAACATGCCTGCCAAAAAGCTGCGTAAAGCGGCGTGTCAGGACATTGTTTGGACGGGCGACGACGTTGACCTTGATAAAATCCCAGTGATGAGTTGCTGGCCGGGCGATGTTGCCCCGCTACTCACATGGGGTTTGACCGTCACTAAAGGGCCAAACAAGAAGCGCCAGAACCTCGGTATTTATCGCCAACAAAAGATCGCCAAGAACAAAGTCATCATGCGGTGGCTGGCTCACCGCGGCGGTGCGTTAGATTTACGCGATTGGATGGAAACCCACCCGGGCGAACCTTTCCCTGTCTCTGTTGCGTTTGGTGCTGACCCTGCGACCATTCTCGGTGCGGTTACGCCAGTGCCTGATACCTTGTCTGAATACGCCTTTGCGGGCTTGCTGCGCGGCAGTAAGACCGAAGTGGTGAAAAGCATCAGCAACACACTAGACGTGCCAGCAAGCGCAGAAATCGTGATGGAAGGGTACATTGACCCATCTGAATATGCTGACGAAGGTCCTTATGGCGATCACACGGGCTACTACAACGAAGTGGAAAGCCATCATGTGTTCACCATCACGCACATCACCATGCGTGATCAACCGATCTACCACAGCACTTACACAGGGCGTCCGCCGGATGAGCCTGCGGTATTGGGCGTGGCGCTAAATGAAGTGTTCGTGCCGATTCTTCAAAAGCAATTCCCCGAGATTGTGGATTTCTATTTGCCGCCTGAAGGGTGTTCATACCGCATGGCGGTGGTGAGCATGAAGAAGCAATACCCTGGTCATGCCAAGCGCGTGATGATGGGTGTGTGGTCTTTCCTTCGCCAGTTTATGTACACCAAGTACGTGATTGTGGTGGATGAAGACGTGAACACCCGAGATTGGGGCAGTGTCATTCATGCAATGACGACCCGCATGGATCCGAAGCGCGATACCGTGATGATTGAGAATACGCCCATCGATTCCCTCGATTTTGCTTCTCCGGTGGTGGGGCTTGGCTCCAAAATGGGGATAGATGCCACCATCAAATGGGACGCTGAGTTGGCCAATTCCGCGCCAGTTTCTGATGTTGAACCCGACTCGGAGCGCGTTGCTGCGAGTATTCGCGCACTGAAAGTGGCGTACCCTGAAATTGTTGATTTTCACTTACCAACCGAAGCGGCGGCGAACCGTATGGCGTTGGTGACCATCAATAAATCGGCGCTCGGTGATGGGCCACGTATCATGAAAGGGATTTGGTCTGAATTTGAACAGGTTGCAGACATCAATTTCGTGATGGTATTCGATCAGGATGATGTCGATATTCGCGATTGGAACGATGTGATTTGGGCGATTACCACCCGAATGGATCCATCCCGTGATACCCTGATGGTCGACAATATGCCTGATGACGTCCTTGATAATTCGTCACTGTCTGGCAATGTCGGGTCTAAAATGGGATTAGATGCCACCAATAAATGGCCGGGAGAATCCACACGAGAGTGGGGGACACCCATTTCAAAAGATCCGGAAATCGTCGCAAAGGTCGATGAAATCTGGGGTAAGTTGGGAATTTAAGGCATGTTTGTGGTACACCTGATGCCCGCTGGCACCCAATTTGAGGTGCCTGCAAATAAGACACTATTACAAGGTGCGCTCGACGCTGGTGTGCCATTTCCTAACCGTTGTCAGATCGGTGCTTGTGCAACGTGCTTATGCCGTTTGCAAAAAGGTGAAGTGAACTATCACCTCGAGCCAATGCTCACTGAGCAAGAGAAACAACAAGGCTGGATATTTGCCTGCCAAGCCATACCATGCAGTGATCTGGTGGTTAGTTTTGAGGAAAGCGATGACTATTAAATGTGAAGTTACGTCAGTGTCGTCACTGACCAATAACACTTATCGAATTTTATTAAAGCCAGCAGCGCCGGTGAGCTACAAAGCCGGACAATACCTGTTGGCAGTGCTTGGTGAAAAAGACAAGCGCCCGTTCTCGATTGCGAGCAGCCCATGCCGTCAAAACGGCCATGAGCTTGAATTGCACATCGGTGCGGCAGAAGAGAATGCCTACGCGCTCGACGTGGTAACCGCAGCGAAAGCAACGCTAGAGAAGGGTGATGATTCTTTCTTGATTGAAGCGCCGCATGGCGACGCATGGTTGCGTGAAGAACGTCAGCGTCCGCTGATCTTGATCGCGGGCGGTACTGGCTTTTCTTATGTGCGTAGCATGGTTGACCACTGCCTGAGCCAAAACTTCTCGCAGCCCATTTTCCTTTATTGGGGGGGCCGCGACCTTAGCCAGCTTTACTCGAATGATGAGATGGAAGCACTGGCACTGAAAAACAGCCAACTGAACTACATTCCCGTCGTTGAAAACGTGCCGGAAGGGTGGAACGGCAAGGTCGGCAATGTGTTGGAAGCCGTAATGACGGATTTCGTGTCATTGTCAGCCTACGATGTATACATTGCAGGGCGCTTTGAAATGGCAGGTGCAGCGCGTGAGATGTTCTGTAATGAACGCGGCGCTGAACGTGACCATTTGTTTGCCGATGCGTTTGCGTTTCTTTGATTCGAATATCTCGTTGACATGAAAACACCGCCCGTTGGCGGTGTTTTTTTTATATCTACATCATGGGTGGCTTGTGCGCGTTACGTGGCAGAAGTTGCCATGATCTTTTTCTTCACCCAGGTTTCATTGATCCACAGTGAAAGTAAAATCACTGCACCGCCGATAGCCAAGGTGACCAAATCCGCGTCGCGGTTCCAAATCAACACGTTCACCACAATGCCGGCTGGCACGAGCACATTGTTCATCACCGCCAGCGCCCCGGCGTTTACCATGGTTGCGCCTTTGTTCCAAAGGAAATACCCCAACCCTGAAGCCACCGTGCCGAGGTAAGCCAAAATCAACCACTGGTGTGTGTGTGTCGGCAATTTTTCTGTATTACCGAGCAGCAAAAAGGCCGGCACCGCGATGCAGAGTGCGCCGAGATAAAACAGGCCAAAAATCGTGTGTTGCGGCACATCGACCTGCGATCTCTCCATCACGACTTTGTAGCTCACCTGACCGATTGCAAAGCAGAGGTTTGCGCCCTGAACGACCAAAAAACCTAGCATAAAGTTCGGGTTCACCGAGGCAAACTTAATCACGACTGCGCCGAGCACTGCCAGTAGGGCGGTCATCAAGTACCACGGTGAAAAACGGCGATGCATGATGTCGTAAGTCAGCGTGACATACACTGGCGTGAATACGGTGAACAGCAGCACCTCAGGCACAGAGAGATAGAGGAAAGATTGGTAGTAGAAGCAGTACATCAAGCCCAGTTGAATTGCACCAATCACCATCAGTTTAAGCATCAAAGGTTTTGGAATGCCCTGTAAGCGCAAGAAAGGGAGAAAAACCAAGGCGGCGAGCGCAACGCGACTGACCACTGAAAAGTAGCCATCGACCTGTCCGGCGAGGTAAACGCCAATCAAACTAAAAGAAAATGCCCAAAGAAGGGTGATGAACGAAAGGTATCCCATAATGTGCTCATGTCCGTGAAAGTTGCCGTTATTGTACTGTAAATAACGGCAACGTGTCGGTAACGTCAGTCTGGACGGATGAGCAACGAAGAAGGCGCTAACCGCGCCTTGGTGAAGACTTAACTTGGCAGCGGCACCATGAGCATATCAACAGGGGTACGATTAATGAGCTGTTTAGCGGAGGAAATCAAGGTGCTCCAGAAATCTTGATGGTGCCCGCAAATCACCAAATCGATGCCGAAGTTGGAAATCGATTCGGTGATTTCATCCGCCAAATCGCCACTGCCCACAAACGTGTGGGTGACAGGAATACCCGATTGTTTTGCTAGCACATTGAGCTGTGCTTGTGCTTCTTCCGCCATGCGATGGCGCACGTCAACCATGTTGATATCAATCAGGCCGGTGTAGAGCTGCGCGTAGTTCACGTCGATATGGATCAAGGACAGCTTTGCCCCGAGCGGTGCAGCCAATGCCGCGCCTTTTTGCACTAACACTTCACTGTCAGCAGAGAGATCGACGGCAACCAGAATGTGTTTATAGCCCATGGCCTCACTCCTAAAATCAGCCCCTGTTGGGGTGGGAAAACATTGAAACCTGATCAGAAATTAGCACTGTCTCGGCGGCAAGACTGTCGTGTAGATCTCACTGCTGAAGCGCATAGTTGAAGTTTATACGTCTCCAACATTAATGGGGTTGAAAAGTGACCATCAGGCAGGGAGAATGATCATCACTACAAGAATTTGCCTCGAAGAATTGAGAACATTCAAGACTTCTAACATCGAGCATCTTCAGGTTGTTTGGGTATCTTAGATTGAAAACAGGGAACCATAGCATGTTAGCAAAACCGATGATCGACCAGCTCAATGCACAGATTAATTTGGAGTTTTTTTCATCAAATCTATACTTACAAATGAGCGCCTGGTGTGAAGACAAAGGTTTCGAAGGAGCAGCGCAGTTTTTGCGTAAGCATGCCGTAGAAGAAATGGAGCATATGCAACGTCTATTTACGTACGTAAGCGAGACGGGTGCACTGCCGATTTTGGGCACGATTGAAGCGCCGCGCCATCAGTTTGAGTCGTTAGGTGAAGTGTTCCGTGAAACTTACCAACACGAACAACTGATCACACAAAGGATTAATCATTTGGCGCATGTGGCATTCACATCGCAGGATTACTCAACATTCAATTTCCTGCAGTGGTATGTCGCAGAGCAACATGAAGAAGAGAAACTCTTCAAAGGGATCTTGGACAAGATTGAACTCGTAGGGGAAGACGGAAAAGCCCTGTTCTTCATTGATAAAGATTTGGCTGAAATGGCCAAACAAGAGTCCACTTCTGTGATGGATAGCCCAGCGGCTTAAGACCTGATTGCTAGCGTCTTCGCCATGGGCTCCCTCCGAAGTTTTATGATGGGAGATGACACCATGAGCGGAGACGCATTAATTATTGCGATTTTTTTCGTGACACTGGCAAACATTCTGCGCTATTTCAGTTCACTGCGCGCGCTGCTCAGCATGATGCGCGAAGCCAATCCGCTGCTTTACCAACAAATGCACCGCGGCAACAATAACTTCTTTTCTTCTCAAGGCGACATTAGCCGGCAGAAGCGGCTTTATCATTACATTCGAAGTCAAGAATACCTCCACCATCACGATGATGCGTTTATTGCCAAGTGCAATAAAGTCCGACACCTGTTTATCCTTTCGACCGCCCTTGTACTCGCTTTGGTTGTTTCACTCTTTTTTGTGGCGTTTGCTGGTTTATAACGGTTACTTCACGCATGTCTTAAAAAAACGCTGACCGAGGTTAGCGTTTTTTTTGATACCCTCCCACGCTAAGACAATATCTAAGTAACCTAGATATACCTATCTGATGTAATGGAGATTTCTGTGGATCGCTTTTTAGCATGGTGGCGAACAAGTTCCGAAGGCCTCAACTGGAATTGGCTAGAGCACATTGCGCTGCTGCTTGCGGCAGCTGCGTTTTCTTGGTTGGTCTGGAAAGTGGTATTTGGCAAATTGGTGTCGGTATCGAAAACCACCAAAACACAGTGGGACACCATTGTGTTGGAATCGGTGAGTGTCCCGATCAGTGTGCTGATTTGGTTGTGGCCATCGAGTTATGCCATCGATAGCCTGCTGGAAGTCACCAGCAAGGCCAGCACAGATTGGTTTGCGATATCACGTCGCGTCATGCTATTTGGCGTGGTGCTATGGATCTTGCTGCGCTTGGTCAACAAGGTTGAAGCCTACCTGATGACGTCCGAAACCCGTGACCAAACCACAGTGTCTGCTATGGGGCACATTTTCCGCTTATTGCTCGCCGTTGTCGGCGTGCTGACGGCCCTGCAGGAGTTTGGCATTAGCCTGACAGGATTACTGACCTTTGGTGGTGTGGGTGGCTTAATCGTCGGTTTGGCAGCAAAAGATCTCCTGTCGAACTTCTTCGGCGGCTTGATGATTTACTTCGATCGCCCTTTTAGTGTCGGTGATTGGATCAGTTCGCCGGACAGAAACATTGAAGGCACGGTGGAACGCATTGGTATGCGCATGACCATGCTCCGCTCCTTTGAAAGCCGCCCTATCTATGTACCGAACTCCGTATTCAGCAGCATCGTGGTACAGAATCCGTCTCGTATGCAGCATCGCCGCATCAATGAAACGTTTGGCCTACGCTACAAAGACGCAGACAAAATGGCGGTGGTGGTTGCTGACGTGAAGAAAATGCTCGAAGCCCATCCGGACATTGAACAGCGTGCCACCATGATGGTGAACTTCGATGCCTTTGCTGGCTCATCACTGAATTTCTTTATTTATACCTTCACCAAAACCGTCAACTGGGCGAAATACCACGAAGTGAAACAAGACGTGATGCTCAAGATTGTCGAGATTGTTCATGGACATGGCGCAGATTTCGCTTTCCCAACCCGAACCGTGAGTTTTGATAATGGCGACATGGCAGAGGCAAACATTCCATTGCCCGAGCAATTAAATGCGACGCCAAACCAAGACTAGGCACGGACTAGGCTAGGGGTAGACCAGAGGTAGGCAAGACCAAGTCATTCATAAGGTGCTTATCTGGGTCTGGCTCAATGCGAACAGGGCGGCTACAATGCCGCCCTATTTATAAGCAGCAAGCGGTGACATTCCCCACCTTTGGTATGCAAAGCGAAGAGCGTAAAAATGAAGCAAGTTGATGTCGTGATCATTGGTGCAGGTGCTGCGGGCCTTATGTGTGCTGCGCAGGCTGGAAAGCGTGGTCGCTCGGTATTGGTGGTCGATAACGGCAAAAAGCCAGGACGCAAAATCCTGATCTCAGGGGGCGGTCGCTGCAATTTCACCAACTATGATGTCACCTCGGCCAACTTTGTTTGTCGCAATCCGCACTTCGCAAAATCTGCATTGGCGCAATACAGCCAATGGGATTTTTTCTCCATGGTGAACGAACACGGTATCGCATGGGAAGAGCGCGAGCATGGTCAGCTATTTTGCATCGATTCAGCAAAAGACATCGTCGAAATGCTGCTAAAAGAGTGCGATTTACCGAATGTAGAGCAACGCTACCGCTGTGATGTTCATGACATCGAAAAAACAGAAGATGGCTTCACCTTGAAGTTAGATACCGACACGATTACCTGCCAATCGCTGGTGGTGGCGACAGGTGGCTTGTCGATGCCTAAGCTGGGTGCGACCCCATTTGGTTACCACATCGCAGAGCAGTTTGGCCTGAAACGCATTCCAACCACCGCTGGTCTGGTGCCTTTCACGTTGCATGATAAAGACAAAGCAGCGTTCTCTGATTTATCCGGTATCGCGATTCCTGTGGTGATCACCTCTGACAGTGGTGTCACCTTCAAAGAAAACCTGCTTTTCACTCACAGAGGCTTGTCTGGCCCTGTGGTATTGCAAATCAGCTCATATTGGAACCCAGGCGAAAAAGTCGCCGTAAACCTGTTACCTGATCTGGACTTGGCTGACACGCTCAACGCCATGCGTGACAAACACCCGGCACAAAGCTTGAAGAACAGTTTGTCTCGCCTGCTGCCAAAGCGTTTGATTGAAGCCTTGATTACGCGTGGAGATATTGAAGACAAACCACTTAAACAGCTCAACCCGAAAGACATTCAATCGCTGTCAGACTACTTCCATGCTTGGAACATCGCGCCGAATGGCACAGAAGGCTACCGCACCGCGGAAGTGACGTTGGGCGGCGTAGACACTGACGAGCTATCATCGAAAACCATGGAGGTCAAAAATATTGCTGGCCTGTATTTTGTCGGTGAAGTGATGGACGTATCGGGCTGGCTAGGGGGCTACAATTTCCAATGGGCGTGGAGCTCTGGTTGGGTCGCGGGTCAACACGTTTAATGCGATCTCTTCAAGATTTGCATCATTAATGCTCGATGTTCTAAAGCCATGACTTGTCATGGCTTTTTGCGTTTATGAGGGATGTAACGCACGCAATGCTTTGCTTTTGTTGCGGATGTTCAGGAAACCGTTAATCTCTCGAGACTTATGCAAGTTTAGGGAACGGTTCAATGAGTGCAAACACGACAGATGAGAACGCATCGATTATCGCGGGTTTTTGGCGAACGAATGCATGGGGATATTCTACCCAAGCGTTAAATCAATTTATTGAGCAGCTCATCGAGATCGGTGTGAAAGACTTTGACCATGCCTATGTGTATCGCAGTGAAGCGGCATTTGGGCAAGCGTTGTCACTCTCTCCAAACCTTCGAGACAACATCAATATCATCACCAAGTGTGGCATTCGCGGCGTGGGTGACAACCCGCTCGATGCAACCTCCGTGAATCACTACGACTCAAGCAAAGCGACCATCCTTGCGTCAGTCGATCATTCCTTGAAGGCGCTCGGCACCGATTACGTTGATACCTTGCTGCTGCATCGTCCTGATTATTTGATGGATGTTGATGCCGTGAACGACGCTTTCAATGCACTAAAAGCGCAGGGGAAAGTGAAGCAGTTCGGGGTGTCGAACTTCAATACCGCGCAGTTTTCTTTGCTACAAAGTACTTTGGATGTACCGCTCGTCACGAACCAAATTGAGTTTTCGCCGTTTGAAACCAGCGCGCTGGACAATGGCCTGCTCGACCAATGCTATCAGCACCGCATTCGTCCTATGATTTGGTCTTGCTTGGGCGGCGGACGCTTGTTTGATAAGACGGATGCCGTGACCCAAAGGCTGACGGAGAGTCTGAATGGTTTAATGGAAGAGGTTGGTGTCTCTTCGTTGGCTGAGCTTATTTATGTTTGGGTGCTAACCCTGCCAAGTCAGCCGCAAATCATTACCGGCTCTGGCAAGATTGAGAACATTCGTCCTTTGGTTAACGCGCGCGATATCCGGCTGACAAGAGAGCAGTGGTATCAAGTGTGGTCTGCCGCTGTGGGGCATGGTGTGAAGTAAGCGCTCTTTGGGGATGCCTGAAAAGAGTGAGCAAAAAGGCGCAATATGCGCCTTTTTCGTGTCTGATTAGCGTAAAAATAGCTTCAACATCAGTGTTTGCCACCATTTGCCGTAAGGTGGGGTGAGCAGTTTGCCAGGATTGATTTTCCCGCGCGTGAAAACGGTTTTGGCGTGGCTGAAGGTGCGGAACCCTTCAATGCCGTAATAGCTACCCATGCCCGATGCACCAACGCCACCGAAGGGCGCATCGTCCACGGCGACATGCACCACGGTGTCATTGATGGCGAGTGACCCCGAGTGCGTGTGTTTGATAACGTGTTGCTGAAAATCTTTATCAAACGTCATCACATACAGCGCAAGTGGGCGAGGCTGGCGGTGCAAGGTGCTGACCACGTCGTGCACATCTTTGTAAGTAATGATCGGCAAAATCGGGCCGAAGATTTCTTGTTGCATCACGGCACTGTCAGCGGGTGGATTAACGACTAGATGCAGTGCCATTTTTCGCGTGCCACGATCGATGGCCGGTTCAGCAAGGTGGATGACGGTAGCGCTGATCTCCCTTGAGGTATCAATCAAAGATTCAAGGCGAGAAAACTGGCGATCGTTAATGATGGCGGTTCTGTCTTTGCTGTTAATGCCTTTGGGGTATGCCGCCTGCCATTTTGCGCGCAGCGCTTCAACAAAAGGCTCGAGCGAGTCTTCGGGAACAAACACGAAATCTGGCGCGACGCAGATTTGTCCGGCATTGAGGTTTTTACCGAACAGCATGCGATCAGCCGCAAGGGCTGGGTCGATGTCGGGTGCCACGATAACGGGCGACTTACCGCCGAGTTCTAGGGTGACAGGCGTAAGGTTTGCTGACGCTGCCTCCATCACTTTTTTGCCCACTTCCGTTGAGCCGGTAAAGAGTAGGTGATCGAACGGCAGTTTACAGAAGGCACTGGCAACGGCCGCTTCACCATCCACCACGCACACTTGTTCTGTTGGGAATGCGTCGCCGAGCATGGCTTTGAGTACGAGATTGGTGTTGGGTGTGAATTCGCTGAGTTTGAGCATCACGCGGTTGCCCGCGGCAAGGGCTGTCATCAGCGGAATAATGCTGAGTGTCACCGGGAAATTCCACGGTACAACAATGCCGACAACCCCCAGCGGCTGATAATGCACCTTCACGGATGCGGGGGTGAGCAGCAAACCCGTTGAGCGAGATGATGGGCGCATCCAACGCTTGAGCTTGCGCTTGGTGTAGCGCAGCATTTGGAAACACGGCAGGATATCTGCAATCAGCGTGTCAGTGTCGCTGCGGTGGCCATAGTCTTGAGACAGGGCGTCAACGAGTGCTTTGTAGTGTTGTTTGAGTGCTTTTTGTAGCTTATTGAGATCATGAATACGATCTTCATACGCCACATCAGGATTGACGTTACTGTGCTCAAACAAGGTTGCAAACTGCGTTTCTAACGCCGAAATTTGCTGTTCAACAGGAACCATACTTGCCATTGATACCACGCCCATGTGTGCATTTCCCTTTTGCGGACACCATCTTCTAACATTAAGGTCAGACCAGCACAAAGGCAAGCGTCAGACCACTGACTACCGCACGGATTTGTGTTGTCTGTCGGCGTCGAACGTGTCCATAAAGTGATGAAAGTATTGGTCTACTTTCTCTGCGTTTTCTAGCTCACCCATCGCCTTCATCAAAACAATACCGACTTCGCAGGTACATAGCGCACCCTCTGGCTGGTTGCGTCGTAAGCTGTATTCCGTGACTAAACCTGAGGGTAGGACCACGGTGGGAATGTCTTGCAGCCACGGGCTCTTATTGCGCATTTTTTTCGCTTGCTGACATGTCGCATCCAGAATAATGAAATGAATAGGTTTGGCTTCTGGTTTAGAGCAGCGTCGCGCTGTGATCTGCTCGAGCGGCACGGCATCGTCGCTTAAAAAGACCAGTACGGGCTCTGCAGCAGGATCGGCCAACAGTGTGAGTAATTCGATAGGCGGATCTTTTCGCTGCCAAACATGGCGGCGACAATAGGGCAAGCATGCTTCAAGCAATTGCCCTGTGTTCGTGGCGCGCTCGGTTTCTGTTTCGTGCATTAATAGCTCAATACGCACTTTGCTGTCGAGCCTTGGCACTGCATCACACAGGCAGTTGTAGTGAAAACCACAGCCAGAACATGGTGCAGGTTTTGCCGATGAGGGAATGCCTGAGGGGTTGGGGGCTGAGGGTGAATCAGAAGATGGCGCCATGTGTTCCTCGGTCTGTGGTTAGGCTGATGCTTAACATGAGCATGCCGCCATCAACCTTGGGTCTCTGGCGGCACACGGGTGCACTTATTGTAACGTTACGCCTTGCTGCGCAGGGTAAATACCGTCAGCAAATAAGTAAGTATCGGCGCTGTCAGGCTTGCTGACTTCTGGCGCTATGGAAGGGTTACCAGGATAGCGTTGACCGTTAAATTTGAGCACATGGGTGGCTGGTTTCGCGCCACCACCGCCCACAGGCATGATCAGATTATGCCAACCTTGGCTGGTGGCATTGCTCATTTGAAACGGCAAGTGCACCAGTGTGATACGACTGTTGAACTGCCAGTCGCCCTTGTTGTTGGCGAACACCAGTAAGGTACAACCGCCACTGCCACACCAATCGGTTATCACGAGCAATTCATCTTGTCCGTCTTGGTTCAGATCTTGTGTCAGCCAGCGGTACGTCACGGGGTCTATTTTATCGAGCGCTTCACCCAAATAGGCTTTTAACGCCGCATCGACCTTCGGGTTTCGAGTCGCCGAGCCGTTAACCCCATTTTTGGCGGGCGCATTGCTGGCTTCTGCATGGTTGCCGACCATCAGAGAGAGACTCAACCCTTCTTTGCCAAGGCGGTATTTTCGACCATTGACCACTTCGCTGTCCGCGTGCAATGAAAAACCATTGCGAGTAAACACGCGCTCGCTGACCAAAAAACGCCCTTGATGACGGGTCATCATCACATGGGCTTCGCGATCATTTACTTGCTGCCAAACGCCCGTTTCCTCGATAGGGGATTCGCCCGCTTCTTGGTAGGTGGTTTTTGCTGAATGATCAGCATTTAACGTTAGAGTGGTGCTCAGCGAGGTACTGCCAAGACGTGTTACGCCTTGATAGTTGCCGACCCACGTTTGCGTTGGGTCATCGGCAGACAAGGTGGCGCAGCCCTTATAGGTCTTTCCGTTTCTATCAAAGGTGGCTGTCCAGCCATACAGGCTGTCGCTCATGGTGTCGTTGCAGATCTTGGCGTCGAGCGTCAAGGTCGCGCCATTTGCGGTGTAGGTGCGGGTGGTTGGCGTGAGCGATCGATCTGACAGTGCAAAGCGCGCTGGCGTGCCGCCAAGTGGGTTGAAATGGAGTGTATTGCCTTCAATAGACACTGACCATGACGGCTCATTGCCGGCGGCGACAGTGTTGTTTCGCGCTTGCTTGCAGCCATCAATTTCAGCAGAAATCAGGTTTAATTGGCTGACTTTAAACACCGCGGGGTAGTCGGCAGCAAAGCCGTCGGAGGCGGGTTGAACAAATTCACCAATCACTTCACCGTAGATGCTGGCATAAGGACTTGGCGTCATCATGGTGCCTTTTTGCGCAAGGTTAGCGTCCAGTTCAAGCCAATATTGGTTTTTACTGCCACAGGGCGAGATAGCGCTGACTTCGTGGCCTAGGGTGACATTGCCGCGCAACATAAAGCGTTGTGGAGAAGCGGCGATATGGGAAGGCGACGTTTGTGCCGCTTGCTCGAGCTGGTCGGAATTACCCAGTTCAACAGGTTCAGAAGGCGATAAGCTACAGGCTGACAGCACGCTGATCATAGAAAGGCTGCCGAGCAGTTGGAGACGTTGTCGATATTGGGTCAACAAGGGAGATTCCTCTTCTCTTTGTTTTCGTTACGGGTTAAAACCGTGGGTCACCGATTAATCAATGGATCGTTTACGGGGAAATTATGGCGTATTGGCTACTAAAAACCGAGCCTGACACTTTTTCTATAGACACCTTAAAACAGCAAAAGGTCTCTTGCTGGGAAGGTGTGCGCAATTATCAGGCACGAAACATGATGCGTGATGGCATGAAAGTGGGCGATAAGGCGTTTATTTACCACTCCTCCTGCAAGGATGTGGGTGTCGTTGGTATTGCGGAAGTGGTGAAAGAGGCATATCCCGACCATTTCCAGTTTGATCCCGAAAGCCACTACTTTGACCCGAAAAGCGCGCTCGATAATCCGCGCTGGATCATGGTGGATGTCGCTTACCGCCAACACCTTAATTATGTGTCGCTGGCGCGAATCAAAGCCAACCCCGCACTGGAAGAGATGCCATTGGTGAAGCGGGGCAATCGCCTCAGTATTATGCCGCTGACTGAATGCCAGTGGCTTGAAATCATCGCCATGTCAGAAAGCAAAGGGCGTTGAGTTGTTTCGCTGAGGCTGTCGCTATCGATGCAAGAAACGGGCGGGCAAAGAAAAAGGCAGCGGGGGAATGGCTGCCTTTTTAATCACACTATGTTTCTCTGCAGATGGCACCGCGTGTCCAATCGTCAAATTGCGCGGCGCTTACGCGGGCCTTATTCCACGTTCAGCAGGTGTTTCTCTAAGTAGCGTGCAACGGCTTCATCTGCATGACTGCCGATCACTTCGTTGTCTGGTAGCGTTGCTTTTACGCGTGGGTGGGCGGTTTCCATGATCAAACCTTTCTTCGCTGCACTGAGCATTTCAACGTCGTTCATGCCGTCACCGAAGGCAATACAATCATCCAGGCTAAAACCTTTCAGCTCTGCAACGGCTTTCAATGCTTCACCTTTCGAGACGCCTGCTGCCATGACTTCTAAGCAGAATGGCGTTGAGAACGCGACGCTAACTTGGTCGCCAAATTTCTCTGTGAAGGTTTTTTCATAATTCGTTAGGTAGTCATGGTCGTGACGAATAAAGAAAACCTTCGCAACGTCTTCTAATGGCGGGTTTTCTGAGTCGAACTCGGTAAAGCTGAAGCCTGATTCTTTATGGTATTTTGCCAGTTCTTCATCAACACGGTTCAGCAACCAGTCGTTTTCACGGTATATGTGAATGGTCACGGTTTCGTCGTCTTTCACCATCTTGATCAGCTCAGCCACCAACTCTGGGTCTACATTACGGCTAAATACGAGGTTATCGTCAGCATCATGCACACGTGCGCCGTTTGAGGTGATCATGAAGGCTGGGATGCCCACGTTCTTGCGGATGCTGGCAACATCAATGTGGTGACGACCAGTCGCAAAAACAAAGTGTTCGCCTTTGTTGTGAAGACGTTGAAGGACGTCGCGAGTATAAGGGGCGATTTTGTGGTCGGGTGTCAGCAGTGTGCCGTCAAGATCAGACGCAACGATTTTGTACATGGAAACCTCGGTAGGAGAGAAGATGTTCTTAACCTAACCAGTGTATCCAAGGTGGAGATAAAGAAAAGGGATCAAAGTGACGGTTATTTTTTCCTGTTTAGTCGAAATAACCGTCATATCGTGCGGTGGCTTGCGGCAACACTGTTAGGCCGTTTGCTCGAGAGGTACGGTTTCTTGATCGGGCTGTTGCGCGCCGAAGAAGGTCAGCACATACGTCAGTGCTTTGTCGCGGATTTCATCACGTTCAAACAGCAGCTCGTGGCGTGACTCTGGCACAATTTGGAATTGAATCGGCTGACCTGACGCTTGTCTGTCGCGGTAGAAACGGAACATGCTCTCGTTACACACGATCGCATCGCGGGCCGCTTGTATCATTAAAATGGGCATGTCGATGTCTTTTGCAAGGCTCACGGCATGCTCGCAAGATGTCATGCTTTGCCAAATCCACTGCGCACTTGGGCCGCCAACCTGCACTGTCTCATGTTCTTCATACAGCTCTCTGAACCACTGATAACGCGCTTCAGATTGGGTGAGCAGGTTGTGTTTGAAAGGTTTTGCCCAGTAAGGTACTTGGCCTGGTGCAAACCCTGCTGGGTGCTGTAACTGAGAAAGTACGCGGCATAGCGGTTTTGCAGTTACACGCAGCAATGGAGAAAGATTAATTCCCAGCATAGGCGCACTCAGCGCCAATGCATCAATGGCCGCTGGTTTACGTGCTGCATACAAGGTGGCGATTGCGCCTCCCATTGAATGCGCCAGAATCATGCGTTGCTGGTGGACTTTTTGTGTCACCACATCATCAACAAAGGTCTCGAGATCGTCCACGTAGTCTTCGAACTGAACAACATGACCGATATCGCTGCCCGTCACCAAACGTTGGCTGATGCCTTGGCCGCGGTGATCGTAGCTGTAAACGTCGTACCCCTGCTGGAATAGGTCATAGAAAATTTCTTGGTATTTTTCTGCGCACTCAATACGGCCGTTTACCACAACAATGGCTTTGGTGTGCTCAGGCGATGTAAAAGCGCACCACTGCAAGCGCAGTCCGTCTTTACCTATGAACTGTCCCTGCTGACGCGATGCCCAAAATGGCCCAATAGACGCTTCCATGGCGTCTGTGAGCTCAGTTTCGCGAGTAAATAAAAAAGGGTGTTCAATTACCATGTCTAATCCCGTTGGGGTTTTTATTTAGCATATCATGTGTCGACATTTCTGCCCTGCGTTTGTGGCATTGAGTTGGCAAACAGTAAAAGAAAACAGCCGGCATAGGCCGACTGTTTGACTATTTTCCCACTGCTTCTCGTTTAGTTACTCAACAAGTTGCCATGAAGTCACAGCCCACGTTTATTCGCTAGGCCTCGGTATCTGGTCGCTATCTTTCTGACATACCTGTCGATAAAACAGGAAAAATGCCACGGCATGGGTTTCTTATCAAAAAGCGATTGGGGCAAGTGTAATTTGCTTAAAAAATGACAGTATTTATGTGGGGGAAAGAGGTAACGGAAGGAGACTCGCGGTAGAGTAGAGAGATGCAGAAAAAAATCTTTTACGTTGAACTGCTGCGCGTTGTAGCAGCCATCGCCGTTATCGCCATCCATGTCCTTGGTCCCTATCGTCACTTGTTAGGACAAATTCCTGATTCTGATTGGGTATCCGCGGTGTTGATCAACGGCGCAAGTCGATGGGCTGTGCCTGTATTTATCATGATTACAGGTGCATTAATGCTATCGGACACTCGGCCATTTTCAGCGTCATACTTTGTCCGTCGTCGGGTTATGAAGGTTTTTGTGCCCTTTCTTGTTTGGTCCTTGTTTTATGGGCTGCTGGCGGCGGTTTCGTTAGACGGTGTCAATTGGACGGAAACGATCGCGCGGCTAGCGACGTTTCCGTCTCAAGAAACTTATTATCACCTCGGCTTTTTCTACTATTTTCTGCCGCTGTATGTCGTTATTCCCTTACTTAGGCCTGCGGCTCAGCACCAAGACCCGCGTTACTTTAATACCTTGCTTGGGGTGTGGATTGCGCTTTGTACGTTTCGCTTAGCAGGTTTGAATTTAGGGATAGTGGAAGATTTACTGCTTTATGGTGGGTATTTACTGTTGGGATTGGCGCTTCATCGAAATGATATTCCAATCAAAGGGCTGCTCTTTGCTGGGCTTCTCGCGCTCATCGCCACGGAATACACGGCGCTGAGCCAAAGTGCATTACAGGGGAAATACACCAGTGCGGGGTGGTTCTCTTATAAAATCATCAACACCGTGCTGATCGCAGCCATGGTATTTGGGCTGTGCAAACATTGGGCTGAACGTATTTCACCAAAGCATCAGCAACGTCTCGTCGCATTAAGCCGTCAATCTTTGGGGATTTATCTCATTCATCCGATTTTCTTGTGGCCTATTCGCGAATGGGGTGGCACGTTTGATATGGCATGGCTGACCATTCCATTAGTGACGTTAGTGGTGTTTGTGTTGTCCTATTGGACAAGCCGCGCGCTCTCGTCATCGCGGTGGACGGCATGGCTGGTGCCATAAGGCAAAACGGCCAGTGGCGGCGCTAAAATAAAAACGCGGAAACCTTCGTCTCCGCGTTTTAGGGTGGTGTTGCCGTGTGGCATTAATCGACGCGTTGTAGCTTTGCGAAGTGCAGGAACTGTAACCCTTTGTAGGTCAATGTGCCGCAATCACCCGGCTGAAGTGCATGGTAGTAATGAACGCCCACTTGGAATTCGCGCTTAGGGCCACCAGCCAAAGGTTGAACGTAGATCCAATACTCTTCTG
Source organism: Enterovibrio norvegicus DSM 15893 (assembly GCF_900115495.1). Lineage (GTDB taxonomy): Bacteria > Pseudomonadota > Gammaproteobacteria > Enterobacterales > Vibrionaceae > Enterovibrio > Enterovibrio norvegicus. The sequence goes on along the minus strand of NZ_FOWR01000033.1, from coordinate 35,714 downwards.
GATCTTCGTGCTGCTCTGGAGAAGGCAGCGCAACAGACTGTTTGTCTAAGATGCGGATATCAATAGCGCGTTCTTCTGCACCTTTGCCGAGAGAGTGTTTTTGAAATGACAGGAAAAAATACACTGTCGAAATCACGGCCAACGCAACTAAGAGTAAAATCATAGAAATTGGCACGGTGTTCTCCTGTTCCGGCCTGAAGAAGTCGAGCATGAGTCTACTTCAGACTCTACCCGCGCAAACCTTGGTGCAATTGGTTTCGTGATCAATCGCACTCATATAGTCAGTCGTTGCAGTGAATGTAAACGAAGTTAAAGGATTTTCTCATTTCCGTCGAATTGACGTAAGCTAATGAAATGAAGGTATAAAGGGTATGAGACCCTACGCCCAAGGAGGTCAGCATGGATGATATTGCTGTCGTAGTGAGAAATAGTCGTCGTTTAGAACGGCTGCTCAAGGAGCACTACCACGCGCAAGGCCGTGGGCTTCATGAGCTGGTATCGAGCTGCCAAGAGCGCTTACCCCATGATGTGATTGCGAAACTTAGGTTTGTCGCAACCGTCCGAAACAAAGCTGTGCATGAAGATGGCTACGAAGTGGATGACATGCGCGGGTTCGTTTCTGCCTGCAAACAGTGCGAAAAAGAATTGCAGCCTCGCAGTAATCGAATGATTTGGCGGATGGCCTTTTTCCTCATTTTTGCCGTCACAGCAGGTGCTGTGTGGTTCTATATCGAAAACTGGCGACACATTGTCGGCAGTTAGCCACGTTCTAAAAATTGAATACAAACAAGTGAAAGCAGGCCTCTAAAGGGGCCTGCTTTTTTATTGTCTGATGCCTAACAGCGTTGAATTCTCGTGTTTCCCGTGGGGGACTTGGGTAGAGAAAGGCGCGGATCCTAAAGGGTATGAGCTGTCCCTCAATGTGGTGCTGATGTTGGCTTTTGATGTGTTGTTCGCTTTCTGAGAGGTGTACGGTGGACTTTCTTTATGTCATCTCTAGACTTGGTTGGCTTGATTTTAAGGGAATGAAAACATGCTGAGTTGGTTGGCCGTTTGTTGTTCAGGGGTGCTGCATATCAATGCCGCCTATAAAGGACCGCGCTGGCAATTTTATCTTTTTAAGCCATTAACGATCGCGTTGATGATGCTTATTGCCGTTTTTGGCGGAGAGCCAAACGGGTATACCTATCTGATCTTGGCAGGCTTGCTGTTTTCACTGTTTGGCGATGTGTTTTTAATGCTGCCAAAAGACCGCTTCATTCCCGGTTTGTTGAGCTTTCTCGTGGCGCATATCATCTACAGCGTTGCGTTCTGGCAAAGCTTTGAAGGATCGATGGTGTGGTGGCTACCTTCTTTGATTGGGGCTGCCAGTGTCATTGTTTTCTTACTGTTACTGCCAAACCTGGGTGCTTTGCTCATTCCTGTCGGTATTTATATTACCGTGATCGCCCAAATGGCATGGGGGGCAGGAGAGTTTTGGATGAGTGCGGGCACCCAGCCTGCGGCCTATGCCTTCGGTGGTGCGCTGTTGTTTATGGTGTCCGATACCGTCTTGGCATTTGAGCGATTTAAAGGGCCATTTAAAGCGTCTGTTCTTCTCGTTATGACCACCTATTTTTGTGCGCAAGGGCTTATCACCGCCTCCGTACTTTCGCTGTAAGGAAGATTGCTTATGCCATGGGTTCAGGTTTATAGCGCCGCTAACGCATTGGAAGCACATAGTTTAAAAGGCATGCTGGGATCTCAAGGCATTGAAGTGATGCTAAAAGGTGAATCGCTATCCAGCGCTGCGGGCGAACTACCACCGGACATTGTGGCGGTGACACTGTGGGTGGATGCCTTGCAAGAAAGCAAAGCACGCCAAGCGCTTGAAGCCTATGAGGTGCAGAGTGAAACGGTTTGGTATTGTTCACATTGCCAAGAAGAGAACGGTGGGAACTTTGAGGTGTGTTGGCAGTGTAATACGCCACATGATGAAACCTGATTGAGCTTGTGCCACATCAACTCATTGATTCTATAAATGTGATTCCATGCGCGTAGAGACCGTCAGATAACGTGTGGAGCGCAAATGTCTTCTTCTGTTCATGTTCACCAAATCCTAAACCACCTCAGTACTGCACCAATGTCAGAGCTTGACCTTACCCAATGAGTGACAGAGCAATGGGGTGCGACAGCAAGATTTCATACGTGTAGCCAACAAGATCTGTTGTTCAGCGAAGTCTTAGTGTTTCTTCGTCGACGCAAGAAAATCATCGAGCAGTCTGGTACCTTGTTGGTGAACGCAGCGCGAGTCTGTCAGCACTGAGTGAGTGTGTTAATACACTTATGAAATGGAAAAGGCCTCAATAGAGGCCTTTTTAACATCAGGGAAACACTGATGATAAATGAATGTTAGTACTTACCAATCATGTATTTTTGGCGAATACCGAGCAGTGCGAAAATCCCGAAAAAGAGAATCGACCACTTTTCCCAACGTGTCATGTTCACTTTATCGCCAAACGCACCGATGAAAATCAGCATTTGAAGACCGTGCATACAAAATAAGAATGCGGTCATGATATAGAGCGCTATCGCGGCAACGCCGGGGAATGGATAGGCAATATTGGTGAACAATATAAGCCAAACAAAACCGATGGCGGCTTTTGCTAATAAGATGAGTGCGTTCATTCTTCCTCTCTCTGATACAACCGGAAGCTGACTTGTCCGGCATGTTTTTCCTTAACCATGTCCCAATGTACTGGTACGTCGATAGCGCCCAGTTCTTTTTCTGCCTCGATATAAATCATGGCGTTAGGACTTAGCCAGCCATTTTTCTCCAAACGTGTAATGACGTCTGACAGTAAATCTTTGCGAAACGGCGGATCGATGAACACCACGTCAAAAGCCTGCCCTGCCTGTGACAAATAACTCAGGGCGTCAGTATTTACTACCGTGGCATTGTCGGCATTCAACGTATTGATATTCAGTTTGATTTGGTCTGCAGCGCCTTTATCTAGTTCCAGCAGGGTGACATGCTCTGCTTGGCGAGACAAGGCTTCAAGGCCAAGGCCGCCGCTGCCTGCGAACACATCCAAGCACTTTGCTTGATAGAGATCGGCTGCCAACCAGTTAAAGACGGTTTCTTTAACGCGGTCAGTGGTTGGGCGCAGGCCTTCTACGTTTTTCACGGGAAGCTTACGGCCTCGCCATTTGCCACTGATGATACGGACAAAACCGGATCCGCCACCTGTGGATGCAGATGGATTGCTGCCCCTGCTCGTGTTGCGCGTCGCAGGGTTTTTGGGGTTACGTCTTACCATAGATTTTTTGACCGCCAAGAAGGTGTTAGTATATGTCGGTTCGGTAACGATTCTGCATTCCCCTTATTTAACGAGTCAACGACGAAAGGACTTCGGTCACTTTCGCCGAGTTTGTTACGCTGCAAGGAATGTGTTTGTGTTTCGTTACCACACTGCATTCATAGGCGCAGTGTTTACAGTTTTTGATCAGTTCGCTGTGTATTGCGCCGATTGTACCAATCATGCTTTAGGATTTGCCAATGGCAGAAAAAAAGAAACGCGGATTTATGTCCTGGCTGGGTTTCGGCCGTAAGAAAGATGACCAAGAAGAGCAGCAACAGGTAGAAGCCCAAGCACGTGCTGAAGAAGAAGCACGTCTTCACGCGGAGGCAGAAGCAAAAGCCCAAGCCGACGAAGAAGCCCGCCTGAAAGCGGAAGCAGAGGTGCAAGCACAAGCGGCCGAAGAAGCCCGCCTGAAAGCGGAAGCAGATGCCCAAGCGCAAGCCGCCGAAGCAACTCGCCTGAAAGCGGAAGCAGATGCCCAAGCACAAGCGGCGGAAGAAGCCCGCCTGAAAGCGGAAGCAGAGGTGCAAGCCCAAGCCGCCGAAGAAGCGCGCCTGAAAGCGGAAGCAGATGCCCAAGCGCAAGCGGCGGAAGAAGCCCGCCTGAAAGCGGAAGCAGAGGCACAAGCGCAAGCGGCGGAAGAAGCCCGCCTGAAAGTGGAAGCAGAGGTTCAAGCGCAAGCAGCGGAAGAAGCGCGCTTGAAAGCGGAAGCTGATGCTCAAGCGCAAGCGGAAGAAGAAGCGCGTCTGAAAGCGGACGCTGATGCTCAGGCTCAAGCGGCAGAAGAAGCCCGCCTGAAAGCGGAAGCAGAGGCGCAAGCGCAAGCGGCGGAAGAAGCACGCTTGAAAGCGGAAGCAGAGGCGCAAGCCCAAGCGGCGGAAGAAGCACGCCTGAAAGCGGAAGCAGAGGCTGAAGCGCAAGCAGCCGAAGAAGCCGAAGAAGCCCGTCTGCAAGCAGAAGCTGACGCGCAAGCTCTGGCTGAAGAAGACGCGAAAGCGAACGCAGAACAAGAAAAGCCAAAGAAAGAAGGCTTTTTTGCACGTTTGAAGCGTGGTCTTCAGAAGACCAAACTGAATATCGGTGCTGGGTTCTTTGGTTTATTTAGCGGCAAGAAAATTGATGATGAACTGTTTGAAGAATTAGAAGAACAACTTCTGATCGCAGACGTTGGCATGGATACCACCACCAAAATCATCGATAGCCTGACGGATAAAGCAAGCCGCCGTGAATTGAAAGACGGCGAAGCGCTCTATGGCCTGCTCAAACAGGAAATGGCCGAGATTTTAAGCAAAGTTGAAAAGCCACTTGAAGCCAAGTGCGAGAATGGCCCGTTCGTTATTCTGATGGTTGGCGTGAATGGCGTGGGTAAAACCACCACCATTGGTAAACTTGCCAAGCAATTCCAGCAGCAGGGTAAATCCGTGATGTTGGCTGCGGGTGACACATTCCGTGCCGCGGCGGTTGAACAGCTTCAAGTGTGGGGCGAACGCAACAAAGTTCCTGTTATTGCTCAACATACTGGCGCAGACAGTGCATCTGTTATCTATGATGCTATTGAGGCGGCAAAAGCGCGTAACGTGGATGTGGTGATCGCAGATACCGCAGGCCGTTTGCAGAACAAGTCGCACTTGATGGAAGAACTGCGCAAGATTGTTCGCGTGATGAAAAAGCTCGACCCGAATGCGCCGCATGAAATCATGCTGACCATTGATGCGGGTACTGGGCAGAACGCCATCAGCCAAGCGCGTTTGTTCAACGACATCGCGCCGCTTTCTGGCATAACTTTGACCAAGCTTGATGGCACGGCAAAAGGTGGTGTGATCTTCGCGGTTGCCGATCAGTTCAACATTCCACTTCGATATATCGGTGTGGGTGAAGGGATTGATGATTTACGACCGTTTGTTGCAGAAGACTTTATCGAAGCTCTATTCAGTCAGGAGGATTGATACGCGTGATCCGGTTTCAGCAGGTAAGCAAGGCCTACCGTGGTGGGCAGCAAGCGTTACAGAAAGTGAGCTTTCACTTGCCGAAAGGCGACATGGCGTTTTTGACTGGTCACTCTGGTGCCGGTAAAAGCACCTTGCTGAAGTTGCTCTGTGCGATTGAGCGACCAAGTGACGGGCAAGTCCTGTTCAATGGTCACGATATCTCCAGAATTGATCGCAAAGAGATTCCTTTTTTGCGTCGTCACATTGGGGTGATTTTTCAAGACCATAAACTCTTGATGGACCGCAGTGTGTTCGACAACGTGGCATTGCCGCTGCGCATTGAACAAGCCAATGAATCGGACATCAAGAAACGGGTGTCCGCGGCATTGGACAAAGTCGGTCTTCTCGATAAATCCGCGTGTTTGCCCATTCAACTTTCGGGTGGTGAGCAACAACGTGTCGGGATTGCGCGTGCAGTGGTTAATCGTCCGCAAGTGCTGATTGCAGATGAACCTACTGGTAACCTTGATGCTGCGCTCTCTGCGCAGATCATGGATTTATTCCGTCAATTTAATCAGGTGGGTGTCACTGTGTTGATGGCAACGCATGACACGTCGCTATTGAACAGTTATGACATGCGCCGTTTTGATCTGAATCGTGGTCACCTGTCGGAGGTGCCGCGCCATGGCTAATTTCATTACCTTGCACAAACAACAAGGTGGTCAGGCGTTACGTGACTTATTAGCAAAGCCTTTAGGTAATGCATTAACCGTACTGGCGTTAGCCTTCTCGTTAGCGTTGCCTGCAACCTTGTTTGTGCTGGCAAAGAACGTGGTTGCTGTGACAGAAGAGTGGCAAGTGCCCAATCAGTTGACGGTTTACGTTAACCAAGGCGCTTCGGACGCCGTGGCTGAAACACTCTTTGATGAATTGTCGCAGTGGCAAGATATCGGGAACACGGAATTTATTTCTCCCGAGCAAGGTCTTACTCAACTGAGACAAATTCAAGGGTTTGATGAAGCGATCAGCTTGCTGGATGACAATCCACTTCCTGCGGTGATTGTTGTTACACCTGCAAACGATGACGCCGCTTCTGCGACTGCATTGGCCGCAAAACTGCGTGCTGAATCTGCGGTTGAAGAAGTGCGCTTAGACAGTGATTGGCTGCAACGTTTGTCTGCCATTGAATCTCTGGTGTTGACGCTGACAGTGGTGTTTTCTGGCTTGATGTTGATGGCCGTGTTTTTGATCATTGGTAATACCCTGCGTTTGCAGGTCTTAAACCAAAAGGCAGAAATACAAGTATTGAAGTTGGTGGGTGCCACCGACAGCTATATCCAAAGACCGTACCTTTATACAGGCGTATGGCTGGGTTTAGCAGGCGCTATCGTGGCGTGGATCGTGACCTTAATTAATGGTCTACTTTTAGACACGGCAGTGGCGAAATTGGCGACGTTATACAGTAGCGGTTTCCGTCTTTCCGGGCTTCGGATTGACGAAGGTCTGATACTACTGATGATAACGGGCTTAATAGGACTGCTTGCTGCACGTCTTGCAGCAGGTAAACATTTACGCGAGATCGAACCTGTATAATTAACTGAACCCCCGTAAACAATCATGGTCACATTATCTAGGTAACCATGCTTGGGGTTGCAGTTTTTTTGATCTTAAGTAGAGTATGGCTGGAGCCTAAATTGGTTCACATATGTTCGATAGATTCGAAAAGAGGTGAAAATGACAACAGAGTCGTATGCAATAGCCCCGATCTCAAGGGATAGCCTAGACAGCTATCTGCAGCAGGTAAACAGCCATCCAATGCTGTCTGCTGATCAAGAACGCGCGCTTGCAGAACGTCTTCACTACGAGGAAGATCTGGACGCGGCGAAAAGCCTGATCCTGTCTCACCTGCGATTTGTTGTTCATATCGCCCGTGGTTATTCCGGTTACGGACTGCCTGTGTCTGATCTCGTGCAAGAAGGTAACATCGGATTGATGAAGGCGGTAAAACGCTTCAACCCAGAAGTGGGTGTTCGTCTGGTGTCGTTCGCCGTGCATTGGATCAAAGCTGAAATCCATGAATACGTTCTGCGTAACTGGCGTATCGTGAAAGTCGCGACCACAAAAGCGCAGCGTAAACTGTTCTTCAACTTGCGTAAGGCGAAAAAACGCCTGGGTTGGTTTAACGCAGATGAAGTTAACATGGTTGCTGAGCAGCTCGGTGTTGATGCCGCGGAAGTGCGCGAGATGGAATCCCGTCTTGCTGCGCAAGATCCAGGCTTTGACGCAGGGAATGACGACGACGAGCGTGAAGGGCCATCAGCCCCTGTTTTCTATTTGGAAGATAAAAGCTCAGACGTTGCCATCAATCTTGAATCAGAAAATTGGGAAAACCACGCTAACCACAGACTCGCGAATGCGATGTCAGGGTTAGACGAGCGAAGCCAGCACATCATTCGTTCTCGCTGGTTGGACGACAATAAAACGACCTTACAAGAATTGGCTGATCACTATGAAGTGTCTGCCGAGCGCATTCGCCAATTAGAAAAGAATGCGATGCGTAAATTGAAAGAAGCAGTAGGCGACGTCTTCTGATCGTCCCTATCTTCAATGCGTTAGGTTACCATGCAGTGCTTTCGGGCAATGTGAAGATCATTAAAAACCGGCTGATGCCGGTTTTTTGTGCCTGATAAACCCTTGGTATCACAGGCGTGAGATAAGTTGTCCACAGCTTTGTTACGATCAACACTACATCTTGTGGATCCAAACGCGAGATCCTACTTTATCAACGCAATCCACAGATTTTTCCACAGGTGGCTAAAAAGCGTACAAAGACCCTGACTTCTCTATGGCATGATTTCATATAAAGTCAGGTAGAATACTGGAATACCTGCAATATTCGGATGTGTTTCCGTTGTTGCAAAGAGTGATTACGATGAAAGGAGTGGAATAACTCATGGAACAATTTGCGCATATCTCTGTTACGGACGCATGGGAGAAGATTCAGCAGGATGATCAAACTGCGGTGATTGTTGATATCAGGGATCCTCAGTCATTTCAGCTATCTCATCCACAGGGCGCATTCCACCTTACTAACGATTCTATTGTGCAATTCACACAAGCGATCGATTATGAACAACCTGTACTGGTCATGTGCTATCACGGGGTGAGTAGCCAAGGCGCTGCCCAGTACTTGATCAATCAAGGCTTTGAAGAAGTTTACAGCGTGGATGGTGGCTTCGAAGCGTGGCATAGACAAGATCTCCCCGTGGAGTCTGGTGTCAGTAGCTTTAATCAATAGCGACATGTGTGGCGGGATTGCCACGTAGCCGTGATCACACAGAAAAAGAGGCGCTATGATCCGTCTGATTGCGATATCTAACCCTCGAGCCGGGCAGGCGTTTATCGATTACATGTCTTCAAGAGGCATTGAAGTTCAAATGATGCCTGAAGGTGAGGGGACGTTTGGCTTGTGGCTCAAAGAAGCAGAGCACCAAGTTGAAGTAGAAGTAGAGCTACAGGCTTTTCTTCAACACCCCACCGCGCAAAAATACCAATCTGCGTCATGGGATATGGCGGAAACCCGCACCGCTCGTTTTTATTATCCGCGACAAGGCTTCATCAAAACCCTTAAAGACAGCTCAGGCCCGGTCACCATGTCCGTCATGCTTGTATGCATCGTCACTTATGCTGCGCTATTTTTAGGCTTTGGTGATGATGTTTTCTCGGTGATGCATTTTCCGGCATCGGGCGATGAGCAGTGGCAACTTTGGCGTTTGTTTACCCACGCGTTTTTGCATTTCTCCGCGACCCATATCGTTTTTAACCTGCTTTGGTGGTGGGTACTGGGCGGTCGCATAGAAAAACACAGTGGCAGTGCCAAGCTGTTGCAGCTTTTCTTACTCACCGCGTTGTTCTCTGGGCTCGGGCAGTACGCCTTTGATGGCCCGAACTTTGGCGGTATGTCGGGTGTGGTGTATGCCATGCTTGGGTACGTGTGGATGGTTGGGCATTTTGCGCCTTCACGTGGCCTCTCTATTGAGCCAGCCTATGTCGGCTTTATGCTGCTGTGGCTGGTGGTTGGTTTCTTTGAACCGTTCGGCATGGCGATTGCGAACATGGCGCATTTGTTTGGATTGCTCTCTGGCTGTTTGATTGGGGTTTTGGATGCCAAGCTCTCCCGATCTGCGAAGAATCCGTCATAAATGCCGCTGTAGTGTGATGTAAGATCACCGTTGAAGCCCGCCAGATTGGCTTTCATGCGGTAGGTACGTAAACTTGAATGTCCCGATTAGCGGGACATTTTTCTTTTGAGCGCAGAGGATGCTGTGAAACAGACCCAACGACATCAGGAAATTCTCGATCTCGTGCGTAGCCAAGGCTACGTGAGTACCGATGATCTGGTTGCTCATTTCGATGTGAGTCCACAAACCATTCGTCGTGATTTAAACGAACTGGCTGATGAGAATAAAATCCGTCGCCAGCATGGCGGTGCGACCATACCTTCCAGTTCCGTGAACACGGCGTACAACGCACGCAAAGTGATGCAGCAAGAAGCCAAAGATAAGCTGGCTCAAGCGTTGGTTGCGCATATCCCAGATGGCGCGACCTTGTTTATCGATATCGGCACGACGCCCGAAGCGGTGGCGCGCGCGTTACTGAATCACCAAGATCTCCGCATCGTGACCAACAACCTCAATGCCGCGAGCATTCTGATGGCGAAAGAAGATTTTCGTATCATCATGGCGGGAGGTGAAGTGCGTAATCGCGATGGCGGCATCATGGGTGAAGCGACGCTGGATTTCATTTCTCAGTTCCGCCTCGATTTCGGCATCGTGGGGATCAGTGGTATCGATTTAGACGGTGGTTTGCTTGATTTCGATTATCACGAAGTGCGTGTGAAGCAAGCCATCATGGAAAACAGCCGCTCAGTCATGCTCGCTGTTGACCACACAAAGTTCGGTCGAAGTGCCATGGTGAACGTGGGCACTCTCGGTCAAATCGACATGCTGTTTACTAACGCAGACCTGCCTGACTCGATTCGCTCACATCTCCAACACACTGATACACAAGTCGAAATTGTTCGATAATCCACCTTTTTAAAATACCGCCGCCGTTTGGCGGCTTTTTTATGTCCGAATTTTGTGTGCATTTTGATCAAATGTTAACTGGACAGATGGTTTCTCTGCGCTAAAATGCTCGTAAACGAACATTAAATATTCGAATGAGCATTTGGTTCGACGTGTTTATTGGAATGAAGCGCATGAGCGTGCGTGATTGAAGAGCAGTAATCGCGCGTGTAAAAGAAAGGTGAAGGGAAAATGACAGACAAAGTATTGGATATTATCGTTGTGGGCGGTGGTATCAATGGCGCAGGCATCGCGGCTGATGCAACAGGTCGTGGATTAAGTGTTGGGCTTTATGAAGCGGCAGATTTTGCTTCTGCGACCTCTTCTGCAAGTTCTAAGCTGATCCACGGTGGATTGCGCTATCTCGAGCATTACGAGTTTCGTTTAGTGAGTGAAGCACTCGCTGAGCGTGAAGTGTTGTTGAAAAAAGCCCCTTACCTTGCTTGGCCGATGCGTTTCCGTTTACCTCACCGTCCTCACCTTCGCCCTGCATGGATGATCCGTGCGGGTCTTTTCCTTTACGACAATCTGGGTAAACGTACGAGTCTTCCTGCCAGTAAAGGCATTTCATTCCGTGAAGAATCAGTGTTGAAGCCAGAGATCACTAAAGGCTTCGAATACTCAGATTGCTGGGTAGATGATGCGCGTTTGGTGATCTTGAATGCCATGGATGCACAAGAGCGCGGTGCAGAAGTGCGTAACCGTTGTGTGGTTGAGCGCGTTGAGCGTAAAGACGGCCTTTGGCATGTAGAAGTGTTTGATAGCACGACACAAGAGCGTTTTACGCGGTCATGTAAAGTGTTGGTCAACGCGGCGGGTCCTTGGGTGAAGCAGTTCTTTGATGACAGCACCTCGTTGACATCTCCGCGCGGTATTCGTTTGGTGAAAGGCAGCCACGTTGTGGTGCCGAGAGTTCACAATGAGCCACAGTCTTATATTCTTCAAAATGAAGATGGTCGCATTGTGTTTGTGCTTCCTTATCTCGACCGCTTTTCAATCATCGGCACCACAGACGTGGAATACTTCGGTAACCCACGAGATGTTGCTATCGAAGATAACGAAGTCGCCTATTTGTTGGACGTGTATAACCAACATTTCAAAAAACAGCTGACGTCTGAAGACGTTGTCTGGACCTACAGTGGTGTGCGTCCTCTGTGTGAAGATGAATCAGACTCGCCACAGGCGGTGACGCGTGATTACACGTTAGAGTTGGACGAAAATGGTGGCGTAGCACCTATTCTTTCTGTGTTCGGTGGCAAGCTGACGACGTACCGCAAACTGGCGCAAGCGGCGATGAACATGATGAAACCTTTCTTCCCTGAGATGGGCGCTGATTGGACGGCAGAGCAAGTGCTACCTGGCGGCGAAGAGATCACCTCGTTCAAAGATGTTGAAGAGAAGCTGGCGAGCACCTACCCATGGATGGACAGTTTTACTTGCCACCGCTTAGCCACGACCTATGGCAACCGTGTTTGGGTGTGGTTGTCTGACGATGACACGCAAGCATCATTGGGCAAAGCGTTTGGTGAAGGCTTAACGCAGCGTGAAGTGGATTACCTGATGACGGCGGAATATGTCGTTGAAGCAGAAGATTTGTTGTGGCGTCGAACCAAATTGGGTTTGTATCTCAACGCAGAGCAACAAGCGCAGGTAACCGATTATATCGCACAAGCGAAAACATTAGACTCCCAAGCGGTAGTGAATGCGTAAATAGGCGCGAGTGAGGGATGTTGCGGTTAATCTAGGCTTCGCAATGGCACGCTCAAAACCAATGAAAAAGGCGTACAGAGTACGCCTTTTTTGTGTCTGCTTGTTTACTGGTAGAGGTACTTAGTAAACAGTAAGTCAGCCAGTATTTTTTGTTTGGTTTCCGCAAGGAGAATGGCGTTCACTTTCTCGAAGCAATTTTTTCGAATGGCTTCTCGCCCAGACAGCGATTTGATGCGCACGCCACTCTCTTGGCTTAGCACCTCGATAATGGTGTCGCGGATCAGCGGCTGGTGGTATTCGAGTTCTTGAATCAATGCAGGGTCATCGACCATCAGATCGACGCGAACATTGATAAACCCAAGCTTGCGTCCATCCGTAATAAAGTTAGTGGTGATTTCTGGTTCGAGCGTGAAGTAGCTGAATTTAGCCGCATTCTCTTCGCCTTCAGCCATAGAAGGGGAGGACAAGAACAGGGATACCAATAAGGTGAAAATAGCCGTTATATTTTTTTTCATGGTTTTTGCCAAACCCCAGATTTAATGAATCTCTTATGGTAGTTTAGCTGCGCGTGACAGGGCACAGCTGTGTACAATAGCGCACTATTAATACTAAACATTATTGGCCGATTCGGCGAAATTTTTGTGGTTTTTTTGCTCTTTGGCTCAGGATAACATGTCAGATTTCAAACAATTACACGTGTCAGCCCTGATGGGTGCGAATTGGGAGGCCCCGGATTGGCAGCAATTGGAAACAACACGCAAGGGCGAATGGCTGCTCGAAGCGCATTCAATGACAGAGCGATTAAAGGCGTGCTGTGCAACGCTAGACGTTGAAGTGTTGGGGTTGCACCAATGTGATATGGAGACGCTGACAAGCAGTGAACGTGAACTTTTAGGCCATGAAGGCTGCTTGGTTCGCGAGGTTGTCCTTTCCGGCGACAATATGCCGTGGCTATGCGCGCGCACCTTGGTGCCCATGTCCACGCTGACAGAAAAAGAAGAAGATATTGCACAGTTAGGTGCGGTGCCTTTGGGGCAACGCGTTTTTACTCAAGCAAACGCGCGACGAGATGCCATTGAAGTCGCGACGGTGATCGTGAAAGGGGAAGCTTTGTTGGCGCGTCGTTCCCGCCTATGGGTAAACAACAAACCAATGTTGGTTTCAGAGTTATTTCTCCCTCACGCGCCGATTTATCAGGAGGAAGGCTAAATGGATGCAGCCAAAGCTCGGGCGTTTTGGCAACTCACGCGCATGGACCGACCGATTGGCAGCTTGTTGCTGCTTTGGCCAACCATGTGGGCGCTGTTTCTCGCCGCAGACGGCATGCCTGATCCAAAGGTGCTGGTGGTGTTCGTGCTTGGCGTTATCATGATGCGCGCTGCAGGTTGTGTGATTAACGATTTTGCTGACCGAAACCTCGATGGCCATGTGAAACGCACCAAAGCACGTCCTCTTCCTTCTGGGCTTGTAACCGCCAAAGAAGCCTTGGCGCTGTTCGCTTTTCTAGTGCTAGGCGCATTCTTGCTGGTGCTTACGCTCGATGCGTTAACCATTCAGCTATCGGTAGTGGCCTTACTTCTTGCCTCTGTTTATCCTTTCATGAAACGTTATACGCATATGCCGCAGTTGGTATTGGGCATGGCGTTTAGCTGGGCCATCCCTATGGCCTATGCTGCACAAGCTGGCGAATTGCCGCCTGTCGCGTGGATGCTGTTTCTTGCCAATGTGGCATGGACTGTTGCTTATGACACCTTATATGCCATGGTTGATCGCGATGATGACGTGAAAATCGGTATCAAGTCGTCAGCCATTTTATTTGGTCGCTATGACAAAGCCGCCATTGGCGTGTTGCAGCTAGTGACTGTTCTGCTGTTGGTGCTGGTCGGTTTCTTGAGTGAACTCTCAACGCTTTATTACTCTTTCTTGCTTGGTGCATCTGCGTTGTTTGTTTATCAGCAGTGGCTGGCGAGAGCGCGCGACCGTGATGCGTGCTTCAAAGCATTCTTGAACAACAATTACTTCGGTATGTTGGTCTTTGTTGGCATCACTGTCAGTGTATTAATTAAATAATACGAAAGACTGATGGTAAAAAACCGGTGAGGTAAAAGTCGGGTAATACCAAAAACCTCCGGTGTGAAAGGCCGTTGTTATCTTGATACAATCTGCACGAGCGAGTAATCATCGTCACAGACAAAAAAGCCCTCGTTGAAAAACGAGGGCTTTTTGTTTTGTCATGCGTGTCCGTCGTAAGCGCGTGGTCTGCAATAAACCACGGGTTTCACCTTAAGAGGCGTCTTCCGAAGGTCGATCTAAGATAGCTTGAATGGTTAGCTGTACTTCTGGCGAAATCAGACCAAACACGTTTTCTCGTAGTGATTCGACACGGCCAGTCAGTGCATGGCAATCGTCGTTAAGGTAACCCTGCTCGCGCAGTGTTGCCATCAAGGTTGCAAACACGCCTTTGTCGAAGAACTCTGGGGCGTTGATACCGTGCAGGCGACTCAGGCGCTGCGCCATCATCTGGCTTTGCATTTCTAGGTCGTCTTTTGACATGTCCGCTTCGTGACTGAACAGTGTCAGGGTGATCGCGAAGCGTTGCAGGGTTTCTGCAATGGTGCGACCCAACAACTGCAACTGGTTCAGCTTGGCAGATTTGCGGTGCAACATGTCCCCTTCAACGGTGATCAGTTGCTGGCGAGACATTTCTTCAATCATGGTATCGACGTACTGCGTGAGCGATTCGTCGTCAAAACTCATGAACAGTTCCGCTTTCAGCAGTGGGTAAAGCTGGCGAATAGACGCATGCAGATCGTCGCGGCTCACGCTTGGCTTGAACACCAACATTTGTGCAATCAATGACGGAATCGCCAACAAATGCACGATGTTGTTGCGGTAGTAGGTCATCAAGATGGCTTGCTGACGGTCGAGAGAAATTACGTCACCCAGTGAATCTTTCTCTACCACGAACTTGTTCAGGCTCACGGCGTGCTCAACCAATTCTTCCGCGCTTTCTTCTGGCACTGTACTGGTTGATGAATACGGTACTTGGCGAAGTAAATCGAGATAAATCGTCAACTGCTCTTCTAACGCTTCGCGGCTCAATGCGCGTTGGCGAGAAGAAAGCAGTGCGGTTGCACACAATGTGAGGGCATTGGCGGCAGCGGCATCATTGATTTTGGTCATCATGCGATCGGCCAGTTCGTTCACCACTGGGTTTAACCATTGTGGACGTTGTGGTTCAATCGGGTTGATGGCGTCATGCCAGCTTGGCACTTTGTCATTCAGGAACTGGTTAACTTGAATCGGTTCACCAAAGTTCACATAGCCTTTACCGTAGTTACGCAGTTTGCGCACAATGCCCAGTACCTGACCGAAGTTTTCTTTTTGCTTACGCTTGCCTTGCAGCTCTTTTGCGTAGGTGCTTACTTCCATCACGTGTTCGTAGCCGATGTAAACCGGTACAAGGGTGACTGGGCGTTTCAGGCCGCGAAGCATGGCTTGAATGGTCATGGCCAACATGCCTGTTTTCGCCGGTAGCAAACGACCGGTTCGCGAACGGCCACCTTCCGAGAAGTACTCAACCGAGTAACCCTTCGAAAACAGCTCTGCCAAGTATTCACGGAATACGGTGGAGTAGAGGCGATCGCCTTTAAAGGTACGGCGCAAGAAGAATGCACCACCACGGCGGAAAATCGGCCCTGCAGGGAAGAAGTTAAGGTTTACGCCTGCCGCGATATGCGGTGGTACCAACCCTTCTTTGTACAAGGTGTAGGAGAGCAGCACGTAGTCCATGTGAGAACGGTGACACGGCACATAAACGATTTCATGACCGTCTTGCGCCAGCTTACGTACGCGCTCTGCGTTATTGATCGTGATGCCTTGATACAGCTTGTTCCAAAGCCATGTCAGTAGGTTGTCGGCATAACGGATCATGCTTGGGGAGAAGTCCGCTGCAATTTCTTCCATCATGTCGATGGCTTCTTTACGGACCTTCTCGACCGCAACATCACGGCTTTCCGCTTCTTCTTGTACCACTTTATCAATGGCTTTTGAGGCAAGAAGTCGCTTAAACAGCGCTTGACGGTTTGGCAGGCCTGGGCCTGATGCCGCCATCTTTTGACGTGAGAAGTGGATTTTCGCTACGCGTGCGAGTTTGTTCGCGATGCTGGTATCGGTGCCGTGCTTGTCAGCCATAAAGCGCAGAGAAACCGCATTGCTAAAACGCACCATACTGTCGCGACCTAGGGTCAAGATGGTGTAGCACTTTTGGATGCCATTCATGGCTTTTAGCGGTGCAGCAGCGGGGCGATTCTCATTACCTGGGTTGCGGTTCCACACGACTGAGACAGGAATAAGCTGAATATCCAGCTCAGAATCGCGTTTGTGCAATTCAAGAAGTTCTGTAAACAGTGCGATGGATTCTTCAGGCACCGGATCGCTCGAGTCAAACATGCGTTTGCCTTGCGACACGAAGACGTAACGTTGCAGGCTTTTGCCACCGAGCTCTAAAGGTTCAAGCGGATCGGGCAACCCTTGTTGCAGACAGCTGCTGCGTAAGGTGAGCAAGTCGGTGTGTGAATGGAACGGCAATACGTAAACCACGGGTCGATTGAGATCGATGCCCAGTTGGTTAATAGGGTCTGACGGAATGCTGATTGTTTTCACCAGCGCCGACAGCGGTAAATTCAGTATTTTCTGATACATGGATTGGCAAGCAGACATCTGATCGCAGCCTCTTAGTCGTTGTGCGCCCGAAGGATAGCAGAAAACGTCGACGAACTTGCAGCGAAATGGCAGTAATTCGCACGAATTTGTCAGCCTTGGGAATGTTATGTATGTCGAATGTAAAAAGAAAAAATGTGATCTGAAAAGGCATCTGTATAGAGATTGGTGCTAAATGCGCCTTTTCAAGTGGCTAAACACTGGATATACTTCCAGTTAACTGTATAAAAAGACAGGTCTGATTATGAAGCCGTTAACCGCTAGACAACAGCAAGTCTTTGATCTTATCAAAGGGAAAATCGACGATTCTGGCATGCCACCGACTCGCGCAGAAATCGCGAAGGAGCTGGGATTCCGTTCAGCGAATGCTGCTGAAGAACATTTGAAAGCGCTGGCGCGTAAAGGCGTGCTGGAAATCGTACCTGGTGCGTCACGTGGTATTCGCCTTTTGGTGGGCAATGAACCTGCCAATGACGACGTAGGTTTACCTTTGATTGGCCGTGTTGCCGCCGGTGAGCCTATCTTGGCGCAAGAGCACGTTGAGAGTCATTATCACGTTGACCCAAGCTTGTTTAAACCGAGTGCTGACTTTTTGCTGCGCGTAAACGGAATGAGCATGAAAGACATCGGCATTATGGATGGCGATTTACTCGCGGTGCATAAAACCCAAGATGTGCGTAATGGCCAAGTGGTTGTCGCGCGCGTTGAAGACGATGTGACAGTTAAACGTTTGGAACGCAAAGGCAATCAAGTGCTTTTGCATGCTGAAAATGAAGAGTTTGCGCCTATCGTTGTCGATCTTGCGCATCAAAACCTTACCATTGAAGGCATCGCTGTGGGTGTGATCCGAAATAGTGACTGGATGTAAGCCTCGCGCTGTGTCTTAAAAAGTCTTAAAAAGGCGACTTCATGCAAATAGCATGAAGTCGCCTCTTTTTTATCCGGTTAACTCGCTTTGCGCACCGCTGAAAAGCCTTCTCTCGTACTTCATATAGCAATCACTCTCTGCGCTTTTACAGCAGTATCGTCAAAATTCCTTCGTAAATTGACGGGGATACCCGATCCCGCTTTCTGTTAATTCATCAGAAAAACGCTACAAAAAAATTGCGAATGAAACAGTTGTCTTTATCTCGTAATTTCGTGGTTTACATCAAGTTTCGCCCCATAATGTTGCGCATTTTTTGTTCTTTCTGCATTCCTCTCCTAGTTTTAGATGTAAATGAACTGTTAATTATTATTTATCCATTCATTGCTTCCATTGACTCACTGTAATGCGTAGTGATTTTGAGGAGGAATCAGGTGACGATTCGCCAACTTCTATCCACGCTCGCACTTGTCCCGTCTTTTGCCGTTGTTGCGTCAGAAGAACCGTCTTCATTGAACCTCACCAGAGGTGTGACGGAGATAAGTGCTCAGGTCTATGACCTACACATGACCATCCTCTACATCTGCATAGCCATTGGCGTTGTGGTGTTTGGTGCGATGTTCTGGGCTATTGTCCATCACCGGAAATCCAAAGGGGCGGTTGCTGCCAATTTCCATGAAAGTACGAAAGTGGAAATCCTTTGGACGTTAATTCCCTTCTTGATTTTGATTGGTATGGCCGTGCCTGCAACGCGCGTCCTGCTTGCAATGGAAGATGTGTCTGAACCTGAAATCACGGTGCAAGTTACCGGTTCTCAGTGGAAGTGGCATTACCGCTACTTTGACCAAGACGTTGAATTCTTCTCTTTGCTGGCGTCCTCTGCCGCGCAAATCAATGGTGAACAAACGAAACGCGACAACTACTTGCTTGAGGTTGACCGTCCTTTGGTGTTACCGATTGGCAAGAAAGTGCGCTTTTTGATCACGTCGGAAGACGTTATCCACTCGTGGTGGGTACCGGATTTCGCGGTGAAGAAAGATGCTAACCCTGGCTTCATCAATGAAGCGTGGACCAAAATCGACAAACCTGGCATCTATCGAGGCCAGTGTGCGGAGCTTTGCGGTAAAGACCATGGCTTTATGCCGATTGTGGTTATCGCCAAGCCGGTTGAAGAATTTGATGCATGGGTGCTAGAGACCGCCACTGCACAAGCCAAGGTGCGTGAAGAGGAGAAAAAGCTTCTCGACATGAACATGGACATGGACGAGCTGATGGCCCTTGGCGAAGAGGTGTACAACTCACGTTGCGCAGCTTGCCACCAAATCAATGGCCTTGGTCTGCCGGGCGTGTTCCCCGCATTGGCGCAATCAGACATTGCTATCAATCCTGATCGCATCGTTGATCACCTCAGTGTGGTGATTCACGGTCAAGACGGCACGGCGATGCAGGCGTTCGGCCCTCAGCTAGGTTTGAAAGAACTGGCTGCGGTAGTCACATATGAAAGGAATGCGTGGGGTAACAACACGGGTGATGTCATCCAGGCTGCTCAGATAAACGCTGTCCTCAACGGCGATGATCTTTAAGGAGAAACTCCAATGACAGATATGACGCCCGATCAAGTGGGTCATGACGACCACGATCATGATCATAAGCCCAAAGGGGTGATGCGTTGGCTGTTAACCACCAACCATAAAGACATCGGCACCATGTATTTGGTGTTCAGCTTCACCATGTTCCTTGTTGGTGGTGTGATGGCGCTGATCATTCGCGCCGAGCTTTTCCAGCCGGGCTTGCAACTCGTTGAGCCGAATTTCTTTAACCAAATGACAACTGTTCACGGTCTGATCATGGTATTTGGCGCGGTGATGCCCGCCTTTACCGGGCTAGCCAACTGGATGGTGCCATTGATGATAGGTGCGCCAGACATGGCGTTGCCACGCATGAATAACTGGAGCTTTTGGATTCTTCCGTTCGCGTTCTTCATGCTGCTCATGTCGTTATTCATGGAAGGCGGCGGCCCTAACTTTGGTTGGACTTTCTACGCGCCGCTTTCGACCACCTATTCACCTGACAGTACGGCATTGTTTGTGTTTGCTATCCACATCATGGGTATCAGTTCTATCATGGGCGCGATTAACGTGATCGTGACCATCATGAACCTGCGTGCACCGGGCATGACATACATGAAGATGCCCTTGTTCGTGTGGACATGGTTCATTACTGCCTTCTTGCTGATTGCGGTCATGCCCGTGTTGGCGGGGGCGGTCACCATGGTACTGACGGACAAATACTTCGGCACGTCCTTCTTCGATGCCGCGGGCGGTGGCGACCCCGTGATGTTCCAGCATATTTTCTGGTTCTTTGGTCACCCAGAGGTATACATCATGATTTTGCCGAGCTTCGGCATCATCTCAGCCATCGTTCCTGCCTTTTCGCGTAAGCAACTCTTTGGTTATGCCTCGATGGTTTACGCGACGGCATCGATTGCCGGTTTGAGCTTTGTTGTTTGGGCTCACCACATGTTCACCACGGGGATGCCGGTCTTTGCCGAACTCTTCTTTATGTATTGCACCATGTTGATCTCAGTGCCCACGGGGGTGAAGGTGTTTAACTGGGTGGCGACCATGTGGCGAGGATCGATGACCTTCGAGACGCCCATGCTCTTCTCACTCGCATTTATTGTCCTGTTCACGATCGGTGGTTTCTCCGGCCTGATGCTGGCGATAACACCGGCTGACTTCCAGTATCACGATACTTATTTCGTGGTGGCGCACTTCCACTACGTACTGGTGACAGGTGCCATCTTCTCCATCATGGCGGCGGCGTATTATTGGCTACCGAAATGGACGGGACACATGTATGACACCAAATTGGCTTCATGGCACTTTTGGTGCTCGCTGATTTCGGTGAACATTTTGTTCTTCCCAATGCACTTCCTCGGCTTGGCGGGTATGCCGCGTCGAATTCCTGATTACGCACTGCAGTTTGCAGACATTAATGCCATCGTGAGTATTGGTGCCTTCCTGTTCGGTGCATCGCAGCTGATTTTCCTCGCCGTGCTTGTGAAATGTGCACGTGGTGGTGATCCAGCACCCGCGAAGCCGTGGGAAGGGGCGGAAGGTTTGGAGTGGGAAATTCCTTCACCAGCGCCTTATCACACCTTCTCAACGCCACCGAAAATCGATTGAGGGCTCTGAATGCGCGAGAGCAACGAACAAGACAACAAAAACACCAGCCGTTCTGCCATGAAATTGGCAGGCATGGCCGTGCTGATGTTCGGGTTTGCTTTTGCGCTTGTACCGCTCTATGACGTGTTTTGCGATATCACAGGCATCAACGGGAAAACTGACGATGTGGCGGCGCAAGAAAGCCAACAAGTGGATTTTTCGCGCACGGTGACCGTTGAGTTTGTGGCGTACATCAATCCTGGCCTTGGCTGGGATTTCGTGCCTGAGATGAAACGCATTTCGGTGCACCCTGGCGAAACACGTACCATCGCGTATCGCGCGACGAACAACACGCTTACAGATTCTATTGGGCAGGCAGTGCCATCGGTATCACCGGGTTTGGCTGCGCAATACCTGAATAAAATTGAATGCTTTTGTTTTAACCGCCAACCATTGGCGGCGGGCAAAGACGCGGAACTGCCGCTGGTGTTTTATGTCGATCCAGCTATTCCTGACGACATCAATACGCTGACATTGGCGTACACCTTGTTTAGCGCCAAAACCGAGCCCGTTACCCAATAATTGCAGCGAGGTCATTATGGCAACATCGCATACCAACACCGATGCCCCTGAGGGGTATGAAAGCTACTACGTTCCAGCCCAGAGCAAATGGCCGATTGTCGGCGCCGTTGCGTTGTTCCTCATTGCCATGGGGGCAGGTTCAACCGTAGCCGATTTGTTTGGTGGTAACGGACCTTGGATGTTGTTAGCGGGGACAGGCCTAATTTTGTTCATGCTGACCGGCTGGTTTAAAGACGTAATACATGAGTCCATGGGTGGCATGTATTCGAGCCAGATGGATCGCTCTTTTCGACAGGGCATGAGCTGGTTTATTTTTTCGGAAGTGATGTTTTTCGCGGCTTTCTTTGGGGCACTTTTTTACGCTCGATTTATCGCTGTTCCTTGGCTTGGCGGGGCAAGTAACAATGCTATGACGGCGGAAGTGTTATGGCCGGATTTCATCCCTGGTTGGCCTTTGATAAAAACACCCGACGGCACAGAAACTACGGCCATGGGCGCGTGGGGCTTGCCGCTGATTAACACCGTCATCCTACTTACATCGTCTGTCACGCTGCATTTCGCGCATGTGGCGATGGAAGAGGGCAAGCGTAAGCGCATTGTGCAATTCCTGGGTGTGACCGTTTTGCTGGGGTGGATCTTTTTGTTCTTGCAAGGCGAGGAATACATTCATGCCTATGAAGAGCTCAACTTACGCCTTGATTCCGGCGTCTACGGCAATACCTTCTTCTTGTTGACGGGCTTCCACGGCATGCATGTGTTCTTGGGGTCGGTGATTCTGTTTATTGTTTGGCTGCGCGTGCTGAAAGGGCACATGTCGCCGAAGCAACATTTTGCGTTTCAAGCAGGCGCTTGGTATTGGCACTTTGTGGACGTGGTTTGGCTGTGTTTGTTTGTCTTCGTCTACATATTGTAGCGATGCAAGCTCGCGCTGTTGGTTAAATGGCGCTGTTAGTAAGGGCGACTGTTCGGTTCTATGAGGCCAGTCGCCATCGCAATCAATAAAATCACGAAGGCAATGACTGATAACAAAACACGCCTGCCAAGGTAGCGCGACATAGGAACATCTGAATTGCCCTTAATCAGAATGGGCAACGCGCGGAACAAGTTGAACACGATAAAGATGAGCAGGCAGACGAGGATCCCTTTGAGCAGCATATTGCCTCCAGCGGGCCAAGAAGGTGACTCATTGAGTGACCAAGACCCAGAATGTGAATTAGCGCCGAGTGCAAGGTTACGACCGTTTCGGCGGTTTGGATTCTTACTCTTTACTTTGGCGATGACGGTCTTATTGGTCAAGCTGGGGATGTGGCAAGTATCACGTGCTGCGGAAAAAGAAGCACTGCTCACCCAATTGGATGTCCGCCAACAACACACCCTTCTTCGTTTATCCGATTTACCGAAAGAAGGAAAAGGCTACCGTATTGATGTGTTAGGGCAGTTTGATGCATCAAAGAGCGTGCTGTTGGATAACCAAACACATTTGGGGCGCGTCGGGTATCGCTGGATGATGCCTTTTAAGGCAACCCAAGATAACAACGAGAAATGGCTGTTGGTTGAACTCGGATGGGTGCCAGCACCAGCGACACGTGATGTGTTGCCGACGTTACCCAACGTAAAGGGTGCATTTCACGTTCGCGGCATTATTGATTTACCGTCTGATCGTGTGGTGTTAGGTGGCGCATCAGAATCAGTGTCTTGGCCTTGGCGGGTGCAGTCGGTTGATATGGCCGCCATCAACGCCGAAACCGGAGAGTCTTTTTATCCATGGGTCGTTCGCGCCGCGTCTGTTGCAAGTGATGCGGGAGAACAATTAGAAACAACATGGAATGTCATCCCTGTTTGGGAGCCTGTCGTCATGAAACCTGAAAAGCACTATGCGTATGCGATGCAATGGTTTGGACTGGCGCTGGTGGTGTGGGTTGGCTTTCTAATTTGGTGGAGGAAGGGACGCGTATGAAAGGGAAAAAAGCACTCATACTGGTAACAGCTATCTTCATTCTGCCTGTCGTTGCAGCAAAGCTGGTACTGGAGTTTGATTGGTATAGTCGCGGGGTGACCAACAAAGGTGAATTGTTGGCAGAAGCGGTGAACACCGATTGGTTAGAAGAGAACGGACAATGGCGCTTGGTGTATACCTTGCCGTCTGATTGTGATGCGTTATGTGAAACCGCCTTGTTTCAATTAACACAAATTCCTGTCGCAGTCGGACGTGAACAAGA
This sequence comes from Enterovibrio norvegicus DSM 15893, assembly GCF_900115495.1. Taxonomy (GTDB): domain Bacteria; phylum Pseudomonadota; class Gammaproteobacteria; order Enterobacterales; family Vibrionaceae; genus Enterovibrio; species Enterovibrio norvegicus. Next base: position 12,054 of record NZ_FOWR01000033.1, on the reverse strand, counting down.
GCGTGTATCAAGCATTGTGTTGGTCTCTGATACGCCGTCAGACAACAAAAACATCGAGGTGCGCCAGCAATCGATGGATGCCCAACAACAGAAAACCATGGCAGCGTTGCCTTACGGTAATGACGCGATTTACATTGTTGACCCTCTGAATAACCTCATTCTGGCGTACCCCATTCCTGAAGGAAAAGATGCGCAAATCACCCAAAGCAAAGGCTTGCTCTCTGATCTTCGCAAGCTGATGAAAATGTCAAAAGTGGGGTGAATATGATGGTGAAACCAACGCATCCGATCCATGACAATAAAGGCTACCTCTTCTTACTTTATGGCTCACTGTTTCTCGCACTGATTGTGGTCGCGCTAGGCGCATTTACACGATTAACCGAAGCAGGGCTGGGTTGCCCTGATTGGCCGGGGTGCTATGGCTTCCTCACTGTGCCTCAATCTGCTGAACATTTAGCAAAAGCGGTGCAAGCTTTCCCTGACGCGCCGGTTGAAGTGCAAAAAGCATGGAATGAAATGATTCACCGCTATGTCGCGGGCACCCTTGGGTTGCTTGTCGCGCTCATTGCGTTTTTAGCGTGGCGTAAGCCGTCGAGAAACAAAATGCTGCCGAGCATTTTACTGGCTGTGATTTGTTTTCAAGCCGCGCTGGGCATGTGGACCGTCACTATGAACCTCATGCCGATCGTGGTCATGGGACATCTGCTTGGTGGCTTTACCACGGTGACACTCCTGTTTCTATTGTGCTTGTTTGAGCGTCGACGTTTTTATTCGAATGCTGAGATAAGCTCGACCTCAAAGACAGAGGCTGGCTTAGAACAGCAAGATGTTGAGATAAATATTGATGACCAGCACGCGTCACCTACCAAAAATCACATTAGCGGGAAGTTGAAACTGCTGGCGGTGTCCGCGTTGGTCGCGGTGGGCTTACAAATCGCGTTAGGGGGTTGGACATCCGCCAACTACGCCGCCGTTGTCTGCACGCAATTACCTGTCTGTGAAGCCGATTGGGTTGGACACTACGATGCGTCCGCGTTTCATCCGATCAGCCCCACTAATGACACCTACCAATATGGCGTGTTGAACTTTGAGCAACGGGTCACCATTCATGCCACGCATCGTATTGGCGCGATGGTGGTCTCTGTGTTGGTGTTGCTATTGGCATTTGCTGTACGCCGTCCACTCGGTGTGATGGCATCGCTCAGTTTGGTCGCAGCACTGTTACTGCAAGTTTCCTTGGGTGTTACCAATGTGGTCGCGTTGTTGCCATTGTCCGTGGCGGTCGCGCACAACGTGTGCGGATTGCTGCTTTTACTGTTGGTGGTGAAAACCACGTTGGGTGTCTTCGCACGTCAAACCTCGGCGGTGCGAACGTCTTTGAGAGAATCGGGGAGGCTGAGTCATGGCTAAAGTGTCGATGTCACCGTTAGCGGGAAATGTATCGGTCGCAGCAGAGCCTGCTCTGTGGCGAGATTATCTTGAATTAACCAAACCTAAAGTCGTTGCCATGTTATTGCTCACCGCCATGGTGGGGATGTGTTTGGCGGTGGCGGGCTTACCGCCGGCCAAAGCCGTGATTCTCGGTCTACTTGGCATCGGGATGCAATCCGCCGCGGCTGCGGTGTTCAATCATGTGATTGACCAGCGTATTGATCAGCAGATGCAGCGCACTATTCATCGTCCTGTGGCGAAAGGCCGCGTGTCTACCCGACAAGCATTGGGCTTTGGCTGCATGTTAATGGGGTTAGGGTTCGGCGCGCTTTGGGCATTGAATGCCTTGGTGGCGTGGCTCACGTTCGCCAGTTTGATTGGCTATGCATTGGTGTACACGGTCTGGTTAAAGCACGCGACGCCGCAGAATATCGTTATTGGCGGGTTAGCGGGCGCAATGCCACCACTTTTGGGTTGGGTTGCTGTCACCGGTCAGCTTGACCCACATGCTCTGCTGCTTGTGATGTTGATTTTCACGTGGACACCTCCTCACTTTTGGGCGCTCGCGATCCATCGCCAGAAAGATTATGCAAAAGCGGGCGTACCCATGCTGCCCGTGACGCATGGCGTTGAATTTACCAAAACCATGATTTTGCTCTATACCCTTCTGTTGGTGGTGGTGGGTTTGCTGCCGTATCTCGCTGGCATGAACGGCGTTATTTATCTGGTGGGCAGCCTCGCCCTTAACCTCGGATTTGCATGGTATGCGTGGCGATTGAAGTACGCTGATAAAAAAGGCCTCGCTTGGCAAACCTTCAAATATTCTATTTGGCACATTTTTGGTTTGTTCGTGGCGCTGTTGGCCGACCACGCATGGTATGCAGTAGCATGAGGATAGATTTCCTCGTGTACTGAGGCCACTATGACTTATTCCAGCATGACGTATTCCAACGTGACCTTTCCAAACATTGCTTTTCAAACGCCGCGGTTAACAGCCGCGGCGTTGTCTTCTTCAGCATTGCCTCATGCGAAAAGCACCTTGTCTACAGAGCTTGCAACCCTCCTCACGTCTGTTGTTAAGCGTCATCTACCTCCGGACCTTCAGGCCGTGTCTGATGCCGAGAGTGCGTTACGTTGGTTGGAGCAGACATTGGAGGATTGCCAATTCGTTGCGGTGCGTTTGGCCGAAGACGACGCATTGGTTGGGTTCTTCTTACTGTATGTAGAAGTTGATGCACAGCGTGGCGGCCAGCCTCGCTTGGCGTCGCCTCATTATTCGCTGCGACTGGGTTATGTGGTGGCGGAAACCTTCCAAGGCCAAGGTCTGGCGAGTGAAATGGTTGAAGGCTTGGTCGCCTGGTGTCAGACGTCTGGTGTTGTGTCTTCACTGTCCGGTGGTGCAGAAGCGGATAATCTTCCATCGATTAAGGTGCTGGAGAAAAACGGCTTCGTCCGTGAGAGAAATGATGAATTTCATCAAGGAAATACCGTGTTTTTGACGCTTATGCTTTAGGCAACTTTGTTACACTGACCCATCGAATTCTTCCAGCATGCGAATTATGTTCTCAGCACTTCAACAAAAAGCGCTGCACGTGCGCGTTTTCTCTTTAGCCCTGCCGATGGTGCTGTCCAACATCACTGTGCCTTTATTGGGGCTGGTGGATGCGGCCGTGATTGGGCACCTCGATCATGCTTGGTACCTTGGCGGCGTCGCTGTCGGCAGCACAATGATTGCAGTGACCTTCTGGCTACTGGGCTTTTTGCGCATGGCAACCACGGGACTAACGGCGCAAGCGTGGGGCGGCAAAGATAGCGCAGGTCTCGCCAATGTGTTTCTGCAAGGGGTGACCCTTGCTTGGTTGTTGGCGGCTGTCATTGTGGCGATTCACCCTTGGGTGTCTGACACTGTGTTCCATTTCAGTGATGCTAGCGAGCAGGTTAAACGCTATGCGAATGAGTATTTCTCGATTCGTATTTGGAGTGCGCCAGCTGCATTGACCAATTTGGTGATCATGGGATGGCTGCTTGGCGCGCAAAACGCGAAAAAGCCGATGATGCTGGTCATCATCGTCAATTTGGTCAACATCTTGCTCGATCTGCTGTTTGTGGTGGTGCTTGACTGGAAGGTACAGGGCGCCGCTGCCGCGAGCGTGATTGCTGACTACACCGGTATGGCGCTGGGGTTGTTCTTTGTTGCAAAAGTCTGGGCGTCTGCTGCATTGCCATCCCCTTGGGCGCAATGGAAGAAATCGTCCGCGGGCATGGGGCGTTTGCTCAAGCTCAATCGCGATATCTTCTTGCGCAGCTTGTGTTTGCAGCTCGCATTCACCTTCATGACGTTTCAGGGGGCAACGCTGGGTGACGATGTGGTGGCCGCCAATGCGGTGCTGATGAATTTCTTGATGCTGGTGTCATTTGCCATGGACGGGTTTGCCTACGCCATGGAAGCCATGGTTGGGAAGGCAATTGGCGCGAAAGACAGGGAGGAGTTATTGGCCACGCTGTCAGCCACAACGCTCTGGAGCTTTGTGATTTCCCTGTTTATCACGCTTGCCTTCTTGATGGGCGGTCAAGGCATTGTTGGGGTGATATCAGACATCCCTGCCGTGCGAGAGCAGGCTGCTATCTACTTGCCTTGGCTCATCGCGATGCCGCTGGTCTCTATGTGGTGCTTCTTACTTGATGGTGTGTTCATTGGCGCGACGCGAGGCCGAGAAATGCGCAATACCATGTTTGCATCCATGGCCGGTTTCTTTGCCATATGGTGGCTGTTAAGCGACATGGATAATCACGCGCTGTGGGCAGCGATGCTGGGCTTTATGGCGCTTCGTGGGATAACGTTAGGTGCGGTGTTTGTGTATCAATGGCGACGCGATGTGTTTCTTTCACCTGCTCACTAGCTTTAATGCAGTCGCCCTAATGTAATTGCCTGATGCATAAACAGAAACGGTAGGCATGAAAAAAGCTCCCTCGGGAGCTTTTTTTTATGGTGATGTCTCTTACTGAATCAGTAGTAAGAGTGATCGCCCGCCGCGTGTTCGGTGACATCGCGAACGGCCGTCAATTCACCGCTGAATTCTTCTAGAAGCTGCTTTTCGATGCCGTCTTTTAGCGTAACATCAACCATTGAACAGCCGTTACAACCCCCACCGAATTGAATAACAGCCGCGCCGTCTTCAGTGATTTCGATAAGGTTGATGTGACCACCGTGGCCGGCAAGCTGCGGGTTCACTTGGGTTTGAATAACGTATTCAACACGCTCAAGAAGCGACGCATCGTCAGACACTTTACGCATTTTCGCGTTAGGTGCTTTCAGGGTTAGCTGAGAGCCCATTTTGTCGGTAACGAAATCGATCTCTGCATCTTCCAAGAAAGGCAGGCTCAGTTCGTCAACGTACGCAAGGAAACCGTTAAAGGTTAACTCGGTATCGCTTGCTTCAATAGCGTCTTGTGGGCAGTAAGACACGCCGCACTCTGCGTTTTGTGTGCCTGGATTAACCACGAATACGCGGATATTGGTGCCTTCCGGTTGCTGTTCTAGCAACTTACCGAAATGACTTTGTGCATTTTCTGAAATTAAAATATTAGACACGACTTCTTACCTGAATAGCCCAGTTTGTTTTAGACAGTTTACTCTTTCTTTTCATGACTATCACCCCTCTACGGACGCGGGTAATTATTTCTTCTGTTTTCCATCAGTTGGCGTGCGGCATAGCGCGTAGATATCTATCTTTATCACGCCATGTGCTTTCAACAATCGGCACAATTCCGTCAACGTTGCTCCCGTTGTCACCACATCATCGACCAATGCCACGTGAGACGGCAGGTCACCATGGATGTTGAATGCATCTTTCAGGTTGGAAAGCCTCGCTTTACGGCTGAGACCTTGCTGTTGCTGAGTGGCACGTGTGCGCACTAAGGCTTTATCTAAACACGGACGTTCTAGCTGGCTTGCCAGTGCGTTGGCGAGCACGGTGCTGTGATTGAATCCGCGCACCCAACGTCGCCGCCAATGCATGGGAACGGGTATCAAACAGGGTGCAGGGTCATCGATATTTTCTGCCAGCAGGCGGGCTAAGGGCTTTGCAAACCAATAATGGCCTTGGTACTTAAATTTGTGCAGGAGCGTGTCGTAAGGAAAGGTGTAATCACCGAGGCACACAAGGTTGTCCCATGCGGGTGGCGTGTTGAGGCAGCGTCCGCACGTTTCCATGGTGTAGGGCGTTGAAAGGCCGCATTGCATGCAACGTGGTGACGAGGGGAAACTCTGCGAACAGGTTTCGCACCACGGATATTGGCGCTGCTCCAACCTGTGATGACAAAGCTGACACCTCAATGGCAGAGCGCGTAAGATAGAGCGCAACATAAAGGATGTTTTGGTCCAGCAACACGTTTTAGGCAGTGTAAATGACAACTTCGCTTTACTGGCACACGGAAGGCCAGGGTTCCGACCTGATTCTCATTCATGGATGGGGAATGAACAGTGCTGTTTGGCAGCAACTCCTTCCTCGCTTGACTGATCGCTATCGCGTTCATTGTGTCGACCTTCCCGGTTATGGGCATAGCCAACCGACAGATGCGTTCTCATTAGAGGAAATGGCACAGTGTTTGCTTAATAATTCACCGCAGCACGCGATTTGGGTTGGTTGGTCTTTAGGGGGCATGATTGCCACACAAGCCGCGCTTCTCGCTCCAGAGCGAGTGCAAGGTTTGGTGACGGTTGCTAGCTCACCTCGATTTGCTGCGGAACATGGATGGAGAGGGATTAAACCTCAGGTACTGTCAGCGTTTTCGGCGCAATTGGAAGATGATTTTTCATCGACAGTTGAACGATTTATGGCGTTGCAGGCAATGGGAAGCCCGACTGCACGACAAGATATCAAGTGGCTAAAAAAGGCGGTGCTTTCGCACCCGTCGCCTCAACCTGAGGCACTAAAAGCTGGGCTCGATATTCTTGCTGAAGCAGATTTACGGCCACAATTGCACGATATTTCAGTGCCTTGGTTACGGATGTACGGTCGGTTAGATGGTTTGGTGCCGGTTAGAGTGGCACAAGAGCTGGATGTTTTAGCCCCGCAGTCGCAGCGGCAAGTTTTTGCCAACGCGTCGCATGCACCGTTTATCTCTGATCCTGAACACTTTTCTGAAGAATTGCTCTCTTTCTGCGGACAGTGTTTGCCATCCAGATAAGAAAAAGTGATCAAAATAAAGTGAATTGCGGCTAAATTTTAAACTGAATCTGCCGATACTTTGTTCATGTCACTTGCTATGGCATCAGGAGAGACCATAATGAATGTAGGTAACGTTGGCTATTCTCAACAGATGTATGCACGCCCAACGCCAGTTAACCAAGAGGTTAAGGCGGGTGAGCAGAATCAAGCTGAGGGTGCTAAACAGTCTTATGCGCAAGTCGCCAATCAGGTATCGGACGTGAAGACTGTCAACAAAACAACGGAAGCCGAAGGCAAAACACCAGCATCGACGGATGTTGAGGCTTTCACTTATGGGGCATTGGGCATGGACCACCCTGACGAAGTGAAAAGTAACGACGATGACGCATATACCGCTGGGCAGGTTTTATCTGCTATCGGTACGATAGGCGGCATCTTGGCGATATTGGTGTAATTTCGCTGTAGAGATATAGCACGAGCATTCGCGGGTCATTTCCCGCGGCATGCCTTAAGGTGACTGCCTTCGGTCGATGTTGGGAGATAACATTGGCATGAATATTTCACCCGCTAACGTCAGCATCCCCGCTGTCGTACCGTCAGTAAACCCGCCAACGGAGCAAGTTGCGCGGGACAATCGTGTGCGTGAAAAAATCGCTCCCGCCAAGCAGCCCAACGCGGCTGAACATGAAAAACCCGTCAATCAAGAAGAAAAACAACTCCGTAAACCGTCTTGGGATCCATCAGAGCATCCTGACTATGCTGATTTAAGGCAAAACACCAGCCAGTTCAACGGTGGCCATTTCGGCGCACATGATTCGTTAAGCCATCTGTCGTCTTTGTTGTCGAGCGAGTCTTATACGCCGAAGAATGAAAACGGCTATTCCATGCAGATAAAGCTGCCGAAGGAAATTCTCGATAAAATCGATGAACTTAAGGCATCACAACGTACAGGTGCCGTGGTTGCTATGCGCTACTCACAAGCCACTGTGGCGAATATCCCTTCTGAAGTGCTTATCGTGATTTAGCGGTCTGCTGTTTAGGCTCCATTGTGTCGACTTGGGCATGAGCAAAAATCTGAACATAAAAAAACAGCGCCTTGAGGCGCTGTTTTTGTCTCTGGAGAATCGATGACGTCGTTTACTTACGCTTCGCTTTGGCAAAGGCATCAGCAAACGCACCACCAAAGGCTGATGAATTGCCACCTTGGTTGTTGTTTGATGGCGCACGATTTGGTTGGCTGCGTTCTTGAGGACGCGCTGAGCGAGTGTCACGGTTCGCATTGCCGCGGCTTGCAGGTTTGTTGTCTGCGCCAGGTTCGTCGTTTAGACGCATGGAAAGCGCAATACGTTTACGCGCAAGATCCACGTCCATCACTTTTACTTTGACCACGTCGCCTGCTTTCACCACTTCTCGGGGGTCAGAAATGAATTTGTCTGACAATGCTGAAATGTGAACGAGGCCGTCTTGGTGAACACCGATATCAACAAACGCGCCAAATGCGGTCACGTTGGTGATTGAGCCTTCCAGCACCATGCCTGGGATCAGATCTTTCACTTCGTTTACGCCGTCGGCAAACGTTGCGGTTTTAAATTCAGGGCGTGGGTCACGTCCGGGTTTCGCCAGCTCGGCGAGGATGTCTGTCACCGTTGGAATACCAAACGTATCATCGGCGTACTCTGAGGCGTTCACGCTACGCAAGAAGTCGAGGTTACCGATCATGGCGTCAACGGCTTTGCCTGTGTTATCAGCAATGCGCTTCACCACTGGGTAAGCTTCTGGGTGAACAGATGAGCTATCTAGCGGGTTTTTCCCTTTCATGACGCGCAAGAAGCCCGCGCACTGTTCGTAGGCTTTTGGCCCCAAGCGCGGCACTTTCAGTAAGGTTTTACGCTCACCAAAGCGGCCATTTTCATCACGGAATGCCACGATGTTGGCAGCCATGGTGGTGGAAAGGCCGGCAACGCGGGTCAGCAATGCGGCAGAGGCACTGTTCACGTCTACACCGACGGCGTTCACACAGTCTTCGACCACGGCGTCCAAACGTTTTGCCAGTTGGCTTTGGCTGACGTCGTGTTGGTATTGGCCCACACCGATAGATTTAGGGTCAATTTTTACCAGCTCTGCCAGCGGATCTTGCAAGCGACGAGCAATCGACACCGCGCCGCGCAGTGAAACGTCTAGCCCCGGGAATTCAGCCGCTGCCAGTTCTGACGCGGAATACACCGATGCGCCAGCTTCGCTCACCATCACGGTCTGGATTTTCTCGCCCGCATCTTTCAACATGCCAGCCACAAACGTATCGGTTTCACGGGAAGCTGTACCGTTGCCGATAGCAATTAAATCTACATGGTGTTTTTTCACCAGCGCCATGACCACACGTGCCGATTCAACCGTCTTGTTGTGCGGCGCGGTGGGGTAAATGGTGGCAGTGTCGAGTAGCTTACCCGTGTTATCAACCACGGCAACTTTACAGCCTGTGCGCAAACCGGGGTCGATACCCAAGGTGCAGCGAGGGCCTGCTGGCGCGGCCATGAGCAAGTCTTTCAGGTTGTCGGCAAATACCCTGATGGCATCATTCTCAGCCAACTCACGTAAGTTGCCCATCAGCTCGGTTTCCATGTGCATTAAGATCTTAATGCGCCACGCGAAACTCACTACTTGCTTGCGCCAGCGGTCCGCGGGGGCGGTGTCGAGGGTTATGTCGTAGTGCGAACAGATGATGTTTTCACAGTATGAACCTGTCGATTTCTCATCTTGTTGTGGGTCAGCATTCAGTGACAGTTGGAGAATGCCTTCGTTACGGCCACGGAACATGGCCAGCGCACGGTGAGACGGCACTTTTGTCAGTAACTCATCGTGTTCAAAGTAGTCTTTAAATTTTGCGCCTTCGTTTTCTTTGCCTGCAATCACACGCGCTTGAAGTTCGGCGTTATGGTTTAGATGGCGGCGAATTTTATCCAAAAGAGCTGCATCTTCGGCGAATTGTTCCATCAAAATGGCGCGCGCGCCGTCCAGCACGGCTTTGGTATCCGCAAATCCCGCTTCTGCATTCAAGTAACGGGTGGCTTCTGATTCCGGGTCGTGCTCAGGATGTTGCCAAAGCGAATGCGCTAACGGTTCAATGCCCGCTTCAATCGCTATTTGCCCTTTGGTGCGGCGTTTTTGCTTGTACGGCAAATACAGGTCTTCAAGGCGGTTTTTGGTGTCAGCGTCGAGGATGTCTTTCTTCAAGCCATCGGTCAGCTTTCCTTGTTCATCAATCGATTTCAAAATGACTTGGCGACGATCTTCCAACTCGCGTAAATAACCGAGGCGAGATTCCAGATTACGCAATTGAGTGTCATCAAGGCCATTGGTGACTTCTTTACGGTAACGCGCGATGAAGGGCACGGTGTTGCCATCATCAAGCAGGGTGACGGCTGCGATAACTTGCGCATCACGTACGTTTAGCTCACTGGCAATCTGTTGATAAATTGAAGTGGTCATTGTGTTCCTTTGAGAGTCACCGCCGCGAGCGGCAGTATTAAAGTTCGTCTTGTTGATAGCGAATGGTGTTGACGTACCAGACCTTCGGTCCTTCAGGGGTCGTCACAATGGCTTCGTCATCGACTTCTTTTTTGAGTAATGCGCGTGCCATCGGGCTATCAATGGAGATGTAGTCTTTGCGGCCATAGATTTCATCTGGGCCAACAATGCGGAATGAGAGGGTGCCACCGTCGTCATTTTCAATGTCGACCCACGCGCCAAAGAAGACTTTACCGTCTTGCTGTGGGTTGTAATCGACGACGCGGAGGATTTCCAAGCGTTTGCGTAAGTAGCGAACGCGACGGTCAATTTCACGCAGAATGCGTTTATTGTAGGTGTATAAGATCCATGTATATCTATGTACTAAAAAAGCAAAACCAAACCTAAAACTCATCACTTTAACTTTCCATAAATGTGATTAAAAAAGTAGATAACCATAACTTTTGTACTATTTATTATACTCAGGATACCTGAGTTGAGACTGAGTATGGGTTATGTCATCAAAAAGAAGGTTAGATACACTGCTAGCCCCACATCCCCAGCGGTAGAGCTTCCCGCACTTTTTACTGAGAAAGGAATCGTAATATCCTACTTAAGATTTATCTACTCAAAACGTGGCAAATCACAGTCATGGCTTGAACGTAATTGTTATGCAGTCACTTTATTGCTTGTATTTATTAACGAAAAACAAAGTGAGTTTCAATCGGCTACTGAGCTGTTGAGTGCTTTTGTAGACGCCCTCCATTTTGGAACAATTGACGGTGTTAACGACCCTTCGGGGTTATTTTGGCGCCCGCGAAAGTCAGTAGATGTCAATGTGCTACTTGGTCACGTAACCAGTTATTGTGATTTCATTGATGATGTTTATGGAACGCAACTGCCCAACATAAACCCTTTAAGGAAAGCTACCAGTCCTGAAGAAAGAATTCGGTGGTGTGCCTACTATCGCCGGCATAGTCGAGTGTTTCTAAACCACTTAAACGACCCAAAACAGAGAGAGTTAAACCAAGTACGTAAGGTACAAGGTCCTCGAGTTCCCATGTTTTTGCACTCAGAGGATGTCTACCAGTTTCCTGAGGATAAAATTGACTCGCTGATTTCTCATGGTTTCGAGGGCGACTATGGCAGTCAACTGATAGTTATGCTGATGCACTTCGGCGGGTTGAGATTATCAGAGTGTTTTCATATTTATGTCGACGATATCTCAATTGATAACAAAGACTCAGCAGCCCTGGTATCTGTCTTCCACCCTGCAGATGGTGTCGTTCCTACGGTTGGTTTCAAAAATCGGCGTGAGTATCTTTCGGTAAAATTTAATATGTCGCCTCGAGATGAATACCCAAGAGGACATAAATTACATTCCGGTTGGAAGTCCCCGGCCTTATCAAACAAGAACTTCTCGTTTGATGTGATGTTTTTTCCATACTCCAGAGCAATCGAATTTACTCAGATACTCTTGCGTTACCTTCCGCTTATAAAAAGAACTGAGCACCCATTTTTATTCGCGAACTATGTAGGTAATCCTGAAACAAAGAAAAACTTTATCCAAAAATATAATCGAGCACTACGACGCATAGGGATGATTAGTGAAAAGAGCTCTGGTACTTCGCCACATGGGCATCGACATGCATACGGATACCGATTGAGAGAGCATGGCTTTGGGCAATTGGATATTCAAAAAGCCATGCATCACAAAAGCCCCGATAGCTGTCTTGTATACATTATGCCGTCAGGAGAAGACATTAGAACGAGAATGCGTGGTCTTAGTTTATGAGGGCGACTCAGAAATATTCCGACATAAAATCTGCCAGTGAGGCGGCGCGGCGCCTGAAGATAGCAAGTCGTAAGGAATACCAGGCGCGCTACAAAGAAGACCCTCGTTTGCCATCATACCCTGACCGGACGTACAAAAAAGAGTGGACGGGTT
>NZ_FOWR01000002.1 GCF_900115495.1 Enterovibrio norvegicus DSM 15893 | reverse complement strand
GGTACTCCAAGAATGGGTTCCGATAAGGTTCACGAAGTAGGTTTTGAGCTGTTGCTGAGAGAGATTATCCGGCGGACAATCAAAGAACATGGCGATACGCCGTACGGCACGGCTGTAGGCATCAATGGTGGCGGGTCGTTTGCCTTGTAGCGTTAAATTATTGAGGTGCTGTTGGTAAAGCGCATCGAAGTGCTGTTGTTGTTGACGGTTCATGGTATTTCTCCTGTCCGCTGCCCGATTGGCAGGGTTGAGAGAAACGTAGGCGGGATATTCTATTCTGCCGCGTAGCGGCTTCGTTCAACAAAGCATTTAAGAGTGATTCGCAACGCTTGGCAGTTTCGCTTCGCTCAAGTATAGCCAAGCGCCGCTCACACCTTAATGCGGCGTTAAATTTCTAAAGGATAAGCATGGAATCTGGAAAGAACTTTGTTTTAGAGGTTGTTAAAGCTTCTATTATTGCGGCAATAACAATATTTTTTACGATTTGGATAAATGGGAGCAATGAACTTGAATATCGAGATGGTTCAAGGGCGCCTTATTTTAGTTACCCTGATGCAATTGAAAAGGATTTGGAAATTAGGCATAAGACCACACCAATTGATAATATTTCAGTTGTTGAGTATGCTATTCACAATAGGACTTTTACTGATTTAGAAAAGGTAAGAATATACGTAAAAGTACAGAGCGATAAAAAATTTAAGTTAATAAGCAGAAAACTTTCGCCGCCAAATAAAATACCAGCATTAGATATAGAAGATATAGATACTGGCTCTAAAAATGTTTTGGGGTTTGAGGTGGGAGTACTAAAGAAAACTGGAGATGAATACTACTACTTGAGCTTGATTTTTGAAGGTAGAGAGGCTCCAGAAACCGACATAAGTATTGGCAATACGAATATTGATATAGTCAAATACAAAAAATGGAAGGATAACTCACTGGTAATATTAATAGTTCTTGCTGTATACACTGTACTACTAATTCCATTTGGTTTTTGGGCTTACTATTCTGGTAAACGTTCAAAAAACAGGTTTACTAATAAATTTAAAGATGCACTTTCCTCTACTTCCTCAGATCTAACTAGTGATCAAGTAAAGTTCACAATTGAAAAGTATGAAGAGGTTAGAGATCATAAAGAAGACGGTTGGTTTAAGAGGAAATGGGCTGCATTTACATCAACGGAATAAGTTTAACAAAGCCAGCCAGAGGGACCAAAAAACCGCCGCTTCGCTCTGGTTTTTCGGCCCCTTCTGGTGGCGTCGGGGGAATAGCGGGGACAGGCACTTTTAGAAAAGCACAATATTATCAGTTGAATACATTCAGTGCCCCCAAGCTCAAAGACGCTTAGTAAAGATGAATGGTCGGCCTTGGAACGATATCCTTTTCATATTGTTTGATTGCCAACCATTTTGATCACTAATGGGCGTTGTTGATCAAATCAGTCACCTAACGTGCTGATCCAACGAGTGTTAACCGTATTACTCAACTCGGTAACTGACAGGCATACCTAGTCTTATGACTTTGTTCATTGCTTTCACGTTTGCCAGTGCTTCGCCGACTTGTGCATCGTAATCTCGCAGGGCCAGTTGTGGACTGAGTAACTTTTTGTACCGATACATCCCCGTTTCTGACAAGGAACGTTGGTGGTAATCCGTTTCTCGTTTCCACTCTTCCAACTGACCTGATTTCAAGGCGCTGACGGCTTCATTTCGAGGATGGCCGTCTTCCCAATAGCCAGCATTGCTGCGCGGTGGAATGGTCGGTTTTATGCCTTTTCTCCTCAACACTTGATGACAGGCTTTTGTATCGTAAGCGCCGTCGGCACTGACCTGAGCGATTTTTCGGCGTAATGGATTGAGCAACGTCGGCAACGCTTCATTGTCACCGACAGACTCTAAGCTGATGACAGCTGAAATGACCTCATGTGAACTGGTGTCAATCGCAAGGTGTAGCTTTCGCCAAATACGGCGCTTTTCCTTGCCATGCTTGCGCATTTTCCACTCTCCCTCGCCGAACACCTTTAAGCCTGTTGCATCAATAACAACATGCGCAATAGGTCCACGACTGGGTAACCTATATTGAACTTCAACGGTCTTTGCCCGCTTGCTGATGCAGCTGTATGACGGCGATTTCAGCGGCACGTCCATCAGGACAAATATCGAGTCAAGAAAGCCCTGAAGGGCGCGCAAAGGGAGCTTGAAAATGCCTTTAATCATTAGCGCAGTTTCAATGGCACTATCGGTAAAGGTAAAGCCTCTTCCTCGTTTGCCATGATGCTCTTTGCAGTGCCAACTCTGGATAGCGGCTTCATCAACCCAAAAGGTGACTGAACCTCTATTAATCAATGCTTGATTGTATTGCTTCCAGTTGCTGATTTTGTACTTGGCTTTACTCTTCATCGTCACTCGTTTGCAGACTCTGATGATCTGATCGCTACTATTGGGATTAGTTCAATGATTTAGGAAACAACGCCTCACTAATGACTAAACCCCGCTCATCCCTCATCAGTATCGACGCAACCCCTTACTATCACTGCGTTTCACGTTGTGTTCGGCGATCATTTCTTTATGGGTAGACGAACAAGCCCAGCGATACCCTTAGCAACGTTCTCCAAGCAATGGCAGCTAGAACCTATAAACTGTGAATCACTCCGTATGCCTCTGACATAAAAGACTAATTAGCGTGAGATACTGTTACCATCACTTTGAATATTCAGGTATCGGGCGAACAATTGAAGGTAAGCCACACATGTATGGAAGCGAGAGTAAGAGGACGTTTTGTAATCAACGCAAGAAACTGACCTTACTTGAATACGCCGCCTTCGGTAAGGTTGCTATGTGTAGAAAAGGGATATTGAATTGCTAAAACAATGGATGAAATTACTAAGCGTGTTCACCTTGGGCGCAGCATTTTGCTTTACCATTGGGCTCTATTTCGTCAGTGATATCTTAGACCACAAAAATCAACTGATTTCAAAAATGGCTCAAAACCAATTGGATTTATCACGATACTCTTATAGCAATGAAGCAAACGAAATCATAAAAGTATCTAACGCCCTCGCCCTTGAATCGTCTTGTGACGGAGAACTTTCGTCAGATATACCCGAAGCACTCTCTTTAACTAGCTTATTTCTGGGTACTATCACACACCAAACAACGAAGACTCACGAGCAGTCTATGGCGACTGCGCTCATCGTTCGAAGTCACCTTCGAGATAGTGGCAAAGTTGAAACCGCCGACTCGCTTCTTGTCGCAATAAAAAGTTACTGTGAAGCAAACCTCAACATTTTCATGAGTTGTGAAAAAATAGATAACACCCTACCTAGCTTTCGGCCAGATTGCGGATAAGAGGAATAGCGGGGACAGGCACTTTTAGAAAAGCACAACATTATCAGTTACATGCATTCAGTACCCTCAAGCTCATAGACGGTAATTTAAGATAAATGGTTGGTTTTGGAACAACATGCTTTTCATATCGTTTGATCGCCAACCATTTTGACTGCAAATGATCTGAGACTGGCACTAACTCCCACCACCGCATCCTCCGCCGCCATCGCCACTTGCGCAGCTCGAACCCACACAGCCAGATGAGCAGCCAATATGGCTGGCGCAGTACGATGATGACGTTTTCTGACAATCAAGCGAATAGATGAAACCGTCTTCGATATTGAGCTTCGCATCAATGGCAAAAAGCAGTGGAAGTTTAGCTGGGTGAATTGGGTTAATACTTTCTCTTGCACAAGCTAAGCGCCAAGCACGTTTGATCCCCTCTTGAGCGGAGGTGGGGGTTTTCATCGCTTCTGTCGGTGTGTGGTGAAGAAACCGTCCAAACGCTTTATCACAAAACTGCTGGTATTCCTTGGTGAACAAGATGAACTCGTGCCAAGCAACGTCAACCACCTGTGAAGGCATCGCAACCTGCTTTTTGTTCGCCTGATTGCAGATGGTGAGATAATCTTTGAGGCCATCTATCACTAACATCAAATCTTGATCAGTGAGATGCGGGTATTTATTCGCGACTTTCTTTTTAATCACTGAATTGAAACGATAAGTCCCAATGAAAACCAACTGCGCTTTCCGCTTTTTCTTGTAGGCAAACACACCCCAAAACATGCTCACCAACACGATGAGAAATATCCCTATATTCATCAATTCGTCCATTCCCTTTTTGTACGACTAGGCTATCGTATCTAGATCTAACAATAAACGCCTGATTTCTTGAACAAGAAATGCGGTTTCATCAACCGAATGACCATTAAATTAAGCCCCTGAAATGAAGAGCCAATATGCGCTTTACGCTAAAATGGTTGGCGCTAGAACGATACGTTTTCTAGACCAACCATTTTGATTACCCCATATGAGTTCGCATCAACAACGGGCATAGGCAGGATTGATTTCTTGCAGTTCTCGCCGCTAATTACTTTGTTTCAACCTTATTCCCGATACCAACATTCATCGCATTCAATAAGTCGCCGTTGTCTTGTTGATATGCCCATGAAAATACGCCTGCTAAGTTTCGTTTAACGGCGTATTGCGCTTTCTGGTAAACATCAATCGGGTGGTCAAAGGTGATGAGGGCTGAATCTTTGTCGCGCCACGCGTAATGGCATTCACATTTGGCGTCGTAACGAATTTCAAATCCATCTTTACCCTGCCCTTTTTGGCCCAAGACGGTGTCGTAAAGCGTCGCATAGGTCATCACGCCTGCTTCTTCAATGGCGCTTGGGTATAACTCGCTGGTTGCAGTGCCAAATGGCCCTCCGTTTTCATGCTCAGAAACGCCTTGCCATCCTCTCGCATATTTAGCGACACCAATAACGAGCTTGTCTGCAGGAATGCCGAAAGAGAGGAACTTATTCACAGCAGCGTCAACACTATGGCCATAGCCTTGTTCAGTGTTGTTTGGGTGGTTTTTTAAATTCGTGTGATGACCAATGTTCTTTTCAGTCCAACTGCCATAAAAATCATACGTCATCATGAAAATGAGGTCTGTGCTTGGCGCTACTTGCGTGTAATCAACGAATTGAGTGAGGTAGTCAATGGTATTAACCGCGGTTGAGTTAATGTAGTTACGTCCCTGCTCTACGCCAAGTTGGTCAAGCCCAACACGCAGATCTTTCATTAACGTGGCAAACGCAGCGCCTTGTTCATGGGTTAACGGGTATTCCCAGTCAATATCAATGCCGTCAAATACCGGATATTTAGCCAGATAGTCGAGTGTTGATTGAATGAAAACTTGGCTATTTTCTTTGTTCGAGGTGACTTGTTCAAATGTCGCCGAACGACCACCACCGCCAATTGAAAGCAGAATTTTCAAATCAGGGTATCGCTGCTTTAGTCGACTAAATTGAGTAATAAAGGTGGTATCAACGGTGCTGTCATTGACCGCTAATTGGTTATCTTCCAGCTTGTCACACACCTCATTGAGCACCGCACGTTGCTTATCACCGCATGTCTCTACAAACGCATAAATCAGGTGGGTAACGTTGTTGCCATTGATTTTGCTTACTTCGCTGGGTTCAATCCAATTTCCAATATATGTCCCGACAACTTTTCCGCTGTTTTGTTGATATCGGCCAAATTCACCGGAAAAAAAGTCGTGATCTTTGGGGAGTGATTGCGCTAAACAGGTTGAGGAAATCATCAAGCCTAATGTGATTAGGCTTTGTGTCATTATCTTCATCGTATTCCTACATAAAATCATGGTTAAAAAGATCTATTTTGTTCATTACAAAGCATTACAGCCATGCAACATTTATATTTTTAAACAACGAGTTAATGTAGTTTTTTGTATTCATCCAGCGCAATCAGCACTGTTCCGATTTTTCTATCATGCGATGAGCGTCTTGCATTGTTCATCTTTAGTATTCAGCGCTCTTAGAGTCCGACACTTAAGTCATTTTTTTGGAAGATCGCATTAAAAAGCCAAGCGTTGGCAGAGTGATAACTGGTGGGCAGCGTTACGTTCTTTCTTCTGTGTATGAACTGGTATTACGCCACGAAAATAGCCCCCCCATAATCAAACTGGGAGGGCTGTACATCTGTATTTTATGTTTAGCGTTAACGTTTAAAGCTAACGTTCAATCAACCTCGCCTAAAAATCACCATCTTTAATATAAGGGTGAGTCCAAAGCACAACTGACAAAATCACCGCTTTTCTCCACGCTTCGTACATTGCATCCGCTTCTTTTTGTGAAGTATTACCTTTTGCTAAAAACGGCTTAATTGTGGTTGTGATGGGATAAATAAACGCAACCATGTAGCGGTAGTCAATATGATCAACGGAGTTCACATCATCAGCGCGATTCTTACCCACACGATGATGGCGTTTCGCAATTTCATGCTGATAATCCAGCCATTGCTGATCATAATTCGCACTCGTCAAATCAAGTATCCATTGCTCAAAACGCGCACGGACACGTGATAAATACTCGCCATTTGCTTCATGGGTGTCTTTGTTCGAAAAGTAATAAAGTAAATGAGGGTTCGCACCAACATACCCATACCATGTGTCTAAAATTTCATTGATTTGAGGCTTGAGAATTTTTTGAGCTTGATGAAGAGCCTTCACATCATCAGGTCCAAAAAAGATCGTTTTTTGTAAAAGTGCGAATTCTTCCTGTGATACGGGAGACCTTTCTAGAGATTTGGAATCCGCATCGTAGCCTGGCACTCCTTTCCCACTATTTCCTGCACTGACAGTGGTTGTGCACCCCAACAGTATGGAAATACTAAAAATTGCATATATTGCTCTCTTCATATTTGCCTCTCATTGCTTCCATTTTAAGTAACTAGTTCGTGTTTTTATCAACTCTTAACTGTCCTACCAATTCAGGGAGGATTAACATATTATAGTATTGAGTCAAAACCATAACATGTCGAGTCGAAACTATATGAAAGTTCACATACTGTCAAGTTAAGCGAAGGCTAGAAATGGAACGACTGTGGGAGTTATTGGGACATGGGAATTACAGCGACAGGTATTTTTAGCAAACCACAAATGCGACAGAGTGATACGTCAGATTCAGTTATTGGCTCCCATCAACCGCTTCCGCATTTTGGCGACCTTCGCAACCACAGCGCGTCTTTCCCACTTTTTCCAATGCGTGCGGTGATCGTGCACATCCCCCTTTCACAAAAGCCCATCCATATGCATCTAATCTGTTTGAAATCCGTCATCTATGCATGTTTTCGCACTGTTTTGTGAACTTAGACGAAAGGATGCTTGGCTGTCTAAAAGCTACTACAGATTTCATCCCTCTCCTTGCTTCTAATTAGTGCTGTGGCAAACAACAATTATTAGCCATTTTTTTCAGCATTAACGTCCGCGACAGTAAAACGCATTCATGACTCGCGACATGCATCACTTGGAGAAAGGTATGAACATCAACGATCAAGATCTATCTGAGCCAAATTCACTCTCACTGACGCTCGACGAGCTGCAGAACGACGCCGTTAACACTGCCTTATCCCCCCGTGTTTTATCAGACATTGTTGGCACCAATGGAAACGACACCCTTCATGGTGATGAAAACGATAACCGTATCTATGGACTCGATTACAACGACACACTCTATGGCTACGGCGGCAATGACGAACTTTATGGCGGTTCGCGCTCTGATACACTTTACGGTGGCGATGGCGACGATAAACTCTACGGCATGACAGATACCACGCCAACGGGCCCTTACTATGGGCTTAACCGTCTATATGGCGAGAGGGGAAACGATGAGCTTTACGGAAGTTTAGGGGTGGATTACCTCTATGGCGGACTGCACAACGATGTCCTTTACGGTGATCAAGGCAATGACCACCTGTATGGTGGCGCTGGCGATGATTTTCTTTCTGGCGGAGAAGGAAATGATGAGATATCTGGCGATGCCGGAAACGACCAGCTTGAAGGCGGTTCGGGTGATGACGAACTCACTGGCGGTGCAGGCAATGACATCCTAGACGGCGGTGCAGACGATGATACCCTCGTTGCCAATGCAGGAAACGACACCCTTTATGGCGGAGAAGGTCACGATTACATTTATGGTAATGAAGGCGACGACACGCTGCATGGTCAAGATGGTGATGACATGCTCATCGGCGATCAAGGGGATGACACGCTCTTCGCAGGCAGTGGCAATAATACGCTAGATGGTGGCTCCGGATATGACCGCGCATATGGCGCGTCAGGCGACGATACGATCATTGATAGCGAACTGGCCATCGGTGCCGGTGGCAAAGATATTATTTTCGCCAACGCACACACTGCCGATGTTGCCATTGGAGGCGCGGGCACTGACTGGGTTGAAGGCTATGGCGACGACCAAGTTGGCGGCGGAAGTGGTAATGATGTGTTAGTGAGCTTTGGAAAGAACGACACATTGCAAGGTGGAAGTGGAGATGACGTTTTACTCGTCGAAGGCTCAACAGCAAATAACACGCGCCTTTTCGGCGGCGCGGGTGACGATTACTTGTCAGGAAACGGTGAAGACCAGCTTCTGATTGGCGGAAGCGGTGCAGATATATTTCATTTTGGCCATTCGATTTTACACAGCGAAGACGCCATCCCTAATGAGGCCGCAGCCATTGGTCATGACCGTATTGTCGATTTCGAAAAAGGTATCGACACCATCAGCATTGATACGAGCCTTGCGAATAGCATTGATGATCTCATCATCGAGCAGCATGGCATCACAACGCGCATCACCCTGTCAGATGGCTCAACCATCATTCTAAACACGATCAAAGCGGATGAGCTCAGTGCGTCAGATTTTGCATTTACAGGCGCAAACACGTATTCCGATCGACTTGGAGATTGGCAGAGCTATGCCGATAGCTACTGGGGTTTTTCAACAGCAGCCCACCCCGATCAGAGTTGGTATAACGACACCAACGATATCAAGCGAATCGGTAATAGTGCTAACAACGTATTGGAGGACGGCTCACGCGCAGATGAGTACTTAGATGGTGGTGCGGGTAATGACACAATAATCTCGACGGGAGGTAACGATATTTTGGTCGGCGGAGAAGGTAACGATACCTTTGAAGTGAGACAACCTAACCTCTCAACCTTCAATATCACCTCTACTGATATACAAATTACTCAGATTGAAGATTTCACGGTTGGCGATGACACATTAACTATCGCCTTTTATTCTTACAATTTACAAGGCCTTGACTTGTCGACGATTTCCACGAAACAAGTCGGCTCATCCACCGTTTTAGAACTCAATGAATACTTCCACATCGTCCTGAAAAACGTCGACGCCTCTACGTTTGAAAGTGAGCAAATTTCTTATGTCGTGACTGGCAATAATGGAAACGAAACGTTAATTGGCGATGAAGCCGCTAACACAATCTTGGGTAAATCAGGTAACGACATCATTGAAGGTAACGGTGGTAACGATACACTCGATGGTGGCTCTGGCAATGATACGATAAATGGCGGAGCAGGGAATGATGTGCTTTTGGGCGACGGCGGAAACGACACGCTCTTTGGTGAAGAAGGTAATGATACGCTAAATAGTGGTGGCGGGAACAATGAACTCGATGGCGGCATGGGTGATGATGTTCTCGTAACACAACAAGGCAATCACACTCTCACAGGGGGCGCAGGTTCAGATACCTTCGACATAGGACGCAGTGAAAGCCTGTCACAAAATCTAACCTATCACACCACTATCACCGATTTCGAAACAGACAATGATTCGGTCAACCTCACCCATATCATCGACAATGCAAGCCTTCATCATCTCGATGCAGACGGTGTTTTTCGAGCCAGTAGTCTTCTCGATCAAATGGGAGACGATGTGGTCTTAGAGGCCTCTAGCAATGCATCCATCACTTTCGAAAACACCGCCATTGACGATATTTCAGGCGACCTGTTTAACGTTACCTTGATTGGCAGAAACGGGGCTGACCACATCGTGGGCTGGAATGGTAATGACACCCTGATTGGCCGAAATGGCAATGATACGTTGGAAGGTGGTAACGGTGCCGATCGACTAGAAGGTGGCGTAGGCTTTGATACGCTCACAGGCGGCGAAGGGGCTGATACCTTCGTCGTAGACGACGATCGTTCAAACTACGCTGTCATTGAAACAGACACCATCACTGACTTCGTTATCGGCGAAGATAAAATCGCCTTCGATGATTACTACCACGCTGATATGGACTTCGATCACTTCGTCGTGACCCAGCAAGGTGACGACACCCTAGTACAGATCATCCGCGAATACACCTCAGGTGGCAATCAATACAGTGATGCCGACGTCAATGTTCTTCTCAAAGGAATTGATGCGGCAGACATCAGCGCCAACGACTTTGCGTTCTTTTACTCGGGCTAATGCCCCTAAACCTCACTGATAAAAAAGCACAATCCCTGTTCGGGGATTGTGCTTTTCTTTGCTGTTTCGAGCAGTGTGAAACCTTATATCGCTCCGCGGAAATCGAACAATTCGTAATGCGTGTTGTTTTTCGGCATACCAAGAGACTCCAAGCCTTCTTGCATGGCTTTTCTCACCTCAGGGTTTCCGCAGAAATACAGCTCGGCATTGTCGACATTGCCGTTGAGATCATCCGCAATGCGTTCCGGCGTGATGCGCCCTTCTTCGGAATAGACAATCTTCAATGTCACAGACGGCAAGTTTTCAGTGAGCTGTTGCAGCTCCTCGGCAAAAATCGCAGCCTCTGCATTTTTCACCAAGTAATACAGCACCACATTCGGACACGGTTTTGATGTTAAAGCACCGGTGTAATTAAGCTCTTGAAGCCAAGCAACAAAAGGCGTGATACCGATCCCTGAACCCATCCAAACTTGCGGTGACGACGAGCGGTTCAGCTTGAATCGACCATAAGGCATGTCCAAACGCACCATGTCACCATTGCTTAAATGGTCATACAAGGTTTTGGTGTAATCCCCAAGCCCAGCAACAGAAAAACGCGCAACACCTTGATGTTGGCTGCTCGCAATCGTAAATGGATGCGGTTCTTTGGCGATCTTTTCATGATGAAGTACGGAGATGAATGCGAATTGGCCTGCATTCCACGTTGGCCTGCCTTGAAGGGGCTTAGCTTCAAAGCTCACCACACCGTTTTCTTTCTTCACATTCTGCACTTTGGCAAGATGGTGTTTACTCGTTGATTTACCAAACGCGTAATACCACCACGCCGCCAACCCCACAATGGCGGTAACGTTCATCGCAATGCCGGCTGGCGAAAACAATTGGAAAGGTCTAACGGCAAACAAGTAATGGAAGACAGACACGAAAAACACCAAGCCCATCAGGCGATGGCTCCACCGCCATAGGTGATACGGCAAGATGCGCATAAAGCTGATAACCACCAGCGCGAGCAACAGCCACGTTGCCCACTCTCCGGTATCAGAACCAATCTCCATCAAGCTTGATTCATCACGCGGCGTTTCCGATTGTGGTACTAACCACCAATGCATAAAGATGGAAAACACGGACCACATGCCCGCCCAACGGTGCGCTTTATAGACGCGATCTAGCCCCCTAAAGATTGTTTCGAGGATCTCAAGCCGCGTAGACAACACAAAGGTCAATGCCATCGCCACCAGTGCATTCGCTGCGAAAAACGCCGCAACCCAGCGTTGCAGCGTCAGTTCCTCAGGCAACAAACTCCCTATGCCAATAAAGCTCAACAAGACGAGAGCCAATACTAAAATAGTCTTTTTGTTATCCAGTACCATATTCAATTTCAAAAGCCGCGCCTACCATAAAAGAGTCAATTTTGTTCTGAATTAGAAAGACTTCCTCTCGTAAAATATAGATCTTCGATGGTCGAAAAACCGTGAAATCCCAAAATCAATACACTCTTTTGGTCGTAGGCTTCGCTTAGTCTGCTTTAAGTGGCGTTTTCAACGAAAAACGTTTTAGCATTCCCCAACCCAACCAGAAGAACACGGTGAAACCAATAGCGGTCAAAATGGCAGGCTTTGGGTTTTCTAATGTACTGATTGATCCTGCATAAGCGGCAATAAAGGTATATGGCAGATTCACAGTGCACCACGCCACTAAGAACGTTGAAAATTTCATGCGGCTTATGCCTGACATACACGCCGTCACTTCAGGCAGAATTGGCATGGCGCGAGAGAGCAGAATCATCATCACCCCATGACGACAAAACTGAGCGCGAAGCGCGTGGCGTTTTTCTTCGTCGCGAACCACCACATTGACCAGCTTGTCGCCATAGATAGCGCTCAATACGTAGCCCCCGATGCCCGCAAGTAAGGTACCGGTAAAGGCAGCTAGCCCACCGACCGTTGCCCCCGCAAAATACCCACCTAACAACATAATCGACAGTGTTGGCACGGCGATGAAGAGATCCAGAAACAGCAGAGCAATAACGATCGCCGCGACGGTCACGGCATTGAGTGTATTGGCCTGTGTTAGCCATGATTCTATTTGATCGATTGTCAGCCACCCCATGGTATTGGCAACTAAAAACGTCGAGGCAAAAAAGGCTGCCATCAAGCCCATCAGTTTAAGTAGTGATGTCATAAATCCGTCCTATGGATAACGCATTGTGATGTCATGTGGCGCATTGCTTTCTTCAATATCTGCCACGGTCAAAAGAGCGCTAGAAAAGCTTGGCGCTTTGAAGGTAATGCGCGCGCCGTTGGAAAACCCCAACCCTTCTTTTGGGAGGATACCCGTCCAATTTTTGGTGACTTTGCCATCTTCGTCTTCATCATGAAGCACCTTAATGGCAAACCGTTCAGGCACGTTTTCAAACACAACCGAACGTTCCGCATCTGTCGCTGGGTAAGGCTTAATTTCTAACGCTTTATCGTGCTGTTTAGGAAACCCTTCCTCTTGAAATAGCATCACCAAAATTTGCCCTGGACGGCTCGTCTCGATCCCTTTGACCCGAATTTCCACGCTGTTTTCTAACGCATTAACACTCATCGACATTCCCCCTAAAATCATGCTAATAACGGCCTGTTTCAACGACATTTACGCCCCCTTCAACAATCTTTTCGCAGCAAAAGGCGCAATAGCGAGCAGGACTCTGAGTACTCGCGTCATCCCAATATCAAAATCTTTGCTTCCCTTCTCGATACCCGAAATAATTTCAGAAGCCGCCGCTGACGCAGAAATCTTTCCCTTGCCTCGTCCTGTGGTCATTGCTGTGTCCACTAACGGCAGAAAGGCTTGTTGAACACCAATGGCTGACCCTTCGAATTGATATCGTAAACTTTGAGAAAAAATGTTGAGTGCGCCCTTCGTCGCGCAATAAACCGCAGATGAGGTTTTGGGCACCAAGCCAAGCGCAGAGTTAATGTTGACGATACGGGATGACGTGGACGAAGAAAGCGAAGGCATTAGCCCGTGGATCAGTGCACACACCGACGTAAAGTTGGTGTCGACTTCGCGCTGAATGGTATCGAAATGGAAGGTTTCATCGTTAAATTTGGGCATAAACTGCACTGCTGCGTTGTTCACCAACACATCAACCGTCGGGAGCGTTAACGCAATGGATTTGGCCACGTGATGAACACGCTTAACATCAGACAAATCGACCTGAAATGTCATCACCGAAGGCTGCTGCGCTTTGAGTTCGTCGAGCTTGGCTTGGTCGCGCCCCAGCACAATAATTTGGTTGTGTTCGGCAAGTTGCTCGACCAGTTGTCGACCAATACCGGCAGTTCCCCCGGTTAATACAATGGCTTTGTTGATAAGTTTCATGCTGGCTGGCTTCCTTTCTTCATTGAATTGAAGCCAGAATATCGAGGTGAGAAAACCGACACCTTAACAAAGGTTAAAATCGGCGATTTTCTTTTTTAGTGCCACTGATAGCCCCGAACAACCTGAAGATTCAGGTTGTTCGGGTATACGTATGCTGCACACCGAGTTTGGCGCGGATGCGGGAGAGTGATACCTCAGTGATACCGAGATAAGACGCGATGTGATAGTTCGCCAACGATTGTGCAAGCGCTGAATGGGTTTCAAGGAACTGTGTATACAGCTCAGTGGATGACAGCAATAAAAGGTCGGCTTCGCGGGCTTCTTTTTTCAAAGCAAGCACGGTGACCATTTGTAGAAACGCATTTTGCCAACCCACAGTCGATTCGCTCAATGCCTTCAACGCTTTTGCTGAGACTTCAACACAGACGGCATCTGTTAGCGCTTCACAGCTAAATCGGGCGGGTAGTCCTCGCGCAAATGATGACAAGCACGCAGACACTTCGCCCGCCTGAAGAAATGATTTATTCCTGCGGTTTCCATCTGGCGTGAGATAGAAGTTACACAAGGTACCGGAACACACGAAACGTACCTTATCAGCAACGTCTCCCGCATTAAAAAGTGCATCACCTTTGGCAACGATTCGCACCACGCTTTGGTTCGCGAACGCTTGCCATTCTTCATCTGTCAGACTGAACACGTTTCGAAAACGTTGTTCGAACTGCATCAGAATCTGTTGGTTGTTCATGTTGTCATCCTGTTTGACATGCTAACCCTTTGATTACGTTAACGAGGCTCACTGAGATCTAACTCGTCCCAGTACGGCGTGCCTTCAAAGCGCTGAACAAGGAAATCTATGAAGATTCTTACACGACGAGATAGGTGACGCGTTTGCGGATAAACCGCGTAAGCGTTAAGTTCATTAAACCCGCAACCGTCTAGAATCGGCACTAACTCACCGCGTTTGATGGCGTCAGACACGACAAAGGTAGGTAAATGCGCGATCCCAAGCCCTGACACCGCAGCAGACAATAAATACTCCCCGCTGCTGGCCTTCAATATGGTGTTTATCTTCACTTTTTTCTGCACGCCATCGGTCGTTTTTACTCGCCAGTGATGAGAGTCTTTGCTCAAGCTATACGTCAGGCATTGATGCTCAGAAAGCTGATCGAGACACGTCGGCGTCCCATGTTTTTCGAGGTAAGACGGACTAGCGCAAATCACATGTTTCACCGGTGCAAATCGACGAGCAAGTAGCGTGGAATCCGGCAAATCCGCAATACGAATGGCTAAGTCATAGCCTTCTTGAATCAGATCTACCTGCCTGTCGTTGAAATCCAGTTCAAACTCAATGTGAGGGTGCTCAACCAAGAAATCATTGATTGCCGCACTCATGTGCATGACACCAAATGTAGAAGGCATCGCGACTTTGAGTGGTCCTTTAAGCACACAATGCGCTTGTGCCGTCGCATGTTCAGCTTCACGTAGGTCTTCAAGTATTCTCAGACAAAACGCGTAGTACGCCTTGCCTGTATCAGTCGGCTGCATGGAGCGTGTTGTACGATGAAAAAGCTGCACATTGAGATAAGTCTCTAGCTCTTTCAAGCGCCTACTGACTGCTGACTTTGCGATTTCCATATGTTCAGCAGCGCCACTGATGCTCCCGAACTCCACGACATGAACAAAGGTTTCCATGTTGGTGAACTTATCCATTCTTTCCTCAATTGTTCTATTTTAGAGAACATTCATTTGTCTGAATGCTGGTTTATTCTCCATTAGTACATTCTTATACTTCCAAGGAATGTTCAGGAAGTAAACAAAAAGGACGATAAACATGAAAAGAACAATCATCAGCGCCGCTCTCATCGCCACCTCCATTTTTGGGTCTACAGCGGCTTTTGCCAACGAGCCTGTATGGGATGCCAATAAGGTACAACTCATTTCAGAAAAGCTAGGTGAAGGCGTTTACGCTTACTACCCTTCTGACGCTAAAGAATTGGAAAACAAAGGCCTACCTGTTGCGACCAGCGGCGGTTTCATCGTGGGTGAAAAAGGCGTCATGATCATTGATACCATGTTGAACGAGCGCTTGAACAAGCAAGTGCAAGATATGGTCAAAACCGAAGCGGGTAAACCGATTGTTTACGCGGTCAATACAAGCTTCCACGGTGATCACTCTTACGGGAACATGTACTTACCGAAAGAGACAAAAATCATTCAACACCAAGTGACGCAAAACTACATCGATACGCATTTTGAGCACGACACCCAGTTTATGATGCAGAACTTCGGCAAAGGTCGAGGCATTGAAGACATCACACCAACCGATGCAGATATTCTTATCAGCACAGGTGGCAGTATCACCGTTGATTTGGGCGGCAAGCTTGTCGACATTATGGACTTTGGTTTTGCGCAAACCGGTGGTGATTTGTTTGTGTGGGAAGCTGAATCCAAAACCATGTGGACGGGTAACCCCATCATCACAGTTAAACCTTCCCTGCCGTGGCTTTTGGACGGGCATCTACTAGAAACACTGGATTCACTGAAAAAAGTGAAAGCCTTCCTGCCTGATGATGCCAATGTGGTACCGGGACATGGTTCGCCCATGACACCTGCTGATATTCAATGGCACATCGACTATCTGGAAGCAGTAAAAACGCAAGTTCAAGCGGCACTTGATGATGGACTCACGCTGAAAGAGACCGTGGCAAAAGTGCAATTGCCAGAGTTTACAGGCTATGCCCTGCGTGATTGGGTTCACCCAGCATTGAACGTGCCAGCAGCTTATCGAGATTTGTCGGCGAAATAGACGATAGCCACGATCCAAAAATAAAAGACCAGAAACCAAAAAACAGAGACGAAAAAGCCATCCAAACGGATGGCTTTCAATTCTCAACAACAATCATGACTGCCGATTCATCAACAGCAAGTTCCCACCGGAAAGCCCTAAAACAAATGCGCAACCACGGTTAAACCATCGTGCCATTTTAGGCTGTTCAAACCACTGCCTGAGGTAAATGCCAAACACGGCATAAATCGCAATGGCCGCGATTTCTAGGCCCAGAAATGTCACGCCGAGAACGAAAAACTGCGTATTCACGCTTGCAGAAGTATCAACAAATTGCGGTAAAAATGCCGTGAATATCAATATTGCCTTCGGGTTTCCTGCCGCCAAAGCCAACTCTTGCTTGAACAACGCTTTTAACGGTTTATGACGTTCAGAATCGGTCACAGGAATGCTAGTTGAGCGCCACAGTTGAAACGCAATCCAGAAAAGATAGAGCGCGCCAAACAGTTTAATGGCGAAAAAAACCGTTTCAGAGGCATACAAGATCACGGCCAAGCCTGAAGCCGTCAGAGTAATCATTGCAGAAAAATCCAGAATTCGTCCTAAGCTCCCAATCATTGATGCGCGAAAGCCATAGCAACGCGCATTGTTCATCGCGAGTAGATTGTTCGGCCCCGGTGTCATGTTCAAAGCAAAACATGCGGGCACAAAAAGCAGTAATGAAAGCAGATCCACGGCCTTTTCTCTTTTTAGTCACCAGACAATAGAGAAACAGATTACGTGCCAACAACAAGGATCGTCAATCCACACGTTACATCAGACTCTCTCCACACTGTGTATTGTCTCCAAGAACGTTTTTGACAACAATCCAGCATCCTATTTTGATGATAGTTTCACCCTATACGCAAATAATCTGAAGATGCAGGATTCATAATGAACAAAAAGGTCTTTACGCTTTGCTT
This sequence comes from Enterovibrio norvegicus DSM 15893, assembly GCF_900115495.1. Taxonomy (GTDB): domain Bacteria; phylum Pseudomonadota; class Gammaproteobacteria; order Enterobacterales; family Vibrionaceae; genus Enterovibrio; species Enterovibrio norvegicus. The sequence continues at coordinate 203,950 of NZ_FOWR01000002.1, read as the reverse complement.
AGGCTTGCTCGTTTTAACAGGGTGTGTAAACCGAGATGAGATATATGCAAATCCACCGCAAGAACTGATTGATGGTGTTAATAAGCTGATGCCCGCCGCGAGTGAGTTTGTCCATGACGCCCAAAAAGAGGCGCTAAAAAACGGGCAACCTCTCACCGATGCTCAAATTGTGATTGCGAAGGAGATGGGTGTTCAACACCCTGAGAAAGTGCGCGTTTATTACGTTGATAAATTGCCTGCACCCACAGATCCTGAGCTGCTAGAGATCGCTAAACGCGTGGGGTATACCAACCCAAATATGGCGGGCTACGCCTACGGCTATGGTATTTGGATACACCATCGTTATAAGAATCAGCGTGATCTGCTTCCCCATGAGCTTGTTCATGTAAAACAAGCTGAAGAGTTAGGGCTGACTGAACAAACACGACAATACCTCATTCAAATGTTCATTTACGGTTACTACAACGCACCCATGGAAAAAGAAGCACGCCAAGCAACCGCTCATTTACTGTGAACGTGAAAGAAGCTTATGCGGTATCGATTCCGTAAACCGTGACAAAAACGACCAAAGTCTCCTTTTAGGCTGACTTTGGTCAATGTTCAGAAACCCCGCTTTTTAGGATCCTACAGTTACTACTCTAGCCACTCTCTGTGCGCTTTTTCTGCGTCGCCCAAGTAATCCAGAATCCAATTCACCGCAGGGTTTTCTTTGTCGGTTCGCCATGCGATGCAACACGGGCTTTTGCTTGGTGGCTCAACCAAGGTTTTTTCTATTAGCTCGCCACTTTTCAAATACGGTTCCGCCATGTGTGATGGCATTGCGCCAATCCCTAACCCACTGCGAAAGCATTGAATGGCACTGTGCCAGTTAGGGACGGTTAAGCGGCGTTGATTGTCCAGCAACCATGTGGCTCGCTTTGGTAAAATGCGCGAGGTGTCTTCCAAACAAATGGCGGGGTAACCCAATAATTGTTCGTGACGAATCGGCTCTTGTTCACTGGCTAAGGGGTGATTTTTCGATACCACAAAACGCCACGTCAAAATGCCCATGTCACGATAGCTGAGGTTTCCACTGACAGGCACCGCCGCTGTTGCACCGATAGCAATGTCTGCGCGGTCATAAGCCAATGCATCCCATACACCGTTAAACACTTCCATCGTCAGCAGTAATTCAACGTCAGGAAAGGCATCATAAAAGTCACGAACCAATGAATCGACACGGTCTTCTCGCACGACGTTATCTAAAGCAAGCGACACACTGCGTGTCCAACCGTTTGCGACACGTTGTGTTTGTGTGCGGATTTCATCCATTTGTTTCATCAAGCCGCGAGCTTCTTCGACGAAAAATACCCCTGCAGGCGTTAATTTCACTGAGCGATGCAAGCGTTCAAATAAATTCACAGCAAGCTTTTGTTCCATTTGGCGAACCGTGTAGCTCACCGCGCTTGGGACTTTGTGAAGCTCTTCAGCCGCAGCCGAGAAACTGCCGCGTCGTGCAACAGCATCAATAACTTGAAGATCGGGATAAGAAAACATGTGCGAAGACGCCCTTTTTCATTGGTGTACCTGCCACTCAACGAGCAAATATTGCCTTATATTGGTCACACTTAGCCATCAAATCAAATTTTTTGAAAGCAATAGCGAAATTTTACCGTTTCACAGAGTTTTTCTTGGCGGATACACTCCACGATATTGATAAACGAACGGACAACGTAAAATGAAAAATTCTGTTCCTATGACAACTATGGTGTGGTTTGCAGGCTTGAGCATGCTTGGCTTCCTTGCTACCGATATGTACCTACCCGCTTTTGAAAACATCCGTCTTGAAATGGGTACAACGCAATCCATGATCGGCCTGTCACTGACCGTGTTCCTGTTGGGCATGGCGTTAGGCCAAGTGGTTTATGGTCCGTTGTCTGACCGTATTGGCCGCATTAAAGTGCTGGTCGGCGGTATGGCGCTGTTCACTGCAGCGACGGTGGCGTGTTTCCTATCCGACAGCATTGAAGTATTTCTTGCTGCGCGTTTTGTTCAAGCGTTAGGTGCATGCAGTGCATCTGTGATTTGGCAAGCCATTGTGATTGACCGCTATGACAGCAAAACATCTCAACGTGTTTTCGCAACGGTCATGCCGTTGGTTGCATTGTCTCCAGCTTTAGCACCACTTGCGGGTGCTGCACTGGAATCTCACTTCGGCTGGCGCAGCATTTTTATCGCGTTGGTGGGTTTGGGTGTGTTGTTGGTTGTTACCACGCTTCGCCAAGAAGAAAGCGCACCCGCCGTAGATACGAATGAAAAAATGGGCGCGAAACTGGTTAGCGACTACAAGCACATCGTGAGTTCACGCAAGTTTGTCGGCAACATGCTTATCTTCGCTGGTTGTTCAGCGGCATTCTTTGCATGGCTAACCGGCTCACCGTTCGTGATGACAGAAATGGGTTATAGCGGTGCTGACATTGGTATGAGCTACGTACCACAAACTATCGCGTTCATTGTGGGTGGTTATAGCTGTCGTGCATTGTTGAACAAATATGATGGTTCAGTGCTTCTTCCTTGGTATGTGGGTTTGTTTATCGCGAGCGTATCGGCCATTTTCGTGGTGTCTTGGCAGTCTGATGTCTCTACCATCATGCCAGTATTGATCCCATTCTGTTTCTTGGCAGTGGCGAACGGTGCGATTTACCCAATCGTGGTGAACAAAGCGTTGGAAGATTTCAAACACTGTAGCGCAACCGCTGCAGGTCTATTGAACTTCCTACAAACCATGATTTGTTTTGTTGCAAGTGGCATTGTATCAGCGCTAGCCGTTAGCGGTTTGTTGACAGTCTCTGCGGTAATGATGGGCGCTGCAGCTTCCGTTGCACTTGGTCTCGCGCTTAGCTGGAACGGCAACCGTGCGACGTTAGAAGAAGGCCCACAAGCGGCATAATTCATCGAAACAACAGACGAAAAAACATAAAAAAACCGCCCTTATCGGCGGTTTTTTGTTTATGCAGTACGCTGACCGACCCCCATCAACACTCGCATGTCCCCCATGTTGAATGGAATGGAGGTCGAAATGACGTTCAAGCCCGCGTCCGTGTACGCCTCTTCAATTTCACTCACGGTGAAACCGGCGCCTGAACTCTCGCTTTTTTCCCAATCCCATTGCACCAACAAACCACCATCCACCAACAGCATGGCTAACAACGCGATGGTTTCTTGATAATCCGGCACAAACGCAAGCGATGATGAAGCCACGATCACATCAAAACGTTGACCCGCTTGTTTGTATTCTCGAACAAATATTTCATCAACTACACCGTTCACGGTGCTCACGTTCGGCAAATCTTTTGCTTTCAAGGCATTGATCATTTCCACAGAGGGGTCAATGGCAGTGATTGAAGTCACTTTCGGCGACAGCTTTTCTGTCAACAAACCGGTACCACACCCAAAATCGAGGATCTTACTTCCCTTGATTGCCACAACGTTCGCCAACGCACTAGCTACTTTTTCCGAATAGGCGATAACCGCTGCATTGGAATCCCATTCTGCAGCCATATCATCCCAACTTTTACTCATGTTCTGCTTCCTACAGCTTGGCGAATAAGAGAAAAATACTAGGGCAAATCACTATTCGCTGCCACCAAACCCCATGCGTTTTGTAGCGTATTGAGTGATTGGTTCACCTCTTGCCTAGATAACTTAAGAATTCCCTTGAAAAAAGCCAGAGCAATTGGCTCTGGCTTGTTCGTTTTTTGGGTTTTGGCTGCCTCGATCAGCGAGACACCAAACCCATTTCAATCGGTCCACCAAATTTCGGCAACGTTGGGAAGACGGTATTAAGGGCACCGTTCCCCAATCCAAGCCATTTCACAATGTAAGCAGCATATTGTTCGTGCGCTATTTTCGGGATGATCCGACCTTCACCGTTGTCGTCTTTGCCACCACGAGTGAAATCTGGGTACTCGCCACAGCATTCGCCGCCGTGTGTGGGTCCGCCAAACATAAACTGCCCGCCGCCCCAACCGTGGTCTGTGCCCTTACGGGCATTATCGTGCATGGTGCGTCCAAACTCAGACAGTGAACATGTCAGTACGTTTTCAGATAAACCATCCTCTTCCAGCGCGGCATACAACCCAGCGACCGCCTCTGAAAACTCTTTCATCAGGTCATCTTGACGGCGAACTTGATTATCGTGGGTATCAAAACCACCGATAGAGACGTAAAACACCTGACGGTTATGACCCAAAAGCTGTGCTGCATCGATCATTTGCTTGATGCCACGCAGCTGGGTGCCAAGGTTTGATGTCGGAATTCGGTCATCCATAGGAATGCCTTCAACAATCGGCTCCATTTGTTTTTGCGCCGATACCGCTTGTTGCACAACATTGGCATACCCTGCGACCAACGGTGAGTCATAATGCTGGTTCGCCATGGATTCATAGCTCGAGCGAATAACTGCACTCGACAAGGCTTGTAGTTCTTGAAAGCCATTTTTGTTCACGAACATGGAATCCGTGGAATAGCTGTCCAAAATAGAGTTAGGGCCGGTGTAGAAGCAATTTGGCATGTCAGCCATAGAGCGGGCCATCACATCCATCGACATCCCCAACCAACCGTGCTGACTGTACGCCTCTCCCATCCAACTGTGTTGCCATACTTCTTGCTGCTTGTTATGAGCGAAAAGATAAGGCGGCAGTTCTGCGCGGCCAGACTCAAGATCTTCTTTTGATGTCGGCGCGAGCAATGGACCTACATTCATGACGACATTCGCTTGGTTTTTTTCAAACAACGGCATGAGTGCACGCATGGATTTGTTCAGGCCAAATTGCACGCCATTTTTATCTTTAATGTTAAGCGGCATAACGTGACTGCGCGGTACTGCAATGCCTTGGCGTGATGCGTTGAATTTATTGAAATTCTCGCTATCCAGCGGCAAAACTTGATGGAAAAAATCATTACCGCCATTCATAAAAATGCAGATTAAGGCTTTGTAGTCTTCAACGCCTCGTGCTTGAAGGCTAAAGCTCATAGGTGCGGCAGCAGCAGCGCCTGCAATACCGGCTGATTTGATGAAATCTCTACGTGTTAGTTTCATGATGCGCGGTTCTCCTGAACATGGAAATATGGGGAAGATAAAGCGATAAACATTAATCGCTGAACCCACTTACCTGCGTGCATATCGAGACCGTTGTAATGATCAGACAATATGTGTTGCAGCTCTACCGGCATAGCGCCATTAAAAAATCGTTCTGATACTTCAGTAACAAAGCCTTGAATATCTTTGGTATCAAATGGCGCTTTTAAATCTTCAACGTTGATATATAGTTGTTTTTTTAGTGGTTTATTTTTGTCTTGCAGATTAAGTCTGAATATTCCATATATGAAATTGTGCACATAAATAATATGGGACCAATCAATAATCTGTAATTCTGGGGAGACCAAATTGTTTTCACTTACAACACCATTAGGGGCGTAATCAGGTAAGTAAAAGTTAAATACAGACGGTGAACCCAGCGGATATTGGTTACACGTTTTCAGATACACTAAATCCGTTTCTACCAATGCGCTACCTGCCCCCGGTTGTGCATCTAATGCGCGGTAGATGTAAACCAAAGATAACCAAGGCTCACGGATTTTACTCATGGTCATTGGTGTGGCGGTGTACACTTCCTCGTCTGCAAGCACAGCCCAAACAACCGCTTTTAGATCCCCGACAACACCCTCTCCGTTATTCAAGAACACTTCGGTCACACGACGAACATAGTCTGGTGATGGATTAGATGTGGTCAGCTTTTGAATCAAGCCTTTACTGATGTTAGGGGCTGTAGAAGGATGATGTAGCAGCATATCCATCACGCGATCCATTTCTACATCGGCACTGGTGTTTTTGGGGAAACGGTGCCCCATGATCATCTTTTCACCAGGGTCATGATACTGACCGTTGTTGGTCATGGCTTCTATCATGTGGCTATCAAGGCTGTCCCAACCTGTGAAGACACGTGCCAATTCTTGAATGTCTTTTTCGTCGTAGCAAGCAACGGGTTGGCCGTTGTTTCCCATGATGTAGCTACCATCAATGTCACGTTCATACAGTCCAACAGAAAATAACTGTAAAATCTCACGTGCGTAGTTTTCATCTGGACGACGCCCTGTTAAAGGGTCACCCATCTGATTGCCTACCATGGTCAAGTAATGCCCCATCACTGGCGATAGAGACACTGCTTTCAATAATTCTCGGTAATTCCCAAACGCATGCCCACACAGCAAATCGTTATAGTGAGCGATTGCAGGTGTGTGGTTAATGAGGGTGGCATCTTGATCTGAGGCCACAAAAATTTGGCTTAGCGCGTAACCCACTTTTTGTCGCAGTTGGTCATCGCCATACAGCGCGATATCTAGCCATGCACGAATACGTGTCGAACGAGATATCATTTTTCCGTAACCCTGTGCAGCGAATTGTTTTTCGCATTGCTTTAAGTGAGAGGAAGCTGGCAGCTTCACTTGTTCATCGAACCAAGCCTTAGCGCGTTTGTTGACTAATGCATTTGCCTCGCCCTGCTTCGGACCAAACGTCGCGAGATCCAACCAACGTGAAGCATGTGTGAAAGAATCAAATTGCATATCAATTACCCTTAAATGAGTCGGGCAAAAGTGATTTGTATTTTTACTACTGGTTATCACTTTTGAACCATTGGACACACATTTAAGAATATTCATATATTTCACTCTGCAAATAAAGCCTGACTATTTATTGGGAGAGAGTCAGAATAATAGACCAAATCTCAATATAGAAACACATGTGGCATTGACTATTTACAGTCATATGCGCTAGCAATTTATTTTATTCCAATTTTTGAAACGAGAATTTGTAATAAAACTTCGTAAAGCATTGGTAATTAAATTATTTCTCTTCATTAAATTACGGTAATTTAATGAAATGTTTTTTACGCCTGAATTATATCGCATAAAAAAGAGCCTGTTGGCTCTCGTTTTATTCGGAAACAACGGGCTAAGGCGATGTCGGAATGAATTCAATTTGATGAAGCACACTACCCGGTAAGAACGGGGTTGATTCTTGATTGGCATATTCACCAAACCCCGAGCGGTAAAACGGTGAAAGTGGATGGCCGCTCTGCCCGCCTGGCAGTGTGAGAACACCATTCACTTCATCGCCAGGCTGAACAATCAGACGCTGTGATGCGCCAAAATGCTTACCTTGTACGGCGGGCATAAACCTGTCTCCAAACCCTTCCACCTCGGGCATATTCAGCAGATTACTCAGCACTGGGATTTGCTGACTGAACGGATGTTGAATTTGAAGACGATTCACATCCCCCCAACGTAGCGCTTTCAACGATCCGGTTTCATGCCCTGTCATGTCCACCATGAGTTGCGCGCGCATATCAATGTATGCGGTTGTGAAAAAGACGTTCCAATTGGCCGCGCTTAGAGGCTTCCAACTGTCAGCCTGCGTTTTAACGAGTTGCCACAATGCAGGCTCTAGCTGTCTTTCTATTAACGCCAGACTTAGGTTCTGCGCAGCAAGTTGAGACTCTATGGGCGCGAACAGCTGATCGATGAGTGTATCTCGGTAACGTTTCACTAAGCTATAACCGACGGAATCGGCACATGCACAGCCTTGCCACCCTTCTACTTCCTTGATGTCTTCGGAAAACAAATCAGGATCTATTTTCAATACACCAAGCAAAAAGCCCTGCCATCGCGTTAAAAACAACGCCTCGTTATCCAATTGAATCTGATAGAAATCATCAATGTCGAACACGTCTTTCTCAAACAACCGTGCTTTTATCTGCTCGCTGCGCGCACCAAGTGCATAACCACCATCACCAAACCGTCGATGCTGAGAAGCACTCACGGCACGGCTATTCGCTGTCCAGATTCGTTGATCTTTGGGGTTAACCAGCGAGGGAAGGTCGCGCGCTTGTTGTAACCAAGCATCATCAAAACGTGAAGATGAAACAGGCACGTCACTCGGTTTGCGCCTATCAGGCACTGCACCCGTGATTTGCCATGCGATATCACCACTACTATCCGCAACCACCATGTTCTGTGCTGGAATACCGATATTCTTGCTTGTCGCCAGCGCTTCGGACACGGAATCTGCCCATTCAAGATTCATCAAATTTAAATTAATGGCGTAATCCTGATAGCCAACCCAGGTCAGCGCATATTTCTCGTTATCAATCCGTCTTACTGGTCCGAAATGGCTCACTTCGACATAGAATGTCTTCTCGCCATCTGGCAAAGGAATGCTTTCAGCATCAAGCGCCGTTTTGTCTTTATCAGACAGTTTTATCCAATCTGCCGTATCGACATACGAGTTCGTAAATCCCCACGCAACCTTGTTATTTGAGCCAACGACTATCGCAGGCACACCCGGTAGGCTCACGCCCGTCACCTGTGTCTGTTTTTCATTATTGATGATGTTGAGCTGCGCGCGGTACCAAATCACTGGTGTGCTGAGCATGAGATGCATATCGTCCGACAACATGGCCTTACCATTACGAGTCAACGCACCGCTCACAGCCCAATTGTTGCTGCCAACTTCTGCGTTTTTCTCTATGGATGTCACCATCGCCGTTTTTAGGAAAGTACTGTCGAGCTCTGGAATTGACACTTTCTTAAGCGGAAGGCGACTGCCATCCAACGCGGCTTGGAATTCACTGGCTTGAGTCAGAAAAGCGAGGGTGTTAGCACCAAAAGTTTGTTGAATGGCGTGATAGACAAGATCTCTTTCAATGCTCGGTCCCTGCAAATCCAAATACATGCTATACACAACCAGCAATGAATCCTCAGGCTTCCAAGGTTTTCGCTTTGACTGCGTGAGCAAGTATTCGAACGTTGGAAAGGACGCATGGGCAAGTGCATCGTTAACGCCTTTGGCGTAAACAGACAGCATCTCTTTTTGTTGCTCAGGAAAGGCGGCGAACATTTTTTGACTGCGTTTTCGAAGTTGGTGGAAACGTACCTTTTCATCGAGCGGCAATGCGGCAGCACCAAACAACTCCGCAAGCTCACCTGCGGCGTTGCGGCGGAGTAAATCCATCTGAAAGAAGCGATCTTGACCATGCGCATAGCCAAGCGCATACGAAGCATCTAATCGATTTTCAGCATGTACAATCGCTGTGCCCAATTCATCGCGACGTAAAAGAGTGGGCTTAGAGATCACAGAGGACACCGTGTTTCCCGACAATGTCGGCAAACTGATCGTGAGCGCGCCATAAAAAAGTGCTGTAGCAAGCAAGCCCAACAGTATTAGCGCTACAAGGACCACCCTGATCTTTTTAAACATGTCCCTAAACCTTAAACCAAAGCGCAATGAACGTTTTCTATCCGCTTTGAAAAAAACCTCATACCCCAAACGTTGAGCTGTTTAGTCGTTATCTATTTATATACCCAGAATGACTATGCATACCATTTCAGCACATTGATGATGAACAAAAAATAGTCAATTCAAAATACAACGCACTAAATACAGATGGTCTCAATAACGATGTATGGATCCGTAGTTTTAATGGGCTACGCAATATGGCTTAGTGGGCAACACTGCCGTTTTTATGGTTAATGTCCATGAAGACCAATACGATTGCCTTCACTGTCTTTAATATGGGCATAGTAGCCATTGTTACCAATGTCAGTTTTAGGCACGAGCACTTCAGTTTCTTTTGCTACGCGCTCTAACACCTCATCCATGCCTTCAACATTGATATACACCATAACGCCCGCGGCGCTCGGCGTGCAGCCTTCTCCAGCGATTAGCGTACCAGTAGCACCGTATGCTGCGCCCTCTTGCACGGGGAACCATGCCATGTCCGTGCCGTTCATATCATGACGTTTAAGAGACATAGCAAACACACGCTCATAAAAAGCGATCGCCCTTTCCATGTCTTCGACGGGAATTTCAAACCAAGTAACAGGGTTCAAGCAGGACTCCTTTGCCTATTTTTCGACTCGCTAACACATTGATTAACACTAGCGCATGATGCTTTTCTTTTTCACCCAAAACGACAAAAGCCCCCATAAATGGAGGCTTTTTCTCGAACTCAGGAATTATTTTACGTATTCACCACGACGTAACGCATCAATACGTTTGTCCAGTGGCGGGTGCGTCATGAACAATTCGCTCAGTGATTTTTTACCGTTGATACCGAAAGCGACCATCGAACCTTCAAGACGGCTCTCATGGCTCACCTTCAGACGCTCAAGTGCAGCGATCATCTTCTCACGGCCAACCAAGTTAGCAGAGCCCGCATCCGCATAAAATTCGCGATGACGGCTAAACCACATGGTAATGATGCTCGCCAAAATACCAAACACCACTTCCAGAATCGATGACACGATGAAGTAGGTCATAAAGCTACCACCGCCCTCGCCTTCTTCATCATTGTTCACGCCACTGATCGCACCGGCGATGAGACGAGAGATAAAGATAACGAAAGTATTCACTACACCTTGCATCAACGTCAGTGTCACCATATCGCCATTCGCGATGTGACTCACTTCGTGCGCAAGTACAGCTTCTGCTTCGTCGCGGGTCATGTTTTCAAGCAAACCACTTGATACGGCTACCAGCGAGTCGTCACGCTTTGCACCAGTAGCAAACGCGTTAATGTCGTCTGAGTAGTAAATAGCAACCGTTGGCATGCCAATGCCCGCTTGTTGCGCTTGACGGCTTACGGTGCTCATCAACCAGTGTTCTGTTTCGTCGCGCGGGTGTTCAATCACTTGACCGCCCACTGAACGTAGTGCCATTGATTTTGACATCATCAAAGAGATCAATGAACCACCAAAACCGAATAACGCAGCCATCAACAACAAACCGGACAGGCTGCCAGGTTGCATGCCGGTGACGGCATATACGATGTTAAGAACAATACTGAAGACGAAAACAACCGCGAGGTTGGTCAACAGGAATAAAGCTATGCGTTTCATGAGTAATCTTGTCTCCGAAATGATTGAAGCGCTCAGGTGAGATAGTAGGGTCAAACGTGCGAAAAACAAGTCCATGTAGCAATTTGTTACGCATTAGCTTGACGAATTAGAACACTGCCTCTTTTATATACAGCACAGCCGACGTTTAAAAAGTTTTAAGGGATTAGACTTTGGTCGAGTTGTCTTTAGGCACTATCCAGAATAGTGTGTTTGAAACGGTGAGCGCATCAGGTTGATACGCTTTTGCATCCAAGTTTGGATGCGATTCTAAGGAGAGAAAACCATGGCTGACAAAGAGAACTATCGTGTCGCTATCGATATACTTTGCTGTCACTTAGGCATGAGCTTTGACGAAGCTTGCGCAGAACTTGGTCTCGCTGATGACGAGAACCATAAGTTGCAACAGGTTTCTGAAATGCAGCAGTCTCTAATGGGATTGCTAGAAGACAGCAAATAGTCGTACTGCACTGAGCAGATAAAGAATATTGAAAAGCCAGCATTCGTGCTGGCTTTTTGTTGTTTAATGTCTAATTTTTTACGCTTTTTTAGAGCGATCTATCAGACTAAAGTCCAAGAGGTTTTACATCAATATAGGCGCTTAGATCACGTGTTTTCACTTTCGTCATGTAAGGTATTTCACCGAGTTTTGGCACCTGTAAGTGATGCTCCAACGTTTTGACGATATCACTGTAATGTTCTGTGCCGGGATTAATACGGTTAGCAACCCAACCTGCAATTTCAAGCCCGTCACGACGAATCGCTTCTGCCGTTAAATAGGCATGATTTAAACAGCCAAGTTTGATGCCTACAACAAGGATAACGGGAAGCTTTTCTTCTTTTACCCAATCTGCCAGTGTCGCATCATACGTGACAGGCACTCGCCAGCCGCCCGCGCCTTCCACCAACGTAAAATCTGTTTTTGCTTGGATGTTTTTCAATCCATCAGTTAGCACGGAGAACATAATCTCTTTGTTTTCTAGCTCGGCAGCAATGTGCGGAGAACACGGTTCATGAAGCAAACAAGGGTTAACTTCATCGTAACCTAGGGCCAAATTTGATGCCGCACGTAAGCACACTGCATCTTCATTTGTCAGCCCTTCATGTGTTTCGTCACTGCCTGCTGCAATCGGTTTATATCCACCGACGAGCAGCCCAGCTTTCGCCACTGCTTGCATTATTGCTACAGAGGCGACCGTTTTACCCACCTCGGTATCTGTGCCAGTCACGAAATAGCTTTTAGTCATTGGTTATCGCTCCAAAGCAAACTTGATAAGTCGCGGGGACAGTGCCATCAGCACGTTGGAATTGACGATACGCCGACTCTACCGTGAGCAATGCTTTTCTGCCATTTAATCCCGCCTTTCTTCCTTCGTCTAAATGCGTTGCACCTATGCCTTTAAGATCTTTCATCAGTGCAAAAGCCGAAGGATAGCTCTCTGCTATCGCTTTGCATTCTAGGGTGTACCCTGTGAAGCCGGCTTGCGCGAGCGCAATGTTTACCGCCTTAGTGTCTATAAAGGCATTCACATGTTGTTCAGAATCGACGACTTCCCACGCTTTTTTCAGTTCCAACAGCGAACCGTCGAGAAGCGTTGAAAACAAAATCGTCCCGCCGGGTTTTACCACGCGTTTTAACTCAGACAAAGGCACAGAGAGATCTTTACACCATTGCAGAGCAAGCGAACTGAACGCCATATCGACACTGTTCGACGCCAATGGCAATGCTTCAGCATCTCCCGATACATAAGTCAGTGAATCGCCACAACGGTCTCGTGCTTTTTCAAGCATACGATCAGACAAATCAAGCGCGATAACTGACGCCCCTTTACCGGCCAACTGCGCGCTGAAATATCCCGTCCCACAGCCCAAATCGAGGATGTGCCTACCCTTCCAGTCATGGTGCATCGCCATCAATTCATGACCAACTCGACGCTGAAACGCTGCACTTTTGTCGTATGAGTTTGCCGCTCGGCCAAACGCCGCTTTGATTGCAGCTTTGTCATCATGTTGCTGTGCGTTTAATTCTTCATCAAACAAGGAACCGAGTGATGCTGCGTTACTCATGTCGATCCCCTTCTAGTATGTGGCGTACCTTGCGGGCTAACGCGTTAACGTCATCCAATGTTTGATTCACAGACAAAGTAATACGAAGCCGCGATGAGTTCGGTGGCACCGTCGGTGGCCGAATAGCACCCGTCCAAAAGCCTGCTGATTTAAGATGTTCTGCCGCTGTTAGCATCGTTGTGACATCACCAAGCACTACGGGTTTTATCGGTGTTTGCGTTTCCACGACTTCATGGTGTTCACTCAACACACGGTGAAACCGTGAAGACAATTCATGTAATTTCTCTCTGCGCCAGTTGTCTTTTCTTATTATGCTTACGGCTTTTGACAGCGCATAAGCCTGTGCGGGCGGCATGGCAGTGGAATACACATAGTGCCGCGCGAACTGCGTCAGATAATCGTGTACTTGCGCGCTGCACATGACAGCAGCACCCATCATTCCAAAGGCTTTTCCGAAGGTCACAATCAGGATGTCAGGCTGAATGCCTGCATTGTCGCAAGAGCCTCGCCCTTCTTTACCCAATGCACCGATGCCATGCGCATCATCAACCATCAAACACGCCTCATTGGCGCGGCACACAGATGCAATGTCGGCGAGTGGCGACAAATCGCCGTCCATGCTGAATACACCTTCTGTGATAACAAAGCGAGATGACGCATCGGCTTGGTTTTTTAACCCACTGTCGAGTTTGGCGATGTTGTTGTGTAGGAATCGCAACATGGTAGCTTCTGACAAGATACCCGCTTCCATTAAAGACGCGTGATTGAGCTTGTCTTGAAACAGTACATCCCCTTTCTCAAGCAAGGAAAATATCACCGCTTGATTCGCTGAAAAGCCGCTATTGAACAGCAGCGCTTTGTCAAAACCAAGCCATTCACATAGCGATGCTTCTAACGCTTGATGCGCGTGTGAAAAGCCCGTCACAAGGGGCGATGCTGTGCTACCAGCACCGTAAAGAGATAGCCCATCCTGCCACGCTGAAATCAAAGCAGGATCATTGGCAAGACCGAGGTAATCGTTGCCCGAAAAGTTCAGGTAAGTATTGTTGTGCTCGTCAATGAGCTTCCCATCTTGATGATGGAAAGCCCTCACTGAACGATGAAGCCCTTGTTGCTGACGTTCAGCAAGCTTCTGCGCGATACGGCTTGGCAGTCGGCTTGATTCACTCATGGAATATTGCGAACCTTAAACGCTGGCTTCGTAAAACAAGTCATCCTTGTCAGGACGAGCTGCAACACGCTCTGCCACTTCAGCAAGCAAGGTTTCCTCTTGGATTTCATCGGGTTTTTGAGCACGTTGTTCGCTGTTAATTCCCAGCTTTTTAAACAACATCATGTCAGCATCTTCGTCTGGGTTTGGCGTAGTAAGCAGTTTGCACCCGTAGAAAATTGAGTTAGCACCTGCCATAAAACACATGGTCTGCATTTGTTCGTTCATGTTTTCACGGCCGGCTGAAAGGCGAACAGCAGATTTCGGCATCATGATGCGCGCAACGGCAATGATGCGGACAAAATCGAACGGCTCGACATCATCAACGTCTTCTAACGGCGTCCCTTTCACTTTTACCAACATATTGATTGGCACACTTTCAGGGTGGTGAGGAAGGTTAGCCAACTCCATCAACAAACCCACGCGATCACGGGCATTTTCACCCAAACCGATGATGCCACCTGAACACACTTTCATGCCCGCGCCGCGCACGTTTGACAATGTGTCCAAACGATCTTGGTATGTACGCGTGGTAATGATGTTGCCGTAGTATTCTGGCGACGTATCCAGGTTGTGGTTGTAGTAGTCCAAACCCGCACCTGCCAACTCTGAGGCTTGAGCTTCATCCAGCATGCCCAAGGTCATGCAGGTTTCTAACCCCATGCCTTTCACCCCTTGGATCATTTCCTTGAGGTATGGCATGTCACGCGCTTTCGGGTTTTTCCACGCAGCACCCATACAGAATCGGGTTGCACCAGAACGTTTTGCTTTATCCGCTGCATCCAAAACGCGCTCGACTTCTAGCAGGCGCTCTTTTTCAACATCGGTACGGTAATGGGCACTTTGAGGGCAATATTTGCAATCTTCTGGGCATGCGCCCGTTTTGATAGAAAGCAATGTGCTCACTTGCACTTCATTGGCGGGATGAAACTGTCGATGAACCTGCTGCGCTTCAAACATCAGATCCATAAAAGGTTTTTCGAATAAGGCCTGCACTTCCTCGACAGTCCAATTATGGCGAACTTCCACCTGTAATACCTCAATTTGGAATGAATGACATACCCAAAACACCTAATGAGACGCACCTGAGTGCCAACCCTTTCTCGTAAATAGCGAGAAGACAAAGTGATTTGGGTATGGTGACTTGTTCAGTCTAAAGTGAAGCCTTACAATGTCAACGGTGATTAGTTTCTATGGTTTACAACTGGATATTATTTATACATGGATATTGCTTTCGATCGTGAACACATTTGGCACCCATACACCTCAACCATCAACCCGCTTCCGTGCTATCCCATCGCGCGCGCAGATGGCGTTTTTCTTTATTTAGAAGATGGCACTGAGCTCATTGATGGCATGTCTTCTTGGTGGGCAGCAATTCATGGTTATAACCATCCTGTCTTGAATAAGGCCTTGATTGATCAAGCTGGGAAGATGTCTCACGTGATGTTTGGTGGGATCACTCACGAACCTGCGATTGCGCTATGCAAACAGCTAGTCGACATGACACCCGCGCCGCTAGACAAAGTCTTTCTGTGCGATTCAGGCTCAATCTCGGTGGAAGTGTCACTCAAAATGGCGTTGCAGTATTGGCACGCGAAAGGCGAGCCAAAATCGAAGTTCCTCACACTGCGACACGGTTATCACGGCGACAGCTTTGCGGCTATGTCGGTCACCGATCCAGACAATTCCATGCATAAGCTGTACAAGGGTTTTCTTCCTGAGCACATCTTTGCCGATTCGCCCGAATGTGGTTTCTATGACGAATGGAAAGAAGAAGACATTGCTGATTTCAAAGCCAAACTGACAGATAACCTTAGCGACATTGCCGCAGTGATCCTTGAGCCTATCGTTCAAGGCGCAGGCGGCATGCGTATTTATCACCCCACATTTTTGAAACGGGTGCGTGCGCTGTGTGATGAACATGGGGTGTTGCTAATTTGCGATGAAATTGCCACCGGATTTGGTCGTACAGGTAAGCTCTTCGCCTGTGAACATGCCGGTATATCGCCGGACATTCTTTGCGTAGGTAAAGCCCTAACAGGAGGCTATATGACCATGGCCGCCACGATCACAACAAAACACGTTGCTGATACCGTATGTAGCGGTGAAGCAGGCTGTTTTATGCATGGTCCGACGTTTATGGGCAACCCTCTCGCCAGCGCCGTGGCAAATGCAAGCTTGCAGCTTTTAAAAGACACTCCGTGGCAGGAAAAAGTGCTGACCATTGAGTCACACCTTGCATCCATGCTGCCCCCACTAGAAAGCCTTAATGCAGTAAAAGGCGTGAGGTGGCTTGGGGCGATTGGCGTTGTTGAACTCAACACCCCCGTACACGTAGAGTCAATTCAAAAACACTTTGTTGAATCAGGTGTTTGGATCCGTCCTTTTGGACGTCTTATCTATATCATGCCACCTTTTGACATGCGTAAAGAGCAACTACAAAAACTGGTTGATGCCATTCAACGTGCAGTAGAAAACATGTCATAAGCACGCACACGCCTTGTTACACGGTACCTAATTGATGCCCGAAGTGATCGCATCATGAAACACCTTCGTAAATTCTAACGTTATTTATGGAGGTTCTTCATGCAATTGGGTCTATTTCCGCTACCCCTGTTTTTGCTCCCAGGGGGCATTACAAAACTTAGAATTTTCGAACCTCGTTATGTTCGCCTTGTGAAAGAATCCATGGCAGAGCAAAAAGGGTTCGTCCTTGCGATGAAAGAAGGCGATGCTATCTGTACCTACGGAACGCACGTTCAAATTATCGACTTTGAAACCCTGCCAGATGGGTTGCTCGGGATCACCATAAAAGGTCTATCACGGGTCAAGTTGTCACACATTGACAAAGAAAATGACGGCCTGTGGGTTGGGCACACCGAGGCGCTGCCTGAT
This sequence comes from Enterovibrio norvegicus DSM 15893, assembly GCF_900115495.1. Classification (GTDB taxonomy): domain Bacteria; phylum Pseudomonadota; class Gammaproteobacteria; order Enterobacterales; family Vibrionaceae; genus Enterovibrio; species Enterovibrio norvegicus. The sequence goes on along the minus strand of NZ_FOWR01000002.1, from coordinate 186,840 downwards.
TGGCCTCCAAGCAATGCGGATACTGGATTGCTCGGCGAAGCCCTGAAAGCCCTGTTCAAAACACACCCCGAACATGCCTCGCAATACGAGGAAGTGTTGTGTTTCAATGACGTTAATTGGGTATGCCAGCGCTGGTTAGAAGTGCTGCCTTTAGCCAACAATCAGCGCCAATGGTTTATTGCGCAACACGACGCAGAAGATGCAATGCAGTTCATAACCGTACTTCTTACCGAAGAAACTCAAAGAGAATATTGATCCAATTCCTTTTTCATTACGTTAACCAATACATGTCACAAATTGGCACTTACAGGAAACATTGATAATGGAAACGGCCAGAAGTACGTATAATGCTAACAACACAAAACGTTCGAGTAGTCAGACACCTATGTCAGTTCCCACTCCCGAAAAGTTGGCAGAACTATTACAACGCGTCGCTGAAGGGCGTGACGAGGCAGCGTTTGCTGCGTTGTTTAAGCACTTCGCACCTAAACTCCGTGCATACGGCTTACGTCACCTTCGTGTCGATGGGCATGCCATGGAGCTAGTCCAAGAAACAATGATTTTGGTTTGGCGCAAAGCACACTTGTACGATGGTTCCAAAGGGGGCGCATCGACGTGGGTCTTCACTATCATGCGAAATGTCAGTTTTGACATGTTGCGTAAAGTGAAAAGCAACAGAGAAGATTGTTTGAGTGGCGATATTTGGCCTCTCATCGATGGAGAATCGGGTGACCAAGAAGATGAAGCACTGCAAGAGCAGATACAAACCCAACTCCTATCATACATTGATCTTTTGCCCGACCTACAGCAGCAAGTCGTTAGAGGCGTTTACTTGAAGCAGTTAACTCATCAGGAGCTAGCAGAGCAGCTCGACGTCCCCTTGGGTACGATTAAATCTCGCCTTCGTTTAGGCCTTCAAAAGCTTCGTACACACTTGGAGGTGAACGATGATTAAGTATCACCCAACGGATGAAATGCTTGCAGCACATGCTGTTGGCGAGCTTGCAGCTTCAATGTCTATTGCCGTATCGGCACATTGCGAGATGTGCGAACAGTGTACGAAAAAATTGGCTAAGTTTACCGAACAAGCTGCCCAACTGGCGTTCGATGCACCTGTGCCGCATGGCGAAAATGCAGTGGCGAGCCGTGTCAATACGCAAGAAGAACCCTTGGACATGAATGCGATGTTCGGCAACATGCTTGCTGACATCATGTCTGACGAAATGGTGCCCAAAACACTCATTACGCCTACACCAAAAGCTGAAATCAGCGTGTGCGGGGAAACGTACTCACTCCCGATAGCACTGCGCCGTTATCATCAACTGGGGTGGAGCTCTATCGGCACCATTAGCCGCGCACGACTTCCATTGAATGAGGGCGATACACGAGCCAGCCTTTTGCACATAGGCATGAACGGTAGTGTCCCTAGCCATACCCACAAAGGCACGGAGCTTACTTTATTGTTAGGCGGCCATTTTGAAGACGAACACGACACTTATGTGCCGGGTGACTTCATTATGTTAGACGCAAGCAATCATCACACGCCGCAAACTCACGACGGCTGCCTCTGTTACACTGTTTCAGATGCCCCTTTGCACTTTACTAAAGGCGTTAGCCAGTTGTTAAATGCCGTGGGTCGCGTTATTTATTAATCAATCTAATTGGTTAACATAGAAACTACATTTCAAAGCGCCTTCGTGGCGCTTTTTCGTTTCTGGAATTTACAGCCTCATTACAATAACTATCACAATATTTTACATCGCCGTAAAACATTATTGCTATATATAATCAGGCATATGCGATCTATCATCATATTTTATTTCATTTACTGCTTTACAGATTACTAATCCAGCTGATTTAATCCAAACGTTAACAGCTCATACACAGTGAAGTGAGAAAAATGAAGCAAAAAAACTCCCCTTTAGCACGTGTTACTAACGCCAGTCTGGTCGTCCAGATTTTGGTAGGTATTATCGCCGGTGTTGCCCTCGCTAGCCTTTCGCCAGAAAGTGCCAAAGCCATTGGGTTTCTAGGCGGCTTATTTGTAAATGCTCTAAAAGCCGTTGCACCTATTTTGGTGTTTGTATTGGTAGCAGCATCTATCGCAAATCAGAAGAAAGGCCAACACACTCATCTTCGTCCAATTATCACCCTTTATTTAGTTGGTACTTTCGCTGCAGCGATCACGGCTGTCACCATGAGCTTTTTGTTCCCGACAGAGCTCACGCTAACAACAACAGATTCTGCTATTGCACCACCAGAAGGCATTGTTCAGGTTATCCAAACGCTATTGTTTAGCGTTGTCGACAACCCAATTCATGCACTGATGAACGGCAACTTTATCGGTATTCTTGCTTGGGCAATTGGCTTAGGAATTGCGCTTCATCACGCATCAGACACCACCAAAACCGTATTTGGCGACGTTGCTGAAAGTGTTTCTTTCATTGTTCGCTTCATCATTAAACTTGCCCCTATTGGTATTTTCGGCTTGGTCGCTAAGACCTTTGCAGAAACAGGCTTTGAAGCATTGGTAGGTTACGCACACTTGCTTGCAGTATTGCTAGGCAGCATGGCGATTATCGCTTTAGTTGTGAACCCATTGATTGTTTACCTTAAAACCCACACCAACCCATACCCATTGGTATTTCAATGTCTGCGTGAAAGTGGCGTGACCGCCTTCTTCACACGTAGCTCTGCAGCGAACATTCCTGTGAACATGCAGCTATGTAGCAGATTGAAATTGGATAAAGACACCTACTCTGTTTCTATTCCATTGGGCGCAACCATCAACATGGGCGGTGCAGCTATTACCATCACGGTATTGACACTTGCAGCCGTTAACACCATGGGGATTCAAGTTGATATTGCGACAGCAATCCTGCTGAGTATTGTTGCTGCCGTATCTGCATGTGGCGCGTCGGGTGTTGCAGGTGGTTCACTTTTGTTGATTCCACTTGCGTGTAATTTGTTTGGTATTCCAAACGACATCGCAATGCAAGTAGTCGCCGTCGGCTTCATCATTGGTGTTGTTCAAGATTCAGCAGAAACTGCATTGAACAGCTCAACTGACGTTGTGTTTACCGCAGCAGCTTGCCGCGCAAAAGAAGCAGAAGAACTGCAAACCTCCACAGTGAAATAAGCGCAACACCCTGTTCACCCAAAAAAGGCGCTTCTGCGCCTTTTTTACTTCCCCCATGGCACCCTTTCCTTATCTCCCAAACGCAAGCCAGTGAACACTAGGTTGCAGCATCGAAACAGATAGAAGCTGACACCTTTCCTCCGCAATTCCCTGTTCTCACCTTCCGTCTATCGCCCTAAGTTTCGACGTTCTCAACTCTGATCCGCTCACTACATCAACAATCTGTGTATCTTGGTTTACAGACATTTTTAGACGTCTAGACTGTTAGCTTTCCTTTCTATGCGTTTATCTTTATAATCCCGCCTCTTTTTTTGTGAGCCACTTAAAATAACTGGCGTCAAAATATGCGCTGGACAAATAGATCCTGTCCAGCACAAAGGTTTATCTATGAATTTCTCAGCAAAGACTGTCGTTATCATTGCTATTGGTGCTGCTCTCTATGGCATTGGCGGCTTGCCAATGTTTGGTATTCCTGTTTTCGCAAACACGACGCTTAAGCCTGCAATGGCCATTCTTGCGCTTTTCTCCGTGTTGTTTGGCCCAGGCGTGGGCTTTTTTGTTGGCTTCATCGGCCACTGGGTTACCGACATGTTCGCGGGTTGGGGTGTCTGGCTAACCTGGGTATTAGGTTCTGGCATCGTGGGCTTCGTCATTGGCTTATTCCCTATTCTGACCAAACGTCGCCTGAAATACGGGAGCTTTGGCCCGATTGATATCGTACTTTTCGCCTTCCTTGCTTTGCTTGGCAACGTGATTGGATATGGCACGTCTGCTTTCCTTGATACCGTGCTTTATGCCGAACCTTTTACCAAAGTCTTCATTCAGCTTTGTATTATTGCTGCGGGTAACGCCTTGCTGGTTGCCGTTGTTGGCTATTTCATTTTGCAATCTGTGGCCAAACGCAACAGACAGTGCCGTAATCTGACTGAGGCCTAAATTTCTCAATGACCATCGAATTTAAAAACTTCTCCTTTCGCTATGATGCGTTGGTAAATCCAACATTAAAAAACATCAACTTAACCATAGAGAAAGGCGAGAAAGTCCTGATCATTGGCCCAAGCGGCAGTGGTAAATCCACGCTGGGTCAGTGCATTAACGGCCTTATTCCCCACGCAATTGAGGGACACATCGACGGTGAATTACTGATCGATGGCAAGAACAGCCAAAAAATGACCTTGGTGGAATACACAGAGAAAGTCGGCACCGTACTACAAGATACAGACAGCCAGTTTGTCGGATTGAGTGTGGGTGAAGACATCGCGTTTGCGCTTGAAAACCAATGCATGTCCGTCGCTGACATGTACCCATTGGTCAAGGCCACCGCGAAAATGGTCGATCTTGAAAACCTGCTTTATCATGCCCCGCATGACTTGTCTGGCGGGCAAAAACAACGCGTTTCCCTTGCGGGCATTTTGGTGGATGACGTAGACGTCCTTTTGTTTGATGAGCCTCTTGCCGCACTTGACCCGAAAACGGGCAAGCGCACTATAGAGATCATTGACCAACTTCATCGTGATACGGGCAAAACGATCATCATCATTGAACACCGTTTAGAAGATGTACTGACGCAACACATCGACCGCGTGATCCTTATCGACAACGGCGAGGTCGTTGCTGATACCACGCCAGACGAGATCCTGACATCGTCATTGCTTAACACCCATGGCATTCGTGAGCCCTTGTATCTCTCTGCGCTCAAACATGCAGGCTGCACGGTGGAGCAATCAGATAAACCATCAAACATGGCTAATTTGCCCGTTGCGAAATATGCAGAAGCGTTAACGACCTGGCATCGTAATGCGCAAGCCAACGACAAGAAACCCGCGTCTGAAGCCTTGCTAACACTGAATCATCTCACTTACTCCTATGACGGCGAGAAAAATGCCCTTGAGGATGTCAGCTTTACGGTCAATCGTGGCGAGATGATGTCTGTATTGGGTAAAAATGGTTCAGGAAAATCCACCATCACCAAGCTGATCATGGGCGTAATAGACCCAGATGAAGGCAACATTGTTTTCGACGGCGCAGATTTCTCAACACTGTCTATTTTCGAGCGCAGCCGTAAAGTCGGCGTTGTCATGCAAAACCCTAATCATATGATTTCGCACCACATGATTATGGATGAAGTGGCCTTCGGTTTAATGAACCAAGGACTGAGCGACGCTGACATCGAAAAACGTGTGCTGGACGTTCTAGAACTGTGTGGTTTGAGTAAATACCGCCATTGGCCGGTAGATGCCTTGAGCTATGGCCAGAAAAAACGCGTCACCATCGCGTCTATTTTGGTGATGGAGCCAGATCTTCTGATTTTGGACGAACCGACGGCAGGCCAAGATTACCGCAACTACACCTCGATGCTGCAATTCATTAAGCAACTCAATGAGGTGCAAGGCATCAGTGTGATGATCATTTCTCACGACATGCATTTGGTGTTGGAATATACAACGCGCTCTGTCGTGATAGCAGACAGTAAGCTGCTTGCGGATGCGCCAATGACGAGTGTGTTCAGCCAACCCACTTTGTTGGATGAAGCCAACCTTACCACCACCAGTTTGTACCAACTTGCTGAGAAGGCAGGTATTGAAGACATCGACGGATTTATGCAGACATTTATTCAGTCGGAGAGCAACGCCAAATGAAAGCATCAAAAATGAAGTTCGGCATCAATTACGTTGATACCAAATCGCCACTTCACGCACTCAATGGCATCACCAAGTTTGCTCTGTTTATGGCATGGGTAACTGTAGTACTGACGACCTTCGACATTCGCCTTATCGTCAGCATGGTGTTGCTCGGTTTAGCCTTATTGAAAATGACGGGTGTGGCGTTTCAAGCCTATAAACCACTGCTGTTTGGCACCATCAGTGTGTTGAGTATGAATGCCGTGTTTATGTTTTTGGTTGCGCCGCAACAAGGCTCTGAGTGGGTCGGTTCTACCACGACACTGCTAGAGCTTCCTGCGGGTTACTCACTGACGCAAGAAACCTTGTTCTATCTGTGCACAATCACTTTGAAATACTTCAGTATGTTCCCGATTGCACTGGTGTTCGTCTTTACCACGCACCCCACTGAGTTTGCGTCGAGTCTTAACCGTATCGGTGTGCCTTACAAAATCGCGTATGCTGTCAGCCTAACCTTACGCTATCTGCCTGAAGTAAAAAGCGACTTCATCAATATCATGCATGCTCAACAAGCGCGTGGCGTTGATTTTTCAAAGAATGCGCCATTGATGACACGCTTTAAAGGTGTAGCGAAAATCCTGATTCCGTTGATTTTCTCTAGCCTCGACCGCGCGGATGAAATTTCAAATGCGATGACACTGCGTGGATTCGGACGAAGTAAAACACGGACTTGGTATAACTATCGCCCGCTGACACGAAAAGACATCGTGGTACTTTCAGGTATCGCCTTATGTGTTGTGCTTGCGCTTTACAAACGACACCTAGAAGCCGCCACGGTGTGGTATCCATTCTAAGTGACGAAAAAAGGAGCCTAGGGCTCCTTTTTGTTTGTCTCATCGTGACTGAGTTGATCTACCAACAATAACGCTATTAGCCTTCTAAGACCTTCATCAACAGATAGCCGTTATACATAGCGCGTTTGACTAACGCAGCACCTGGCATTGTTGCCTGAGTATAGAAATAGGTTTCTTCTAGCATCAGGTTCTCGGTATAACATGGCATGCTTTGGCTTTTCACACAGTCGATAATGGCGGGATACAGCACACCTTTCGCACGGTTAAATTCACCCCCAATGAGAATTCTTTCGGGGTTAAAAAGATTCACCATGATCGCAATGGCTTGACCGAGGTGATGCCCTAACTCTGTAATGACTTTCACCGCAACACCGTCTCCCGATTCCGCAGCGTCGCAAATACGATCAATGGTTAAAGGCTTTTCCTGTAGCACGCTTTCATGGCCTTGCGCGAGCAGTAGTTTCGTTTCTTCCAGCACGGCTTGAAGGCTCGCTACCGTTTCTAAGCACCCGCTATTTCCGCAAAAACAACGCTTACCGAACGGTTTGATTTGAATGTGGCCCAGTTCGCCAATGTTGCCAACCTGCCCTTCCAACACCTTTCCATCCAGCATGATACCGGCACCTACACCATGATGAATGGCCACCAATACCGCATTCTCTACATCACGTGCATTACCAAATAATTTTTCTGCCAATGCCCATGACCGTGTGTCGTTACCAATAAACACGGGTAAACCTGTCGCACGGTGGATTGCCGCCCCTAAGGGCATGTTATGAACATCATAGTGGGGCATTTGAATCACGATGCCCTGAGCGCTATTTACGAGCCCTGGGAGTGATACTGCAATAGATGTAACACGATCAACCACAGAGGAATGCTTGGCAAAGAATTGATTGATGTGTTCAAGAACCTGTTCGATAAGAAGGTCTTGGTCGAGCACATGGATATCGTGACGGTTCTCTATCAGAATATCGCCACCCAGTTCATGCAACGCCAAGGTTAGGTATCCGCGCCCTAAGCGCAATGACAGGAACTGCCACCCTTCATTATTCAATACAAGCCCGACGGCGGGGCGTCCGCGGGCTGCGGTTTCGCCATACTCGGTTTCTTTTACGAGGTGTGCATCAATCAACTCTCTGGTGATTTTAGTGATACTCGCAGGTGCTAGTTGGCTGCGTTTTGATAGTTCGATTCGAGAGATAGGCCCGAGCTGATCGATCAACTTATATACTGTGCCAGCGTTATTACGCTTAATGTGATCTATGTGTCCCGGCTGGGCAAGAATCATCCCATTTTCCCTAAAGTGAATCCTATCTTTGAATTTTTTTACTTTGCGAAGTAATTGTGAAGCACATTGAGATGATGTCGTGATACACATCACGAGCTAAATCAAATATCTTCCATTTCCTGCGTCCAACTAAAAAAAATCAATAAGTTATCGCTCGCTTTTACCGCACTTCATACTTCAAATAACAACAAGCCAAGACACTCGTGCTATAAGCTGACATAATCCAGCCCCACATGCGATTCTGATTGTTAAAGCGGTATGTACAACGTCAACGAAATTTTTGAAACGATTCAAGGCGAAGGCACCTTCACAGGGGTCCCTTCCGTATTTGTTCGCCTACAAGGCTGCCCTGTTGGTTGCCCTTGGTGCGATACACGACAGACCTGGGACACCTTGCCCACCGACGAACGCGACTTTGGCGCAATCATCACCAAAACCGGAGACAGTCCGATTTGGGCTGCTGTCAACGCCAATGACATTTTGACGCACCTACAAAATAGCTATACCGCTAAACACGTAGTGATCACTGGCGGGGAACCGTGTATTTACGATCTTCGCCCGTTAACCGAACGGCTTGAATCTGCGGGGTATCGCTGCCAAATCGAAACCAGCGGAACGTACCCAGTAGAAACCACAGAAGGCACATGGGTGACAGTGTCACCTAAAATCAACATGCGCGGGAAACTGCCTGTTTTGGAAAGCGCACTCGAGCGTGCCAATGAAATCAAGCACCCTGTTGGCACTGAATCTGACATTGAAAAGCTTGAAGCGTTGTTAGATGGTGTTGCACTGCGTGAAAACGTAGAAATCGCACTGCAGCCTATTAGCCAAAAGCCGCGTGCAACGGCATTGTGTATTGAAACCTGCATCAAGCGTAACTGGCGCTTGTCGATTCAAACCCACAAATACCTCGATATCGCATAACAGTCGTACCAAAACACGCACTTTTATTGCGCAATAAAAAAAGGAGCCTATGGCTCCTTTTTTAGTTTCTACATGCATGTCTTTCGCACAGAGCGAAAGCCAGACCGTTGCCTCGCTTTATTCGCCAGTGTAAATGCAGCCTGCCGTGCACGTTTCTTTGATCATCACTTTGCTTAGACAAGGCAATTCAGGTTTCAATTGATCCCAAATCCATTTCGCCAGCACTTCACTTGTCGGGTTTTCTAACCCTTCAATGTCATTCAAGTAATAGTGGTCAAGACGGTCGTAAATCGGTTTAAACGCGGCTTTGATTTCAGAGAAATCAATGATCCAACCTGTGTGTGGATCTACTTCACCCGTCACATAAAGACGCACAAGGAAAGAGTGCCCATGCAAACGACCACATTTATGTCCTTCTGGAACATGTGGCAAATGGTGGGCAGCTTCAAACATGAATTCTTTGAACAGTTCAGTGTGCATAATGTGCGTTCCTGTATATAGCGCGTTACTAGGATGGACGACATGTCGCTCATTACTGAGCAAAAATGCGTCAATCAAATCTTCAATGCGCCGCGATGCTACTCAATATTGGTGAGAACCTCAAACGCAATCGCAAACAGATGTCGCCGATTCCCCTGACAACCTGTCTGGTATCAAAGGCGGTTTGACGCAAATTCTGCGGAAACAATGCCAACCGGTCAAACCTTGAGCAGCTTTTGGCGCTGATTTGATAAAGTATCAATCAAATTAGACTCGCATCTTATAACAACGCTTGAAGGTTATCTGGATACAGGTAAACTTGCTGGTTCAAATGCGAATTGTCTCTGCTCGGTGAACATCATCATCGAGCCATCTTCAACGGAGTTAGATGCAAATTATGAACTATATGCCTGTAGCAGACGTCCTGCACGGCAAAACGGAAGTAGACTCAGAAGTCACTGTCCGTGGTTGGATCCGTACCCGTCGTGATTCAAAAGCCGGTATTTCTTTTCTTGCCATTTATGACGGCTCTTGTTTTGACCCTATTCAGGCGGTTGTTCCTAATGAGCTGAATAATTACCAGGAAGAAGTACTCCGTCTAACCACTGGTTGTTCTGTTGAAGTCACCGGTAAAGTGGTAGAAAGCCCAGGACAAGGCCAAGCGTTCGAACTACAAGCAACAAACGTGAAAGTTGTTGGTTGGGTTGAAGATGCAGACACGTACCCAATGGCGAAAACGCGTCACTCTATTGAGTATTTGCGCGAAGTTGCACACCTACGTCCACGTACTAACGTGATCGGTGCGGTTGCACGCGTACGTAACTGTTTGTCACAAGCGATTCACCGCTTCTACCACGAACAAGGTTACTTCTGGGTATCTGCACCTCTGATCACCGCTTCTGATGCAGAAGGTGCAGGTGAAATGTTCCGTGTTTCTACACTGGACATGGAAAACTTGCCACGCACTGACGAAGGCAAAGTTGATTTCAATGAAGACTTCTTCGGTAAAGAAACCTTCCTGACAGTATCAGGCCAGTTGAACGCAGAAGCTTATGCATGTGCATTGAGCAAGGTTTACACCTTTGGCCCAACGTTCCGTGCTGAAAACTCAAACACCAGCCGCCACCTAGCGGAATTCTGGATGGTTGAGCCTGAAGTCGCTTTCGCAGATCTAGACGATGTGGCAACACTGGCTGAAGACATGCTGAAGTATGTGTTCAAAGCCGTACTTGCTGAACGTCGTGATGACCTTGAGTTCTTTGCTCAACGCATCGACAAAGAAGCGATCACTCGCCTAGAAAAGTTTGTTGATTCTGACTTCGCTCAAATCGACTACACCGACGCTATTGATATCCTGCTTAAGTCTGGCCAAACGTTTGAAAACCCAGTTGAATGGGGTATCGACTTGGCGTCTGAGCACGAACGCTACCTTGCTGAAAAGCACTTTGAAGCGCCGGTTGTAGTGAAGAACTACCCGAAAGACATCAAAGCGTTCTACATGCGTTTGAACGACGACGGTAAAACCGTTGCTGCTATGGACGTACTTGCACCTGGCATTGGTGAAATCATCGGTGGTGCACAACGTGAAGAACGTTTAGATGTTTTAGATACGCGTATGCGTGCCATGAACATCGACCCTGAGCACATGAACTGGTACCGCGACCTTCGTCGTTATGGCACCGTTCCACACGCTGGTTTCGGTCTCGGTTTCGAGCGTCTGGTTTCTTACGTTACTGGCATGGGCAACATCCGTGATGTTATTCCATTCCCACGTGCACCACGCAGCGCGAACTTCTAAGTTATTGAACAAACCCGTTCAATACCAGTTTAAAAAGACCGCTTCTTAGCGGTCTTTTTTTTAGTAATTTTCCCTCAAACTCCCCCACCGTCATTCCTTTGTGTTTCGTTAACACACATTCTCGTTTTTATGAGGCACTGATTTGTTGAATGAAATTCAGTCCTTTTCCGCACGACCTTATACACGCTGGGCTTTCCACGAGACATGCATCCAAAGCCGATAAGAATATGATTTCGACGACAACAAAAAAATGTGTGGATGATCGCGCAAATATCACGATACAAAGAACAATAAAATTTCAGAAAATTTCGGTTTTATTACAACGGATCAAAATGGTATAAACAAAGACAGTTTCCTTTACTAACGCCATGGATGAAGAAATGTTTGAAAAAATTGTTGCAGCTCCCGCTGACCCTATTCTAGGTCTTACTGAAGAATTCAAAGCCGATGCCCGTGCTGAGAAAATCAACCTAGGTGTAGGTATCTACAAGGACGAATCTGGTAACACCCCTGTTTTAGCGACTGTTAAAAAAGCAGAAGCCATCCTTCTTGAAAAAGAAACCACCAAGTCCTACCTAAGCATTCCAGGTACACCTGAATACGGTTTGGCCGTTCAAAAATTGTTGTTTGGTGATGATGCAACCATCATTGCTGACAAACGCGCACAAACTGCACAAGCGCCAGGTGGCACAGGTGCCCTGCGTGTTGCAGCAGAATTCATCAAACGTCAGCTTGGCGACGTAAAAGTATGGGTAAGTAACCCAACGTGGGCGAACCACAACGGTGTATTTGCAGCGGCAGGTTTGGAAGTGGCATCTTACGGCTACTACAACGCTGAAACCAAAGACATGGATTTCGCCGCGATGCTGGCAGATCTTGAAACCGCAAGCGCAGGTGACGTTGTTCTTCTGCACGGTTGCTGTCACAACCCTACTGGTATCGACCCAGACACGGCGCAATGGCAACAACTCGCGGCACTGTGTAACGAAAAGAACTTACTTCCAATGTTCGACTTCGCTTACCAAGGTTTTGCTTCTGGTGTTGAAGAAGATGCAGCAGGCCTACGCATTTTCGCTGACACCTGTGAAGAGCTGCTTGTCGCAAGCTCGTTCTCTAAAAACTTTGGTCTTTACAATGAGCGTGTCGGTGCATTTACCCTTGTTGGTAAAACAGCACAAGAAACGGCAACAGCATTCAGCCAAGTGAAGAGCATTGCGCGCGTTATCTACTCTAACCCACCCGCTCACGGTGCGGCAGTCGTTACCTTGATCCTTGATAACGCAGAATTGCGTGCAGAATGGGAACAAGAAGTCGCGGATATGCGTGTACGCATTCAAGAGATGCGCGAACTGTTCGTTGCAACCCTGAAAGAAGAAGGCGTGGAAGGTGATTTCAGCTTTATTCAGCGTCAGAACGGCATGTTCTCTTTCTCAGGTCTGAACAAAGAACAAGTTGCTCGCCTGAAAGACGAGTTCGGCGTTTACATCGTAGGCTCTGGCCGTATCAGTGTTGCTGGCATGATGCGTTCTAACATGGGCCCATTGTGTAAAGCCATTGCAGCAGTACTGAAGTAATCAACACATCTCTTCCCTGCTAGCAGATATAAAAAAAGCGCCGATTGGCGCTTTTTTTGTTTCTAAACCGTGTAACGAGTTAAACGCCTACATGCCAATGCCATGCAAGAACTCTGCACGCGTTGCTGCATTTTTCTTAAACACACCGCCTAACGCAGTGGTGGTGGTTTCGCTGGTCGCGTCCATCACACCACGTGATTTTACGCAGTAGTGCGTTGCGTTTACGTGTACTGCAACATTGTCGGTTTCGAGCAATGTCTGAAGCGCGACGAGCACTTGACGCGTTAAACGTTCCTGCACTTGAGGACGTTGCGCGAAGAAACGAACAATGCGGTTAATCTTCGACAAACCAATGATTTTTTCTTTCGGCAAATAGGCCACTGTGCAGGCACCATCGATGGTGACGAGGTGATGTTCACACGTACTGGTAAGTGTAATGTTTTTCACTCTTACCATCTCATCACAGCCCATCTTATTATCGATAACTGTGATTTTCGGGAAGTTCGAGTAGTCTAAGCCAGAAAACACCTCATCCACATACATTTTAGCAATGCGCGCAGGTGTCTCGGTTAAGCTGTCGTCTGTCAGGTCAAGATCGATAACAGATAGAATTTCCCGCATGTGGTATTCAATTCTTTCTTTTTTTTCTGTCGCGGTCATCGATGATCCCGGCGTCATTGGTGTCTCAATGCCCCGTGCAACTAGCGCTTCACGCACTCGAATTGCAGAATCGCTCAATGCTGTCATAGAAAATCCTCGGGTCGTTACAATGTTGTTATCTAATTAAATACTCGTCTTTTAAGGACAAGGATCAATTTGTGTCAGATTTTTGAAGCATAACGTTAATAGTAATAAAATTACACCTCGATTTGCGTGTGGACATTAGTTTGAGCGAACAAAGTTTGCGATAATGACCGCTTTCTTCTACGTGTTGAGCATGTTTTGCTCAAAACCACCGAGAGTCTATTTATGGGTTGCTGCGATACACCGGGTTTGATGCCAGTTTCCACTGCGATTTCTACCTTGCTTGAAAACACCACACCACTTACTCAAACCGATGTTGTGTCCTTAATGGATGCGCAAAACCGCATAACAGCCGAAGACATTTGCTCCCCGATTAACGTGCCGCCTTTTGCTAACTCGGCAATGGATGGTTATGCCCTGCGTTGTGCAGATTTAGAAAAATCGCGCACCCTTACCATGGCAGGCAAATCTTTCGCAGGCATTCCTTTTGAAGGCCAATGGCCTGAAGGGACTTGTATTCGCATCATGACCGGCGCAGAAGTGCCAGAAGGCGCTGATGCCGTCATCATGCAAGAGCAAACAAACGTAGACGGTGACCAGATTACTTTTACTGCGTCTGCGACCGCTCAACAGAATATTCGCCCAATCGGTGACGACGTTAAGCAAGGCGCTGTCGTTATTCCAAAAGGCACGCTTCTGACACCTCGCGAAGTACCGATGCTCGCAACACTTGGTATTGCAAACGTCACCGTGATCCGTAAACCCAAGGTGGCGTTTTTCTCTACGGGCGATGAATTGCGTCAAGTGGGAGAGCCTTTAGGTAAAGGTGAAATCTACGACAGCAACCGCTACACCATTCGTGCCATGCTCGATAAGATGAGCTGTGAAGCAATTGATATGGGGGTTATCCCTGATTGCCCAGATCAACTACGTGACGCTTTCCTAAAAGCGGCGGAAGTTTCAGACGTTATCGTGACATCGGGTGGCGTAAGCGTGGGTGAAGCTGATTACACCAAAGACATTCTTGACCAAGAAGGCGATGTGGGTTTTTGGAAAATCGCCATCAAGCCGGGTAAACCTTTCGCTTTCGGTACTGTTAAAGACGCGCTTTTCTGCGGTTTGCCGGGCAACCCAGTGTCAGTGTTGGTAACACTGCACGCGATGGTTCAGCCTTTATTGGCGAAACTTGGCGGTCATACACAATGGCAACCAACCATTGCGCTTAAAGCGAAAGCCGCAACACGTTTCAAGAAATCACCAGGTCGCACGGATTACCAGCGCGCGGTATATCATGTAGATACAGAAGGTCAGCTTTGGGTTTCCACCACTGGCAACCAAGGCTCTGGTGCATTCAGTTCATTGTCTCAAGCCAACTGTTTTGCCATTTTGGAGCAAGACAGAGGCCATATCGACGTCAATGAAGACGTGACCATTGAACCCTTCAACGCCGTGTTAAATTAAAGGATCGCAGTGGATATTCTTTCGCCTGAAGAAGAGCTCAGATACAACCGCCAAATCATTCTGAGACAGTTTGATTTCGACGGTCAGGAAGCGTTGAAGCAAGCCAGCATCTTGATATTGGGTGCTGGCGGTCTTGGCTGCGCAGCGAGCCAATATCTCGCAGCTGCGGGCGTTGGAGAAATGACGTTGATTGATGATGATCGGGTCGAACTTTCTAACCTTCAACGTCAAGTGCTTCACAATGACACCACCATTGGCGAGCTCAAAGTCGATTCAGCCGCGAATGCCTT
This sequence comes from Enterovibrio norvegicus DSM 15893, assembly GCF_900115495.1. Lineage (GTDB taxonomy): Bacteria > Pseudomonadota > Gammaproteobacteria > Enterobacterales > Vibrionaceae > Enterovibrio > Enterovibrio norvegicus. The sequence goes on along the minus strand of NZ_FOWR01000002.1, from coordinate 171,664 downwards.
GCGTCAACTCAATCACCATGTGGTCATCAATACGCATGCGGAACGCCTTGACGATGAAACCCTTTCGGCACTCATCGCCAAACATTCGCTCGTCATGGATTGCAGCGACAACGTAGAAACACGAAACCAACTCAACCGACTTTGCTTCACGCACAAAACCCCGCTGGTTAGCGGCGCTGCGATTCGCTTAGAAGGACAAGTAGCCGTGTTTACCTATGGCGAAGATGAGCCATGTTATGAGTGCCTGAGTGCCATGTTTGGGGCACAAGCGCTCAGCTGTGTTGAAGCAGGCATCCTATCACCAGTGGTCGGGATCATTGGCGCGTCACAAGCACTCGAAGCAATCAAGGTACTTTCTCGCTTCAGTACACCGCCATCAGGCAAGCTAATGATGTTCGATGCCATGGACAGCTCATGGCGCAGTTTTACGCTCCCTAGAAACGCAAACTGCCCTGTCTGCAATTTTTGACAAACGCATAATTGCTTGCTGACAATGCATACAAGCTCATAAAAAGTAAACTACATTTAAGAAGGTCGCAGCGGATGTGTTCTCACCATCGCTGCGTATTTTTCTTTTTGTTTACGGGCAACTATCGATAACGATGATAAAAACATTCTCTATCATCCTTGTGATATTAGGCATGCTTGCCATCGTGTCGGCATTGCGCTCTTCGATCGCTCTCTACCAACGAGACAAACGCCCTTCCACGTTTAGTTTTATCCCTGTCATGCTCGGTTTTGTGCTTGGCTATTTAACGTTTGCTGCTTTCTTGTCAATGAAGCCGACGACGACACCCATTGAATTCATTGTTTCCATGATTTTCTTTGGCGGCGGTATATTCTGCGTCATGATTTTCGGTGTGATATCCCAATCCATGGAGCGCATCGCTTTTGCTGAGTTTCAGCAGCATCACAATGAATCTCACGACCCACTCACTGGCCTTCCCAATCGTCGATTTTTGCTTCGAACCATTAGCCAGCAAGTGAATGAATTTAATCTCAGCGAACAGCACTTCGCACTCATCACGTTTGACATAAATAACTTCAACAACATTAACGAAGTGTTTAGCCATCAGAAAGGGGATGTGCTTCTCGCGCAGTTTTCTGAACGACTTAAAGAGTTCATTGATGCTGACATTTTTCTCGCGCGTTCCAGTGGCAACCGCTTCACCCTGATTGTTAATGATCCGCAAGACAGTAATATCCCCAATTACATCGAGAGCATTCAATCGTATTTAGACCACCCACTCACGATCAACGAACACGACGTAAACGTCACCAGTACAGCGGGGGTTTCTCTATTTCCCGAACATGGCACCAGCGCAGAAGAAGTGTTGAAGCGTTCAGAGATCGCCATGTACAGTGCAAAACGCATACAAGCCCCTTATTCAATTTACGAGCCTTCGGCCTCATCGCACTTTTATGACAAGACAGAACTGGCCTCCATGCTTCACACAGCCGTGACCACCATGGATTTTGACCTGTATTTTCAACCCGTCATAAATGTGAACAATCAAAACCAAATGACGCTGGAAGTGCTTCTACGCTGGCCGCTGGGCGATGGCTATTCGGTCCGTCCTGACGAATTTATCCCCATCGCAGAGCAGACCAATGCCATTAAGCAAATTACGCATTGGGTGCTTGAAACCACGGTGACGCAACTGGCTGCATGGCGTAGACAAGGCATCACACCACAGGTTCAGATCAACCTATCAGTTAGAGATATAGAAGATGATGCGCTAGAAACCTTCCTAAGCAGCCTCATGAAAAAACACCCCATTAACCCCGCGCAACTCACACTCGAAATCACTGAAACGAGCATGATGCAGAACCCTTGCAAGGCGCAGGCTGTATTGGAGAAAATCAAAAAACTGGGTGTGTATCTGAGTATCGATGACTTCGGCACGGGCTTCTCTTCCCTTTCAATCCTGAGCAACATGCCGATCGACGAAATTAAAATCGACCGTAGTTTCGTCACGGACTTACTGTATAGCAGCAACCATGAAGCTATCGTTAGATCGACCATTTACTTAGCGCACAGCCTTGAATGTCGTGTCGTTGCAGAAGGTGTAGAAACCGAAGCGCTAGGGCAATATCTCATCTCAATTGGTTGTGACAAGCTTCAAGGCTATTGGTATGGCCGCCCAATGACACTCGCTCAAACCGACGAATGGCTTCAACAAGCCACCCTCACCAATACACGTGTTGCCAGCCAGAACTGATCAACCGTCTACTCGATCTGAGCGACAACCTATCTGTTGTGATAATGAAGCCAAACAAGGCCTCCCCATCACGGATACCGAATACAAAGCATCATCATCTTTGCACCTCACACACACTGCCACATGACACGAAAACCTCGCGTCAAATCGCTGAACACTCGCCACATTCATCATGAAATAATATGACTCTAAATTGAAACATTAGTGACTTATATGGTTCTTTGTCTCGTCATTAATGCTTCAAATTAGTGAAACATGAATGTCACAAAACTCTCCTAAAGTTGCCTCGTTGAGTCAAACAACACTTTCATAGAAAGGCATTTTTTAAGGATAGTTATCATGAAATCAAACGTTATCACCGCTTTATGCATGGCAGGCGCATTGGTTGCCCATTCCGCTTCAGCGCAGGAAACCATCACGGTTTCAGGATCAACGTCTGTGACAGAAGTAATGGAAATTTTGGCCGAAACGTACCAAGCACAAAACAACAGCACCTTCATCGAAGTACAAGGTACAGGGTCTTCTGCTGGCGTAAAAGCGGCGAAGAATGGTACGTCCATGTTCGGCATGTCTTCACGTGATTTGAAAGACTCAGAAAAAGAACCTTCGCTAAAAGAAACCGTGATTGCACGTGACGGCATTGCCGTTGTCATCAACAACAGTAACGCGCTTAACGACCTTTCCATTGAACAGATTGCCAAGATTTACCGTGGCGAAGTGAAGAATTGGTCTGAAGTGGGTGGCGAAAACAAACCCGTTGTCGTTGTTACGCGTGACACTGCATCAGGTACACGTGGTGCATTCGAAGACATCATGAATCTAAAGCGCAAAGTGAACGGCATAACAGTGTCTGCTATCTCCCAACGCGCACAAGTTGGCAATGGGAACGGTGTGGTCAAAACCATCGTAGCTAACAACCCATTTGCGATCGGCTACATCTCTTTAGGATCCATCGACGAATCACTGAAGGCCATCCAAATCGATGGCGTGACCCCAACAGAGCAAAGCGTTGCATCAGGTGATTACCCTGTCGCACGACCATTCCTGGTTCTTAGTAAAGATGGCAAACCTTCACCAGCTGCAGAAAAATTCCTTGATTGGGTTGTCTCTGTAGACGGTCAAAAAATCGTAATGAACGAAGGCTACGTGTCAGCACAGTAAACCCAAATACCTTGGCCTGACACATCTTTTCAGGCCGCTTTACTTTACATCCACACTGTCAGTGCATGATATCTGGAGTTTCCATGACCATCGCAGCCGAACAAGCGCCTAAGCAATACACCAGCAAGCTCGGTCGCCGTAGAGGCCGAGATTGGCGAGAAGCCATCTTTCGTTCTTTATTCCTAGCAGCAGCCGTTATTGGCGTGCTTTCGCTGGCCACCATTGGCTACTTTATTTTTCTTGAAGGCATCCCTGCGATTCAAGAAGCAGGCATTACAGGCATCGTTACAGGGTCAGAATGGCTACCCCCTGCCCTATACGGTATTTCACCAATGATTGTGGCATCTCTGGCATCCACGCTGGGTGCTGTCGCACTGGGCGTGCCGATTGCCGTACTAACTGCCGTCTTCATTGCAGAGATTGCCCCTAAGTGGCTAGCAAACATTATCCGTCCTGCAGTCGAACTATTGGCAGGCATTCCTTCCGTGGTTTATGGCTTTTTTGGCCTCGTGATCATCGTGCCATTGATTCAGGACGTATTTAACGTTCCAGCGGGAAACACCTTGTTAGCCGGTATCGTGGTGCTTGCCATCATGATCCTCCCTACGGTCATTGCCGTGTCTGAAACGTCACTTCGCGCTGTGCCTAAAACCTACAAAGAAGGTTCTCTGGCGCTGGGTGCATCACACATGTTCACCACATTTAAGTTGCTCATACCCGCCGCACGCTCAGGGATCATGACAGGAGTGATTCTGGGTATCGCACGCGCATTGGGTGAAACCATGGCGATCATCATGGTGATGGGGAACGCGCCCGCCATGCCAGAAGGCATTTTAGATTCAGCGCGCACGCTTACAGCAAACATTGCTCTAGAAATGTCTTATGCATCAGGGGTTCACGCCAGTGCACTCTACGCCACAGGTATCGTGCTGCTTGTTTTCATCATGATATTGAATGCTTCACTGCTTTATCTTAATCGCGAAAAAGCGAGGTAATGACGATGTCTATTTTACAAAACGTCAGCAAAAAAAACGCGCGCACTCGCCACCTAAAAGACAAAGTCGCACTTGCCATTGTATGGACAGCCGCCGCGATGACCGTCGGTTTCCTGTTCTGGATTATTTGGTACATCTTGAGTAATGGTTTGCAGTATGTGGACTGGTCATTCATCGCCAGTGACTACACCCGCATTGGCGAAGAGTCGGGCATTTGGCCGATGATCGTATCAACCATTTACATGGTACTTGCGTCCATATCTATCGCTGCACCCATTGGCATCATGACGGCGATCTATTTGACCGAATACGCAAAGGTCGGCAGCAAACTGGTAAAGGTGATTCGTTTCTGCACGGAATCACTGGCGGGCATTCCGTCCATTATCTTTGGTTTGTTCGGTATGACCTTCTTTGTGGCAGTACTGGGGTTAGGCTTCTCGATTCTCTCGGGTGCGTTGACGCTGAGTATTTTGATTCTTCCTGTGATTATCCGAACCACAGAGGAAGCCTTGATTGCGGTGCCAAATACGTATCGCGAAGGCTCATATGCATTGGGGTCTTCAAAGATCTACACCATTTGGAAGCTGATTCTCCCAAGTGCAATGCCAGGGATTGTTACGTCCATCATCTTGAGCGTTGGTCGTGTGATTGGCGAATCCGCCCCGGTATTCCTCACCGCTGGTATGGTCGCGCGCATTCCAGATAGCCTGCTCGACTCAGGCAGAACATTGACTGTCCATCTCTATAAATTAACTCAGGAGCTCTACACGGTTCACGAATGGCATCAGGCGTACGCCACCGCCACCGTACTGATTGTTGTCGTGCTACTCATCAATATGCTGACAAAACTGATTGCAAGCAGATTCAGCAAAGCCACTTACTGAGCCCGAGGATTAAGAACATGAACAAATTCAACATTGAAAATCTGAACCTGTATTACAACGATGGCGACACCCACGCACTGAAAAACATCAACTTGCCAATTCCTCACAAGAAAGTAACGGCGCTCATTGGTCCATCAGGGTGTGGTAAATCCACCCTACTACGCTGCTTGAACCGCATGAACGATTTGATTGCAGGCGTAAAAATTGATGGCCTAGTCGAAATGGATGCTGAAGACGTGTATGGCAACATCGACGTTGCCAATCTTCGCATTAAAGTCGGTATGGTGTTTCAAAAGGCAAACCCTTTCCCAATGAGTATTTATGAAAATGTGGCATATGGCTTACGCGCTCAAGGCATCAGTGACAAAAAGCACCTCGACGAGGTAGTAGAGAAAAGCCTTCGAAGTGCGGCACTGTGGGATGAAGTGAAAGACCGATTGAAGTCGAATGCCTTTGGTCTGTCTGGCGGTCAGCAACAGCGTCTGTGTATTGCACGTACGATCGCCATGGAACCTGACGTTATCTTGATGGATGAACCAACGTCGGCACTTGACCCGATTGCGACCAAGAAAATTGAAGATCTGATGGAAACCTTAAAGAAAGATTTCACCATCGTCATCGTGACCCACTCAATGCAACAAGCACGACGCATTTCAGACCGTACAGCTTTCTTCCTCATGGGCGAGCTGGTTGAGCACAATGACACTGAACACATTTTCATGAACCCAACCGATCATCGAACACTGGGTTACGTCAATGGAGACTTTGGCTAACGGTGACTTTGGCTAACGGTGGCTATGCCTAATGGTAGTTTTGTCTAACGTTAGCTCAGCGTAATGGCGACGTCGGTAGGTTAAAGACAGTGACCTTTCACTCCGTTTGACTGTCTTTTTACTATAACGACAACAAAGCGATGGTATTCAGCCTTGCTCCCTTGAATTTGGGGGCTTTTTTGTTTCTGTCCGAATAATATCCGCCAGTTGTTCATTCCATCGACAGTATTCACATAATTATTAGGGTTTTGACACTTTCCTGACTTGCTTACGTCGCAATAATCGGAATAATGGCGAAAGTCAGTAAACGTCCAGTTGATCGCTCAGGTGTTGAACCAAGCCTTGACTAGACTGTCTCTATCGAAGCTGATTCAGTTTTCTATCTGGAGTTGATAATGAAAAAAACCGCAATCGCAATGCTATTCGCGCCAGCAATTTTAGCTGGCTGTGCTGCTAGCTCAGGCCAAGGAACATCAATGGACGTTACCGTTGATAACATGCAAAACCATAACTGGGTGCTAGAGAGTGTTGACGGTAAAGCGCTGGATCTTCCAGAAGGCTTTGCAGCGCCAAACCTAGAAATTGGCGAAGCATTCGCTGCTAACGGTCACGGCGGTTGTAACCGTTACTTTGGCCAAGCTGAATTGAAAGGCGACCAGTTCCGCATCGACAAAATGGCAACAACCATGATGGCGTGTCCTGAGCCAGCGATGACACTTGAAGGTGTTATGTCGAACGTTTTAGGTAACTGGAGCTCAGTGGAACTAGGTAAACAACACCTAGTACTGAAAAACAGCGACCACACGCTACGTTTTCAACTGACTGACGGCACTAACTAATAGCAAGTTAGCCCATCAACGCATTCGAATAATGCGTCAGTGACGAACAATCAGCCTCCTACGTGAGGCTGATTGTCTTCTGAGGAATAGATCCAATGCGTTCGGTCTCGCCCTTCAGCAATGGCTTTGTTCAACGCAATTTCTGCGTAAGCCATGAATTTGGCAGGATCAATCTCTTCTGACTTCAACACGGTTACGCCACCGATAGACACGGTAATAATGTCATCCCCCGCTTCTTTGTCGAAAGGCAACTTTAATACCTTCAGTGCATCAAAACACAGCTGCGCGATGGGTGCGCCATCTTTGGTGTTGGGTAACAGAATGGCAAAAGACTCACCCCCATAGCGTGCAAGTAAGTCACCTGGACGTTTTAACTTGTCTGCCAGTGCTTGGCTCACGAGGCGAATCACTTTGTCACCGCCCACACGGCCATGTTTCTCGTTATAAGCTGACATGTGGTCAATTTCGACGATGAGCATACTCATGGCCAGACGATCACGCTGAGAACGCTTCACTTCGGCATCGACACACTCATCAAAGTAGTCTCGGTTATATCGACCTGTCAGCCCATCAGATTTCGACATTTTTTCGAGTTTCTTATTTGCGTCTCTTAATTCTCTCGTCTTTGCATCCACACGCTTTTGTATGCTCAATGCTCGGTGCTGTAACACATACTGCAAGTACGCCAGCAACGAGAAAATGATCATGCCGACAACGAATATCATGTAAGGGAAAATACTCATGCGCGCTTTTACGTAATCAACGGTTGGCGTGCCGCGCAGCACCCATTCTCGGCCTGCAAAGTAGATCGGCTTGGATGTATAACCCAGTTTCATCACAGGCGGTTCAGCCAAGTCCACGACGTTCTCAAAAATTACGTCACTTTGTTCATTCAAACCTTTGTCGATGAGTTCCAGATTAATGTCCTCATTGACGGTATTACTGATAGCGATATCAAAAATATCTTGCACATCGAACAAGGCAACAAGGAATCCGCGTAGCGCCGCTTCCCTGTCTGTTTGTGTCTCAGGGTTACCGATAAAGACAGGCAGCAGCATCAAGAAGCCGCTGTGATCTTCAAACTCTCGCTTTAATCGAATGGCTGGCGTCGCAATAGGTACGCCGCGATACCAACTCATTTCAAGCGCATCTTTCATTGACGGGCGTGAGGCTAAATCAAACCCCATGACATTTTGGTTTTCTTCATAAGGAGTGACGTATCTGACAGGAAAATACTGACTACGTGAGGCGGCTTTCACCAATTGACCATTCGCGCTGAGCTCTACAATCTCAAATAAAGCAAACTCAAGTGCTGCCTCTGCTTCATAAAGATCGCGATTTTTCTCAACCAAATATTCAGCCCATTCCATCGAACGGATATTCGGGTGTCGATTCATCACACTGTCGGCAAATGCAACGAAGGCGTCTTCGTTGATTTCTTCGCTCAATGCAACTTGGTTACGAAGTGCGTAGAGCAATTCAATGCCGATGTTTAGTTCTCTGCCAAGTGACAGCGCTGCATTCTCAACATCTTTTTGTATTTCATGCTCGACGGATTGTTGTTCGGAACGCTGCAAAGACATGGCGGCAAGGAACGAAAAAAACAGCCCAATAAAGACTGTTATTAACGTTGATGCCATCATCTTCTTTGCCATTGCCTACCCCACCAGCAAAATGTGTTAACTAATTGTTGTGCATAAATCACAAAATCGCCAGCCAAAGGTGTTTTAACTGCTTGTATTCATTTGATTGAACTCTAGTGAGTCGTAACGTATTAGCAACAAAAGTAGCTGAAAAGCGGTGTCCCTCTAGGGTATTTTTCACGACAGATTACTGTCAGTTATTCGACGGTTCGCGCAGTCTCTGAACATTCCCACCCCTAATTGGCCGTCCAGATGTTTACATGTCCACCTCGATTGATTAGAGTTCTTAAAACAAACTCAATTTACTCAAAAGGATATTGAGAAAAATTCATGATTGAAGTTAAGCATCTACGCACTTTGTCAGTGTTAAGAGACACAGGCTCACTCACTTCTACTGCCACACAGTTGTGTTTGACTCAGTCCGCACTCTCCCATCAACTCAAAGACTTAGAGGTGCGCATTGGTTCGCCTCTGTTCTTGAGAAAGACACGTCCCGTGCGTTTTACGGCGGAAGGACAAGTGCTACTCGCGTTGGCTGATGATGTGTTACCACGACTGGCACGGGCAGAAACAGATTTGGCTGCGCTGAAAGAAGACGCCCAAGGTAGACTGCACATGGCGATTGAATGCCACTCTTGCTTTCAATGGCTCATGCCTGCGTTGAAAGAGTACAAAGTCAGTTGGCCATTGGTGACGTTAGATTTCTCTTCTGGTTTCGGCTTCGAACCCTTGCCCGCGCTTGCGGGGGGTGAACTGGATGTGGTCATTACGTCTGATATCGCTCAACGCAGTGAAATTCATTACGAAGCCTTATTTGATTTCGAAATGCGCTTGGTGCTAGCGGACACACATCCATTGGCGAACAAGAAAAGCATCTCGCCAGAAGATTTGGCGAACGAAACGCTTCTCACCTACCCCGTTCAACGACAACGTATGGACGTAATTAAGCACTTCTTACAACCTGCAGGTATCGAGCCTGCTCAGTTCAAATCTGCCGACAATACGTTAATGCTTATTCAGATGGTCACAGCAGGACTAGGGGTTGCAGCCCTACCAAACTGGGCGATCAGCGAGTTTTCTCGTCAAGGATTGGTGGTTGATAGACCGCTAGGGAAAGGATTGTGGCGTCGTTTGTACGCGGCCGTGAGAAGCCAAGAAGCATCTCGTCCTTATTTAACGGCATTTTTTGCGACTGCAAGAACGCAGTGCCATACCCATTTGATCGGCATTAAGAAGGTCTAAGCCACACGTCGGAGCGCAATATGCGCAACCAAACCCAGCTACTTTTGACGTAGCTGGTTCACATCCGCGTCGTAGTAACATCCCATTTCATCGAGACGGTGCTGCAGTTCATTTGCATCAAGATCGTACTTCACTATCAGGGCATCTAAACTGCCACATTCCAAGCGCAGTTTCTCATTCACAATCCCATAAACGATAGGCGCTTCGAGCTTTTCAAGATGATGGATTGCCATACTTTCTCTCCTGACAAATTCGCAAAAACCCTAACAAGGTTCGCTTGGTCGCGTATTTCTAACATTTAGCAACAACGTTCTGCCCTAAAGTGCAGAGCGTCAGGGTCATACGGGCGATCAGCGGGCATGAAAAAAGGCACTATCTGTGCCTTTTATTAATCCTGTTACAATCGTGCTATTTGGCCATTACATGAACGGTGCAATCGCGATGGTTGACGCACTTAACAGCACGCAAAAAGCAACGCCAAGTTGAGCAACATGAGGGGGGGTTTGACGCATCAAATGCATCGCCCAAATACACACGCCTAACAACACAAGGCCAAGACTGGTCAGTATGGTAGAAACCAAAGCCGCCGATTCTTGATCCGGTAACATGGCACTTGAAACCGCCAACATCAACGCCATCATCATGGCGGCAAAAATACCGACCACAGGAAGGATTCGGTGAAATGCTTGTAAACGCGAGCGGGCTTTAACCAACAAGTAATGCGCGGTTACCGCACCTACCAGCAGTACCTGAGAAAGCATCAACAGGCCGGTTGTCAGCCCCTGCTCCACCGCTGCCATTAATACCGCAAGCACAGCAAAGCCGTTCGCTAAATGCAGCACAGGAATTGGCCCTGATTGGCGTGTTTTCCCTGATTTAGATCTAAGCGAAAAAATACCCAGCGCGATGAATGGCAATGCAGAGAAAGAAGAAAATGGCGTCACAATGGCCCAACCCGCCACCAGAAACCAGAATGCTTTGTGCAAGCGGCCACGTTGCCCTGGGCAAATATCCCCTTTCAACAACACAAGCGTTAGCACTAATTGAGCACCTAACAATCCAGCCATGGTCACGGTGCTTATTACGTCGTACATATGTTTCTACCTATCAGAATCTTGAGAGCAATTATATGTGCTCACCAAATAGGTGCAACAACATAGATAACCTCACAAAAATAGATGATTAACTTGTACGCACTCATTTTTATATGCAATTAATGATATATCTAGACAGCGTTTATGAACGCACTTCAAAGATTCAGTGGAGAGTTACCCGTTTTTTGGGTGAAAATTTAAACACAATGAGCACAAGGCTACGAAGACATGGAGTTATCGTATAAACGCTTATCTTTTGTTTGGTTCGAGCTATGGAGCGCAAAACAGCATGCGACCAGCTTTAATACCACACGCGCGACCTATCTCAGTCCTAGAATTTCCGCCTTGTGTTATGTTTGGGCGTTTTTAACCCTCGCTTGGATACCCGTTGATGTATACCTTCTTGGTATTCAATCCCACTCTTTAGTGACATTGCGTGTCATTCTCGCATTCACGGTTTTCATCATCGGCCAAAAAGCATCAAAACACGGCACACTTCCCGCAGGAAGGTTCGCTATTGCTGCCTTTGTCGTGTCTGTAAATTGCTTTTATTTGTTCGCAAATAGCACGCTCGACTACCAACACTCAGTCACAAGTACAACGTACTTTTATACGTTACTGCCCTTTGTGCATATTGTGTTGTTAGCGATCTTTCCACTTACTATTCGTGAATCTCTGAGCTTTATGGCTTTCACCGCTGCCGTTCAACTTCATGTTGATGCATCAAGCGGTGCGCTTTTTAAACTCGAGGAAATGGCCATTTACTGGCTACAAACCGTGGTGGGACTGATGGTGATTTGGGCACAAACGTCCAAAGTCCACATGATGCTTCGTTTATACCGACACGCCACGCTTGATCCACTGACAGGTGTTTATAACAAACGCATGCTGCTGACACTTGCTAAGCGCGATTTTGAAAATACGCGCTTTAAATCGCGTCCGTATTCCGTCCTCATCATGGATCTTGACCGGTTTAAACGTGTGAATGACAGATACGGTCACTTTGCAGGTGATGTGGTACTCAAAGCCTTTTCAGATTCTGTACAACAGACATTGAGAAAATCAGATATTTTTGGACGTTTCGGCGGAGAGGAATTCATTCTGTTCCTGCCACATTGCAGCACGACCAACGCAAAATACGTGGCAAACCGAATCATGCAAAATATCCAAGACTTAGACATTGCCGTGGAAGGTTTAGCGTCGCCAATCAACATCACCACATCGATAGGCATTGCTACCAGCGAATCGTTTGAGGATGATTTTTCAACATTGCTCGAAAAAGCTGACGCAGCACTCTATTGCGCCAAAGACAAAGGCCGTAACTGCGCGCTTGTCTTTGATGCGAAGGCCAAAGAAAGCAAAGACAATTGCCGACGCCCTTGGATAGAATTCGCGAGCTAATACTCTAATAGCTTGGGAACTCACTTTACGATCGTAGGTTCAACAACACTGGGGGTTTGTGTTTTTTCGCGAACACCCAGTAAATGAATCAACAACACATTCACGGCCGCCAACGACATTGCCCCTAGCGTAACGAGCGGCCACCTCCCATACTCCCAGCAACCAATAAGATAGAAGCCACCTAAACTGCCACCTACGTAATAATGAACAAGATACAACGCTGTCGCTGTCGCTTTGCCCTGCTGCGCTTTTCGACTTATCCATCCGTAAGCAAGGGAATGGGTAAAGAAGGCCCCCCCGCCAACAATCAACAGTCCGACAATGACCATGCTTATGGCATCAACACTTGCTACCAGCACGCCAAGCATTGTGATGCCAGTACCCAGTAGCAACCCACTAAACACGGAATGTCGATTCGCCCATCGTCCGCTCAGTTTTGATGTTAACGTCCCAGCCAGATAACAAATAAAAATGGTTGAAACCAAACTCACAGGAAGATTGAAAGGTGCATCCACTAAGCGAAACGCGGTCACGGAATAAATGTTCACGAAAATCGCGAAGTTAATTCCGCCTATCATCATGGCAAGAAGCAACAGAGGATTGGTCAGGTGTGAACGAATGGTAGAGAACTGCGCTCGAAATGACGTATTGGATGCAGAAAAGTGTTGTTGAGAGGGAAGCAACGCATAAACAAAGCCGATCCCGAGAACAGTAAAGGCCGTCATTCCGATAACCGCGCCGTGCCAACCAAAGGCATCAGACAAAAATCCTCCCGCTAAGCGCCCGCTGATACCGCCAATCGAGTTCGCACTGATGTATCCGCCCACAGCCATCACAAGCGCCATTGGGCTGAATTCTTCTGCAATGTAAGCCACCGCAACCGCGGCATAACCCGCCAGCGCAATGCCCATTAAGCCGCGAAGTAATACCAAGGTCCAAAATGATTCTGCCCAAAGAGAGGCAATACTGACCAAAGGGATGAGCACCAAGCTGGTTAGCATGACGTCGCGACGGCCTATTTTTTCAGAAAGCATCGCCCACGGAAGCAAGCTCACAGACAAACCCAAGGTCGATGCCGCTAGCAGCCAATTCACTTTGGTGGCAGTAACATCAAACGTATTAGCAAACACTGGCAACATGGGTTGGAAAAGATAGAGATTGCAAAACACCAGAAATGACCCAAACGAGAGAGCAAATGTGGCTTTTCGATAGGCAGGACTATTCAATTCAATCATGGTGTTAGACGCAGTCTGTTTCACAAGATAACTTGAAAGTAGCAATACAGAATCAATAAATGAAGTATATTAAATTTATCAAAGTGAGATCTTTTATTAATACATAAGAAATCCCTTCGTTAAGGAGAGCACTTAAAGGAAAGTGAACATGGATTTACGTCAACTTCGCTATTTCATCAGCGTTGCAGAACACCGGAGTTTTACCAAAGCCGCGTCAACGCTTCATATCGCACAACCAGCATTGAGCATTGCGATAAAGAAACTGGAGGCCAGCGTTGGCCTGCCGCTTTTTGATAGAAATGAACGCCAAGTTCACCTCACACATGAAGGCGAAGTGTTGTTACCCCACGCGTATCGCATTCTTCAACACGTCGAGGATGCGAGCACTGAAATGGCCGAGTTACGTGGTCTTCAAAAAGGGGAAGTTCGCGTAGGCGTTCCTGGGATGCTGGGTTCGTATTTCTTCCCCTCTCTGCTTATGGGATTCAAAAGTAAATACCCCGATCTCACTTTGATTGTTGTGGAAGCTGGCACGCAATCTATTCGCCAGATGTTATTGGATGGCGAACTGGATATTGGCGTCATTCACAGTCAGGATGTTCCCGCAACACTCGAAACCACGCATTTGATCTCCTCGCAAATGGTGGCTGTCACGAGTAAAGATCACCCGCTTGCCGATGTGAAATCTATGTCATTTGATGATTTCTTTAAGGAGGAGCTGGTGATGTTCAAGAAGGGATATTTTCACCGTGAATTCATCGACCGCATATGTGTGGAACGAAAAATCACGCCACACCTTTCTTTCGAAACAAACCTACTGGCGATGATTCTAAATATTGTCAGGCATGGTTTCGCGATAACAGCACTGCTTGAAATGGTGACTGAATATGAACCCAGCCTAGTCCCTATTCCTTTTGAAGAGCCTGTTATTCTTGATATCGCCATGGCATGGCGTAAACACGGGTATCTCTCTCTCGCTGATCGCGCTTTCATCGACTTTATACAACAAAACAAATAGGTACATAATGACCTCATTCGCCTTTGGTAACCCGCATGCCCGCGTTCATGTTTATGTAGAAAAAGCCCCACCGGTTGAAAACGTGTTTGGGCATGCTGACGACCTCCCCCTTTATACATCTCTTCAAAAGGGGCACATCAAAGCGTTAGGCGAAGCAGGAGGAAATGGTTGGAGAAAGGTATTCAACGTTTACGCGAAATTGATGTTTGCCTTGCCAGAAAGTAGCCCTTTCTATCCGCATGGATACAAAACGTGGCAAGCATTCAGAGATCAAGCGCTTCTACAGGCAGAATCAAACACAGCGCTGCACTTTGGTCATGCTAACCCTTTACGTTCAGCTCAAACACAACACAGTGATCCCAAACACCTTGCCCTACATATTATTGCTGGGCGAACTCACGCACACAAACTGGAACTGTCAGGCTCGTGTGTTTGGATAAACAACGAATTTGCTAAGCACCCAACATTGCCCATTCTGATTTGTCCCTATTTCGACTATCGACAGCTTTCAAATAGCAAAATAGACGTACTGACAAAACTAATGGCCATAAATGATTGTAATGAATAACGTATATGCAACATTTTCATCTCTTCGTTAAACACATCGCAATAAAGCTCTGATATGATGAAAACCCTGCCACTACGTTTAATTTATGAGACAAAAAAACGCCTGTCATTCTTGGTAGAAGTTGGCAGTGGCATTTAAGCAAATAACAACGTGCCGCGCATACAGGGACTTTAAAATGAAAACAAACAAATACGCCTTAATTGGCTTGGCAATAGCGCCGCTTTTTGCTCAAGCGCAGCTTGCTGACCACGGTGGATTGAGCGGAGAAATTTCAGTATTGGGTGGTGTCGTATCAACAGATTCGAACCTTTCAACAAGCGGCGAAGAAACCAAAAATGGTGAACTAAACAGCAACGGGGGTCGAGAAACGGATGCCATTTTCGGCGCATTGGGCAAGCTTGCATTTACCTTTGGCAGCGGTCTGGATAAGCAGCTCTTTGTGGGTACGTCTCGCGAAGATATTGCTATCGGTACTATCGCACTTGAAGCTGGCTACAAGCAGAAATTTGGCTCGGGCACTACGATCACTGCGTCTTACTTACCCACGCTAGTAAACGAAGGCATTTGGGCTGATCCTTTCATAACAAACTCCCCACGCACTGAAACAGAAAAATCCGGTAATGCCTATCGGTTTCACGTCTCGTCTATTGGTGGGTCTCCATTGTCAGTTGATGTTGCTTACGCAGAAACGGACATCGACAATGAACAAAGTGGTCAAGCATTGGGGTTGTCGCAATCAGCACAAGCGTCACTTCAACGCAGCGGCGACACGTTTTATTCCAAAGTCAGCTATCGCCAATTTCTGGGGCGTGGATTGGGTGTTACACCTTCTCTGATTTACTTTAACCATGATGCTGATGGTCAAGCCATGTCTTACCAAGCGTATGGCGGCGAGTTGACATATTTCAGCTTCGCGGGAAGAAATAAAATCGTGCTAACAGGTAGCTATCAATATAGCGAGTATGACGCAGCCAATCCCATTTTTGGACAACCACGCGAAGACAGCAAATACGGGGTTTTCCTAGCGTACGAATACGCACATTTGTTTGAGATCCACCCACTGTCTTTGGTGGTTCTCGCGGGGTACAACAATAC
This sequence comes from Enterovibrio norvegicus DSM 15893, assembly GCF_900115495.1. GTDB lineage: Bacteria > Pseudomonadota > Gammaproteobacteria > Enterobacterales > Vibrionaceae > Enterovibrio > Enterovibrio norvegicus. The sequence continues at coordinate 155,494 of NZ_FOWR01000002.1, read as the reverse complement.
CGAATCCAATATCGACTTCTATGATTCGCGCCAATACCTTGCTTCAGCGGGCGTCAACTTCAGATTCTAACGCTAAGCCATTATTACCCTGGGGCATCATTGGTGTCCCTAAGTACTTTTGTTATCCCAGAGCATCTTTATTATCCCAGAGCATCTTTGCTGCCCTCGCGTAGCTTTGTTTCATTGGAGTAGCTTTGTTTTCTTGAAGCACCTTTGCTGCCTTAACGCACCATTGTTGCTTTCAAGCACATAGTGCCCTAGGGTATGTTCTGAAAGTTCCCCTACCCTATTGGGATTGGGTCTATTCCTAAATTAAGCGCAATAAAACATCAGTGATACTATTTACTGCATTGCGCTATTTTCAGTTGTTATCATGGCAATGTCGTTTCTATACATATCCATTTAAGTAGTCGAAATATGCACAATAGTGCGCTCTCGACTATTTTTAAAACAAGGTGCTCTTCAAAGCATCATTAAATACATCTTAAAATATTTTTGGGTCAACTATGTCAACAACACAACCAACCAACCGAACGGATTGGCTTATATTTTTTCGACGCGCAAAGACCGTTGATACGCTTGATGTCATGCTAGATGCTGCACTGAGAAAACTCACCACACCAGCAGAGCAAGCCGATGCCATCCTGGGGCATGAAGCAAGATTGGATGAAATTGAAGGTCAGAAAAGATTGACGTTTTAATGGCTAAAAGGCAGTACGATTTTGATCTGAGGATCGGAAGATTGCTTTAAACATGCCACCTACAACATTGACGGTATTGCAGGTGACAATACGCTGGTAGCAGCAGTCAGCTATGCCAAACATCACATATCATGTCGGTCCATGTATTCCTCAGTGTCGTGCATACTGCTTCACTATGGAGCATCTCATCGATCTCATTGAGGTCGTAATGTTGGCAGTGTTTTTCAAACACCTCTTTAGCCACTTCTTTCGCGTCGGCTCTTAGCGCATCGCTGATTGCATCACCGACTCGCAATTGTGCTAACACATCGACCGCTTGGTTGTATTGCTTATCCATAGATTCCCTCCGTTGGAATTTTTTACACTGACTGCTCATATTCGACTCGCATTCAATGCTGTGTTTCGCTATTGATAGTGTTGTTACATAAATAATTAAAACTTTGAAGGATTAAGTCAAGATAGAAAGACATTAAGTTTAATTTCATGTCTATTTAATAAGACTTATTAGTTCTCATTAAAAATTATTATGCCAATACATGAATATATATCCGTCGATGTATTGTTATGTGTTGTTTGTTTCTCCATTATTTCCCTCCAATAAAATCGATAAACTTTCTTCACTTTTTGTACTTCACCGTGCTTTTATTTGGCGTTAAAAACCGCAAGATGGTCTGCAATGGCAGCCGACAAACAAATTCTCTAAAAACCTTGTAAAAGTGCGGGTTTAATCTCGCTGGCTCTCACCCCTCCAAGTCGCTATAATTGCCGCCTTGCGAGAAAGAGGTCAAAAAATGCGCAATTCTGTTACTCCTATTTACGATTACCCAAAATACTGGGCTGAGTGCTTCGGCGCTGCGCCATTCCTTCCTACCAGCCGTGAAGAAATGGACATGCTTGGTTGGGACAGCTGTGACATCATCATTGTCACGGGTGATGCCTATGTCGATCACCCAAGTTTTGGTATGGCTGTTATTGGTCGTGTACTCGAAGCACAAGGCTTCAGAGTAGGTATCATTGCGCAACCTGAATGGCAGAATAAAGATGCCTTCATGGCGTTAGGGCAACCTAACCTCTTTTTCGGTATCACTGCTGGCAACATGGATTCCATGATTAACCGCTACACGGCTGACCGCAAACCACGCCACGATGATGCATACACACCAGACAACAAAGGCGGCATGCGCCCAGACCGAGCTGTATTGGTATACTCGCAACGCTGCCGTGAAGCCTATAAAGATTCTGCGATTGTTATCGGCGGTATTGAAGCTAGTCTTCGTCGCCTCGCGCATTACGACTATTGGTCTGACAAGGTTCGCCGTTCAGTACTGTCTGATGCAAAAGCCGACATTTTGCTATTCGGTAACGCAGAACGCGCATTGGTCGATGTCGCACACCGCCTATCTCGCGGCGAAGACATCAAAACCATGACCCGCATTCCTGGTACGGCAGTGATGTTAAAAGCGGCACCGGAAGAAATGTCAGAAATAGACAGCACACGCATCGACAAACCAGGTAAAGCCATGGTGATGTCTAACCCATATGTTGTGGAAACGGCGTGTGAAACGTCAAAAGACGCTGCGAAAGAAGACGTTGCGAAGCCAGTAATGGTGCGCCCTGCTCGTCACGATGCTGAAAATAGTTATGTGCGTCTGCCCTCATTCGAGAAACTGCTTAACGACCGCATCCTATACGCGCATGCAAGCCGTGTGATGCACTTAGAAAACAACCCGTATTCAGCGCGCGCGCTGGCTCAAAAACACGGTGACCGCGAGCTTTGGGTAAACACGCCGCCAATTCCTCTCACAACAGATGAAATGGATTACGTGTTTGGTCTTCCTTATGCTCGTGTTCCTCACCCGAAATACGGCAACGCGAAAATCCCTGCGTATGAAATGATCAAAACATCGGTCAACATCATGCGTGGCTGTTTTGGTGGTTGTTCTTTCTGTTCTATTACCGAACACGAAGGTCGTATCATCCAAAACCGTTCTCAGGAATCCATCCTGAATGAATTGGAAGACATTCGCGAGAAAGTGCCAGGTTACACAGGCGTCATCTCAGATTTGGGTGGCCCAACAGCCAACATGTATCGCTTAGGCTGTTCTGACCCGAAAGCAGAAAGAAACTGCCGCCGCCCATCGTGCGTGTTCCCTAAAATCTGTGAAAAGCTCAACACCGACCACCAGCACACCATTGACCTTTACCGCGCAGCACGTGAAACCAAAGGCGTGAAGAAAGTGGTAATTGCATCTGGTGTTCGCTACGACCTTGCGATTGAATCGCCAGAGTACGTGAAAGAGCTTGTGACGCACCACGTTGGTGGTTACCTGAAAATTGCCCCTGAACACACAGAGAAAGGCACACTGGATCTGATGATGAAGCCGGGCATGGGGACTTATGACCGTTTCAAAGAAATGTTCGACAAGTACACCAAAGAAGCCGGTAAGAAACAGTATCTGATTCCTTACTTCATTGCGGCGCACCCAGGCTGTACAGATGATGACATGCTGAATCTCGCATTGTGGTTGAAACAGAACGACTTCCAGTGTGACCAAGTACAGAACTTCTACCCATCACCGATGTGTAATGCGACAGCGATGTACCACTCTGAAACGAACCCACTCAAGCGCGTGAAATACAAGAAACGCGAAGAGTTGTTTGTTGCTAAGGGCGAACTTCAGCGTCGTCTGCATAAAGCCCTGCTTCGCTATCACGATCCAGCCAACTGGCCGATGATCCGTGAAGCGCTTACCAACATGGGTAAAAAGCATCTTATCGGTGATCGTCCGGGCTGCTTGATCCCACAACCTGGTACAGAAGCAGAACAAACGTTCGCTCAACGTCGCGGTTCTGGCCGTCACGGTGCGAAACGCTTCGCAACGAAACACCCTAATCAACCTGATATTCGCAAACCGCAGCGTAAAACCGCTGATGGTAAACCTGCAGGTGGTCGCCCTACCAATGGTCAAAGCCCAAGCCATGGTAGTAAACCAAGCAACGGTAATAAGCCGAGCAATGGCGGAAAACCAAGTAACGGTAAGCGCCCTACTACTGGCAATACTGCTGGAAATGGACAGAAGCAAGGCGGCGGTAAGCCATTTGCAGCCAAGCCTTCTGGGGGCGGTAAGAAACGTCCTGCTGGACAGCGTAGCCGTCAAACCGCACGCTAGCCATCATCCCGCCTTCTTTGCGGTATAGAAACGAAAAAAGCGAACCGAATGGTTCGCTTTTTGTTTATCTGTACATGACTTTTTTTTGCTTTTAAGCGGGCATTGCTAGCGAATGAGTTCGGAAACGACAAGGCTAAGAACAGCAACAGCCACAAGGGCAACGAACACGATGGCAATCTTCTTTTGCATTTTTTCATCCACAAATTTTACTGCCAGAAGTCCAACGAGTATCAAACCAACAATAAAAACAATCTTAATCATTTACAAGCCTCGCTTTGGCGTTACGTAGTGATCATTGCTTAACGCCTTAGTCAAGGCAACGATTTGATTTTCAATAGAGTATACCTTCTAAATCCAAGTTATACCGAGTTCAGTCCCCCAGTTCCCTTCGAAACATCCACCACGCGCCCCATCAGCTTTCCAAGATGCATGTGACCCTTTCCGAATAGTTGAAGTCGTTTAAACGCTTGTCGCTTTGGGTGGGTCTATCCAACAAAGCGGACAAAGCCATACAATGTGCTACGTTTAAAGCGCAGTACAGGAACAACTCCTACTCCATACTTTTGCATTAAAACAATTCGCCAATAAGAGGCGATGTGAAAAGGACGCTTTGTTATGTTTAAAAAATTAACTGCCGAATTTATCGGTACGTTTTGGTTAGTTCTGGGAGGCTGCGGTAGTGCTGTATTAGCAGCTGGAGTACCCGACGTAGGTATTGGGTACTTAGGTGTCGCGCTGGCATTCGGTTTAACCGTTGTCACAATGGCCTATGCCATTGGCCATATTTCTGGTTGCCACTTAAACCCTGCCGTCTCTGTTGGCCTATGGGCTGGCGGTCGTTTCCCAACCAGCGAACTCTTACCATACATCGTGATTCAGGTTGCAGGCGGTATCGTCGGTGCATACGCCGTTTACATGATTGCTAGTGGTCAGCCAGGGTTTGATTTAGCTGGTGGACTTGCGTCAAATGGTTACGGCGAACACTCACCAGGCGGCTACGATTTAACGTCGAGCTTTATCACCGAAGTCTTGATGACGTTTATGTTCTTGATTGTCATTCTTGGTGCGACGCACAAACTGTCTAGCCCTGGTTTTGCTGGTCTCGCAATTGGTTTATCACTCACACTGATTCACCTCATCAGCATTCCTGTAACCAACACCTCTGTAAATCCAGCACGAAGCACAGGCCCTGCCTTGTTCGTTGGTGACTGGGCGCTTTCACAGCTGTGGCTGTTCTGGGTCGCACCACTGATTGGCGCTATTCTTGCTGGTGTCATTTATCGCTGGTTAAGCCCTAACGAAGATTAATATTGCTGCGAATCAGGCTTCAATAATCCTGATTCTAATGCCTCTAACTTTATGGCCTCTGACACCTTGCTCGCTTCGTTGCTTGGTTTCAGAGGCCTTTTAATCTTCTGGGTTCTCTGCAGAACAACTTAACATCCAACGCACACCGAACTTATCTGTAACCATTCCGAACCTTACTCCCCAAAACGTATAGTCCAACGGCATGATGATCTGACCTTGGTCTGACAATGCTGAAAAAATCACGTCTTGACGCCTCTGCTCTGTAAAACTGACATGAAATGCAATATCACCAGACCCTTGGGCTAATGAGTCATCTAGACCGTCTGAGGCGAGGAAAGAAAGCTCGGGAGAAACAAATTCTGCATGCATCACACGATTAAGAAAATGAGAAGGAAATTCGACGGGAGACTCATCAAAAGTGCTTAACGTGACAATCTTACCGCCAAGCGCATCCGTGTAAAATTGAAGCGCGTCTCGACACATGCCATGAAACGTAATATGTGGCTGAAGTGAAGACATAACGACAGACTCCTTTTTAAAAAGGCATACCCAACCAACCTCAAAGAACTTACTCATTAAGAGTGTGTTTAGGTATAAGGAATACTGCTAAGCCTATCAGTTCGCAGAGATCACCCCGCTCTACAATTGCGACGGCACGTAAAATTGTGAGGTTTTACGCGTTTGGTGTTTGGTGTTTGGTGTTTGGTGTTTGGTGTTTGGTGTTTGGTGTTTGGTGTTTGGTGTTTGGTGTGAGAAGAGGCTGATTGCTGAGAAAAAGAAAAGGGGCAAACGCCCCTTTATGATATTCAACAAACATGGTGATATCGAACAAATCACAAAATGGCTTACACCAGTTTGAGTAATACCTGTAGAGGATGAAGCATTTTATGATGCTCAAAACGCTTCACTTGGCTGCGGCATGAATATCCCGTTGCCATGGTGCGTGTTGGCGGTAAAGACTCAAGACGTGGCTGCCAACTCAAACCGTAAATGCCTTTTGAATTTTCCAGCTTGTCAGCTTCATGCCCGTAGGTACCCGCCATGCCACAACAACCGACAGCGACCGCTTCCATTTTTCCGCCAAAGTGCGCAAAAATCTTGCCCCACTCTGCTTCCGCATTTGGCATCTTGGTTTTTTCAGTACAATGAGCAAATAAATACCACGCATCCGTGTCTGCTTGCTCTTTGGTCGGCTGATGATTAATTTCTTCAATTAGCCATTCATGAGCAGTGAGCACTTGGTAGTCACCACGTTTGTCACCCAAGATTTCGTTGTACTCATCGCGATAGCACAACACCAATGCCGGATCGACACCCAGCATCGGCACACCAAGTTCGGCGACTTGATTAAGAAACGCCGCCGTATTCGTCGCTGTTTTCGCAAACTTTTTCAAGAAGCCTTTAATGTGCTGCGCTTTTCCGTTCGGCTTGAACGGCAGAAGCATAGGTTTTTTACCTAGCTTTTCAATCAAGCTCACCAAATCACGAATCACATCCGCTTCATAGAAACTGGTGAAGGGGTCTTGCACGATCAGGACGTAACGAGAACGCTCTGACTCACTCAACGCCTGTAGCCACTGCAAATCGAATTTGGTGGCATGATGTCCGTCCAACGATTCCATCAATGTCGGCACAGACAACGCAGGCGCATCAACATACCCAATGGTGGCCTTCGTCGCCGCTTTCGCCCATTTAGGCTGAGTCATTGCATTGATGAGCACAGGCGCTTTTGCCATCCAAGGCAGCATGGTTTCGATGTTTGCAACGAGGTAGTCTTTAGCAGGGCGCTGATAACGACTGTAATAAAGGTTAATAAAGCGCGAACGGAAACTTGGTACGTCCACTTTAATCGGGCATTGGGTTGCACAGGCTTTACACGCCAAACAGCCGTTCATCGCTTCCATCACTTCATGGGAGAAATCGTAATCGTCTTTCTTCGCCATCCACGTGTTTTTGAAGCGATCGAAAATTTGACGAATCGATGGCGTCTCATCCATCAACTCTTTTTCAAGTACTAACGGATCAACACCCTGCTCTGCCAATAATCGCAGCCATTCACGCACGATACCTGCACGGCCTTTTGGCGAATGACGACGGTCATAGCTGATCTTCATCGACGGACACATTGGAGAGCTGGTGTCGTAGTTAAAGCACAAGCCGTTACCATTACATTCCATCGCTTGGCGGAAGCTATCACGCACCTGAATCGGGATTTGTCGGTCAAAAGCACCACGTTTCTCGCCGTCTACTTTCACCAACTGATCCGTACTTTCAAACGGCGTACAAATCTTGCCTGGGTTCATGCGGTTATGCGGGTCAAACGCGGCTTTTACTTTACGCAGTTCATTAAAAAGATCGTCACCAAAGAATTCAGGGCCGTACTCAGAACGGAATCCTTTTCCGTGCTCGCCCCACATCAAGCCGCCGTATTTCGCCACCAGCGAAACCACTTGATCAGAGATTGTCTTCATCAGAAGTTCTTGTTCGGGGTCGCACAAATCAAGGGCTGGACGAACATGAAGCACACCCGCATCCACATGACCAAACATGCCATAGTTTAGGTTATGGCTATCCAACAGCGCGCGGAACTCGACAATGAAGTCAGCGAGGTTTTCTGGTGGCACACAGGTGTCTTCAGTAAACGCGACAGGTTTTGCTGCACCTTTCGCCGCGCCAAGAAGGCCAACGGCTTTTTTGCGCATGTTGTAAATTTTGTTGATAGACGCCAAATCGTTACAGACTTGATATCCAATCACACCTTGATCACCCGCTTCGACCAGCACATCCAATCGCGCGCAAAGTGATGTAACTTGTGCCTCGATCTCATCAACATCGTTGCCCGCAAACTCAACAATGTTGATGCCTTGCATGTCTTTGCCCGGCACATCGGTCAACAGATCTTTGACCGTGTTCCAGACAATGTCTTCACGCGCCAGATTTAATACGCGTGAATCAACGGTTTCTACCGACAACGCATTGGCTTCCACCATTACAGGTGCGCTGCGCAATGCAGAATCAAAGCTGTCGTATTTGACGTTCAATAAAGTGCGTGCTTTGGGAATTGGCGTGATATTCAGCTTGGCTTCCGAAATAAAACCCAGCGAGCCTTCTGCACCACACAATACGCGTGCGATATCAAACGTGTCGTGTTCAGGTTGATAGGCATTTTTCAGATCATAGCCCGTCAAGAAACGGTTCAGCGGCGGGAATTTCGCGTCGATATCCGCGCGATTTTCTCGGCAGATCCGCGATACTTCGCGCAGTGCATGTCCTGCATAATCTTGGCGTTCATTTGCTTGCACAACGTCATAGTGAAGCGATTCGGTATCAAGCTCAGAGCCATCTGCGAGTACGGCTTTCAATGCCAGAACATGGTCAGAGGTTTTACCGTAACGCAACGAGCCTTGGCCCGACGCATCGGTGTTCACCATGCCGCCGACCGTTGCACGGTTACTAGTCGACAAATCCGGAGAAAAGAAAAAGCCATGTGGGCGAAGTGCATCATTGAGCGCGTCTTTCACGACACCGGCTTGAACACGCACCCAGCCTTCCTCAGGGTTAACTTCAAGCACTTTCTGCATGTGGCGGGAAACATCCACCACGACATGTTGCGTGAGTGATTGACCGTTGGTGCCTGTACCGCCCCCACGCGCAGAGAATCGAATAGCATCAAAATCGCCGTTTAAAGAGGCTTTACCGACAAGGGTTAAATCTTGAGTAGACGTTGGAAAAATGACGGCTTGAGGCAACATCTGGTAAACAGAGTTGTCTGTTGCGACAGCGAGGCGACTCGCATAGAAGGTTTCGGTTTCACCTTGGAAACCCAGCTCTTTTAGCTTATCAAGATAGCGACCAACAACTGGGTCAAGCGTATGTTGATGATTGAGTACTGGTAACATCTTGCTCCCTGAAGCCAGAAATTGCACCGTTGATCCTTACGGTAACTGGCAGTATGCGGATTATTTAACTGCGCATAACTTTACAACAGCCAAGGGCGGCTTCAAAGCGGATTTCCTCCTCGACTCAACCTAAAAGCGGCTGAAAACACAAAGCTTTCATTTCAGCCAGTGTATTTTCAACCGCTTATTCAAGATGTTTGGCGATGCATCCATCAAGACGACAATCAGATTTTCAATACGTTGGGTAACACCCTAGGAGCCACCACCAACAGCCACACCGCGATTGACCATGACGCCCCGCAATGCACCGCCACAATCACGGTATTCACGGCATACCTCGCAGTAAGCCAATGATCAACGCCCACAATCGCGAGTACGCCCATTGAAAGAAGCGAAAAAAACGTCAACTGAACATGCCGCTTAATGGGTGACACATAGACAGGGAAGAATTTTAACCACATCAGGGCGCTATACACGCCAAGACAGATCGCTGACAGATAAATAATATGTGGCTTGTGAATTGCCCCGCCAATGACCGCTGTAACCGCGAACGCTGCAATCCAAAAGCGTGCTGAAATTAACACGTAGCGCCTATCTGTGAATCGCCACTTTCTCACATGGTGAAGTCCAAATGAACCCGCGACCCCCAATGCAATGCCAACCAAAACATCTGTTGGGTAATGTTCACCCAGCAATAAGACCTTGAGACTAACAAACAGAATCGACACCACGCCACACACTGCGATCAGCCAACGGTATTTACGCTGTTTTTCAGCGGTTTTTGACGTCATCCAAACCCAGCCAAACAGCATGGTCGTCAATGTCACCATGGTACTTGGTAAAGTGTAACCCAAGGTGTTATGCACGCCGAACACAGGGTCGATAAAGTAAGGACGAGGCACAACAATGACCGTACTCAGAATCAAGGTAAACGTCGCCATGGTGAGCATACCTGCACCATAAATCAGCAACGCACGATGGCCATGATAGCTTCGTATTAATGGCAAAGTGAGCAGAAAGAAAAGCGGTGAAAACACACAACCGATCAGGATGACGATTTTGGACAGAAACAGCGTCAATCCATTGCTTGAAATCGTATTGTGCCACTCTTGCAGCATGATCAATTGGGATTCATAGAAAGGAATCAATGTGCCAATTTCACCAGGAGAAAACACAAACGCGCTTGGCGTCACTTCTGGTACCCAATTCGGAAATTGCCACTTGTGTTCAGGAAAGCGGTAATTGCTTCGCATGGCTTTATTGTCCGGTTTGAGCAGCACTCGCGTCACTTCTTTCCCGAAGTGTGGTGCGGTCCAAACCATCACAATGCGTTGACCATTTTGATCCATGTAGAAACGCGCAGGCGTTGCCAACTCACAGGCATACAAGGCGGAATTATAGGTACGCGCGATTTGTTTTCCGACGTTAACCACTAACCCTGTTTCTTCGAATGTTTCTCGTTTTGCCGCCACCTCTGGCGATTCATCGCCAATGATTGAACCACCAGGTATCGAAAACTTACCGCTGATGGCTTCTTCGATCATTAAGATATGTTTGTCTTTGTCCACCACCAAACAATCTGCCGCCTTGATTGGCAACGTACTGTTGATTGAATTTTTTGCTGGTTCCGCCCCTACAAATGCAGAAAACATAACCCCTAGCCCGATTACCAGTTTCAGCATTTTCACCGTAAACGTGTCCTTTATTATTCTCATTCCTAGCCACGTTCGTTTGTGACATCACCAAGAGGCAGTCATAATCAAACGTTCGTATTCCCAACCATTCACTACAATGACCGATACTGCTGTTTTTCCAGATCTCCCACCGCATTATTACCTTGCTAATTTTGCTTCTATCATCGACACCGTAACCCTACGTTACGGGGATCTTCTTACCCAAGAAGAAGGAGACTGGATAACGGCATTTCATGATTTACCCACGAATGCACAATGCTTACTGGTGCGATTTCTTTCCCGAAAAGGGCATTGGTTTCGTGAAGACAAACTCAATTACCCAGAAATCGACAACCTGCCGCATGCCATCTCTTCTCTCGCTGAAGCAACATTCATTGATATTGAGCGTACACCTCCTTTTGATGTTCTTTGTTCACTGTTGACAAAGCCTGAGCTTTTGAGTCATTTCGATGTATTACCACTGGACAAAAAAAGTAAGAAAGCGGACCTCATCGAAGAGATTGCAACGCACTCTCCCACCGCCGAGCCACTGACATTTTCGTGCTTACACGTTCGGCTCGACGTGATGCCAATTTTCTTACTTTTGTATTTTGGTAACGCGCGGCAAGACCTCAGTCAGTTTGTTTTAAGTGACCTAGGCATTCAGCGGTTCGAAAGCGTATCACTTACTGCGGAGGTGAGGTTGTTTACAAGTAGAGACCAAATGAAAGACTGGTTAGATTTGTCCTCTCTTTCTGAGCAATATTGGCAACTGTCGGAAAAAAAAGACAAACATGCCCTTCTTGAACTATCAAAAGCACTGCCTTTTACAACAGCGTGGCCACCACTCGAACGAAAACGACAGCGACTGATCAACCAACTGGCGAGAGAACAAGAGCGCGCTGGAAACATCGAAGAGGCCATGTTGCTCTTCTCACAATCGTCTCTTCCGCCGTCAAGGGAGCGCCAAGCGCGTATCGCGATGAAGCAATCCGATTGGTCACGCGCCTGTGAATGGGTCAACGACATGCTCGCCAGCCCCTTCAATGAAGATGAAAAAGACGTGGCTGCGCGTATCGCAAAACAACTGGCAAAGAAAACCGACTTTGATTGCCCTGTTGCCACAGAACACCTCTATGAAGCGCTTCACCTTTCGTTGCCTTTGGATACTCGCGTGGAAGTCGCCAGTGCAGCGCATTTCACCGAACAAGGATGGACAGTATGGTTCAGTGAGAACCTATTGCTGAATGCACTCTTTGGTTTGACGTTTTGGGACATCATTTACAGCCCTGTCTCGGGGGCATTTCTCAACCCGTTCCAGCGTTCCCCTCGCGACATGTTTTCTTCTGAGTTTTATGCCGCACGACAATCCGCCATTGAGGAGCGCTTACATGCCTTGGCACAACAAACCCAAGAAGAAAGCGTCAAGCAACGACTCGCAACGTTTGAGCAGAAATATGGATTGGCGAATGATTGGGTTGTCTGGGGTTATATCGACAAAGAACAGATCACGGCAGCGTTGTTGAGCTTGACGCCGCCTCAACTCGTGGCGTGTTTTGAACGTATATTGTTTGACCCGAAATCTAATCGAGCTGGGCATCCTGATCTTTTCATGGTGAAAGGAAATACCTGCCAATTTATCGAAGTGAAAGGACCGGGTGATAAGCTCCAGCATCATCAGGTTCGTTGGTTAAATTTCCTAAACAGCCATCACATCATCAGCAAGGTGTTATATGTTGAGGACGCAAATAAATCGCCTTGCTCAAATGCAAATTCTTAAATTTAATACATACTTTAATGAGGACGTATTCGCAGTATTCTTCTGCCGACTGAAACGTTCTCGTCGAACCCGCGTTAAGAGGTTGCTTAGGGATAAATCTTGGAGCAAACAATGAGCAACAACCTACAGCAAATTGTTTATATCAGCAGTGCAGAACGCCCTTTTACCGAATCCGAACTTAACACCATGCTTTGTGATATTCGCAGTAATAACGAAGCGCTTGGCATCACAGGTATGTTGCTCTACAAAGATGGCGACTTTATTCAAGCCATCGAAGGTGACGAGCACGTTGTCTCGTCACTGTTTGAAAAGATATGTAGGGATCATCGCCACTACGGTATCGTAGAAATGATGCGAAAATCGCTGGTCGAACGTCAGTTTAAAGATTGGAGCATGGGGTTTCACAAACTCAGCCACACTGACCCACGGCTAGACGGTTTTAACCGCCTTTTTGACGATGACCCATCCACTGAAATCAACCCCGGCGACGCGCTCAATTTGCTGCTCGTTTTCAGAGAGTAAAACCACCAGCTCCAGCAATAAAAAAAGCACCGATTCCTCGGTGCTTTTTTCATGATTCGGCGTAAATAAAAAACCAATAACGTGGTTACGTTTTTCCGCCCAGCGCTTGGTCTTTCTTCGGGTTTTTAAACACGTATTTCGTACCATCGTAAATCAACGTTGAAAGCAAACGGCGGCAGTTTGCCTTGCCCGGTTCATCGAAAACCATGCCATATGTCTGTTTACCACGCTTTGTACGTCCGTTTTTCACCCCCCCACTCAGCGCATAGGTATCCTGCGTGGTGCTGTTGATGACTTCGATCACAATCTTTTGGTCAACATCAAACTCAGGAGAGATCGCGTCATAGGCAAACCCACACCCGCCAGAAGACACATCCGTTAAGATAACGCGCAGTTTACGGTTAGAAAGCTGAATATCGCCAGGAAGACGTAAGTCATAACGAATCTCGTTTCTCAATAGCACCAATTTAGCTTGCTGCGGCACAGGAAAAACAATCAAAGAAACTGGTCGATAAATCACATGCTCGATGCGCGTACGAAACCTCACCAATGCCCCTTCACCCTTCTCTGACACACCTTCAATATCAACATTAAAGCCTTGGGTGAAAAACATTTCATAATCACCTTTGGACAGTTTCGGCATGGTAAAGAAGATATGTTGTTGATCATCAAAACCAATGAAGTTGGATTTGAAGTTCAATCGTTGACCCAGTGGTGTCACTATCTCTAACGAGGCTTCCGTACCATGCTGAATAAAGTCCATGGCTCGTAAGCCCATGACCACTTTTTCTCTGGCTTTTGCCGGCGGCTTTTTCGCTGGTGTAGAATTCATACTCAGTTATACCTCGCCGGATCCACGACCTAAAATATGGGTTACTGTAAGTGTCTTAACTTTCTATCGGCCACATATTGAAAAACTGTCCATGCTTTTTACATATAGCATTACCTATTACAGATAAAAAACTCACAGCATCATTAATGTCTTTATTTATATATAGGCAAAAGATCACATTAATTCAATGTGATATAACAAGAAATATTAGGGCTTCTTGATACAAAATTACCTTTTAAAATAAGATCTTTAGTGAAAAACCGCACAGTATTCGATTTATTGTAATTTGTGCGTTTGCTTCACTTTTCATACAAATTAGTTATGCAAAGTACAGTGACATTTCTTTTAAGAGCTCAAGGTGAAGCGGTCCATGTTATTCACGATCTAAGCATCAATGACTACAATGGAACATATGCAACCCTCAGAGTACTCAACCCTATTGAATAGATTTCAGACGCTTTTCCCAGTGCCTCTTTTGATATCACTCACCCTATTTGGGGGAGGCCCGCTTCATGCTCAAAGCTACCCCAGCGCGGGTGAAACCAAAGCAAACTTAGAAATGCTGGGCTATCACAATGAATGGCAGCCCACGCAAGAGGGAGAAAAGCTGGTCATCGATAGCGGGGAGATTTGGATCAACAACGAAGACACGTTCGCCCTCCTTGCCGTCATTGATGATGATGAAGACGCTATGCGCACCTCTATCATCGACAATTTGGCGATTTGCGCCACATTGGGCGTTGCAGTGTCCGGGCAAAGCTCAGTGCACGCCTTCAAAACCTTTGGAAGTCTCATGGGCAGTGCGCTCAGTCATCCCAAAAAGCAACTCTTCAATGACGCATTGGCCTTTCGATTCCACCTCATGGTCAGTGATGATTCAGGACAAGCCACCATATTGCGCTGTGGTGTTCAAGCCAGCAACACCAGCAGCTAATCACGTTCAGTTCGCCATTAGTTGCTTTTTAGTAATGGAACAAGAAACAGGATAATCGCCCTGCCACAACTCTTTCACGAACACTGAAGCCATTTCAGGCTCACAACAAACCCAACATTGATGCTTAGCTCGCGTCAGCGCGACATAGAACAATCGGCGTTCTTCTGCATGTTCTACCCCTTCTTCCATATGCAGCAATGCCCCTTCAAGACCCTCTGCATACGATCTTGCGGGGAAGACGTTTTCATTGACATCCACAATGAAGGTGTAATCGGCTTCCAACCCCTTACTGGCATGAGCGGTGACATAACGGATGTCTAGCGAGGGATAAGAAGAATGCCATTGGCCCAAATCCGCTGGCTTATTGGCATTGTTACGCCCAATGATCAGCACGCTTGCCGATTTTTCGCCTTGTGACGACGCCAGTTTGTCTAGGGCTGCCGCGATGCGCTCAGTGGGCAACAAGGTAACGGCCTTTTTCTTCTGCAGTCGGTGACTGTTGAGCGGTTTTGAAAGCTGTGTTGGATTCACTTGAATGAATCGGTTTGCGACATCGCCCAGCATGGAGTTGAAACGATAAGTCGTATCAAGGTAACGAATTTCGCCTTTTGGAAAGCGAGCTAGAAAATCCGTGGTTAAGCTCACGTCTGAACCTGCAAATCGGTATATCGCCTGCCAATCATCACCCACCGCAAACAACGACGGAGATCGGTCTCGTTTGCCGCCACACACTGCCTCAAGCAGTGCCAAGCGTGACGGCGAAATATCTTGATACTCATCAACCATCACGTGGTCATAATGCGACGCAAGTGTGGCGTTTTTCTTGGAAAGGATTTTAGTGGCTTCAATGATCAAGCCATTAAAGTCGAATGTTTTGTTCTGCGTCAGATGTTGGCGATAATCCCGAACCAAAGGCCAAACCAAGGACAATTCGCTTAACGCTTTGGCGACCATGTTGGTGTTCGGTGAATCCAACTCAGTGAGCGTCGTGTCGTCTTCGCGTTCTGTCGTGCTCGGCTGCAATGCTTGAATGCGTTGCTTTATAGCAGTTTGAGACAAGGTTTGTTGTTGAAGTAAGTCCAGTTGTCGCCATAGCCATTTGTGCAGTTTGGGTTCATGGGCTTGCTCAACCAATGGGCGGTCTGCACTCAAGCCGGACACTTTCCATTGCGCCAGGTGTTTCTGCCAACGTTTCTCTACCGTTGGGTTGGCTAAGTTTTTCGCCAACCACAATGTCATCCAGCTCATCTTGCTCTCTTCGTCCGTCGCAAGGTCAGCCATCACGGGCGCTTGCCCTGTTGCCTCTTTAATGATTGTCGTGGCAAAGCTGTGGAAAGTAGACACATTCACTTTCGTCAGTTGATGTGCCTGCAATCGCGTCTTCATTTCCTCGCTGGCTTTCTTACCGAACGCCAGCATTAGAATACGTTCAGGCGTCGTTTGTTCACCCATAACAAGGTAACGCGTTCGCGCCATTAGCACGCTGGTTTTTCCTGAACCTGCCCCCGCGAGGAGTAAATTGTGGTTGTCGTCCATTAACACAGCATCTCGCTGCGATGCATTCAAAGGGGAAGACTCTGCCTCATCAAACCATGCCGACCAACGTTCGCGCTCGTTATCTTGCCAGCGTTGGTTTCTCGCCATGCGCTTGGCATCGCCATTTTGAATCCAACCATAAACCGCTTGATACAGCGCAGGGTTTGCAACAGAGAAGACTTGAGGATGCAGGGTATGGGCTTCAAACACGGCATCGGCTTTTTCACGCCATGCTTTTAAATCTGCATCACGCAAATACCCTTGGTGATCGGCCAAGATATCGCGAAGCGCAAATAACTCGTGCTCCACCAACATAAAGCGCTTCTGTTGCCCTGCTAACCAGACTTGATATTCACCCGTCAGTTGTTCAGCGAAGGCTTGCAGCTCACGCCAAGGCAACCCATACACAGTGAGGGTTTGCGCAGGACGATCCGCCGGCGACACAATCACCGTCAATTTCCCCCACCATAAGCCACGGGAAATGCGGCACTGACCATCCCAAATAGAAAAAGGCACGGTTTCAGTGATGTGTTTGGATTCGAACACTAGGCGGGATTCATCCAAACGGATGCTGTAGTGATCGCCTTGTACAAACCATTGCGCCAATCGGCTCGCGGATAATTTCATCGGGGTGCGTCTATCGCTTTATTTCGTTGTTTTCTATAGTGACTCAGAATACCAAGGAATGGGCACCAACTCATCGATATCCTTTGCGGAAAGCCGACTTGTGCAACGATACTTGTATGAATTGTCAGCAAAAGCGTGCGATGTGCAGGAATGGGACTGAAAATGCCGACCCTTTTTGATCTCGCCACTTGGATGCCCTTTCTAATCTGTTATCTTACCTGCATTCGAGGCTTATCTCTGTTCGTATGATTTCTAAACGATCCTCTTTAACTCTTCGAGAATACTGGGCAAACAGTCGCATCAATTACAGTGTGCGTGTGTTCATCGCACTGGTTGGCGTTGCACTGCCATGTTGGTGGTTTGGCGCAACTGAGGCCATTACGCCTTTGGTGCTCGGTATCATCGCTTCCGCGTTGGCAGAAACCGACGACAACCTTGCAGGTCGATTCTCAGCGCTCATTACCACGCTCGTGTGTTTTGCCATTGCAACGTTTTCGATTGAACTCCTTTTCGATTATCCCTTGTTGTTCACGATTGGCTTAATCTCGTCCACATTTGGTTTTACCATGCTTGGGGCGATAGGTCCGCGTTATGCCAGCATCGCCTTTGCTTCCTTGCTCACAGCGGTTTACACCATGCTTGGTGCGCACGAATCCGTAAACTTGTGGTTCCAACCTGCCATGTTGTTGGCTGGGGCAGCTTGGTATGGCGTGATTTCGCTGGTGTGGTTGATGCTTTGGCCCATGCAGCCTGTTCAACAAAGTCTTGCTGCGCTGTTCAAAACCTTAGGGAAATACCTCGACCAAAAATCAGACATGTTCCATCCGAGTCGAGATGTAAACCCTCAGGCGTTGCGCTTAACGGATGCTGACCAAAACCGCCATGTGGTGAACGCGCTCAATGCAGCAAAGGCTTCGCTACTGAATCGAGTTCGACGCGGACGTTTGAACGACAGTAGCCGCCAGCTATTGAAGATTTATATTCTGGCGCAAGACATTCACGAACGTGCAAACTCATCGCACTATCGCTATCAAGATCTCGCCACCGTGTTCTTCCACAGTGATATTCTTTTCCGCCTTCAGCGTTTACTGCGTCTTCAAGCCAAAGCCTGCTTGGAGGTCTCACACTGCTTAACCCTTTCTCGCCCTTATCGTCATGGTGAAGAAAGCATCAAAGCATTGGATGAGTTAAACGAATCGCTGATTTACGTGAAAGAACAGAACAACCCTGAATGGAATGCCCTATTAAGCCAGCTGGATTACTTGTTCCGTAACCTTGCGACGGTTGAACGCCAGTTAGCAAACATCAGCAACCCTGACGCCACGCAAACTGACGAAGACAAAGAGATTGCCGACCCAGATGCACACAGCTTGCGTGACAAAATCTCGCGCATTTGGGCGCAGATGACGCCGAAATCGCTGTTGTTCCGCCATGCTGTGCGTCTCTGCCTCTCGTTGGCTGTCGGTTACGGCATTATTCAAGCGCTTGACCTTACGCGCGGCTATTGGATTTTGCTCACCATTTTGTTTGTCTGCCAAGCCAATTACTCCGCAACCCGCAGCAAACTCACCGAGCGCGTTTCAGGTACCTTGATCGGCCTACTGATTGGCCTGCCCCTGCTTACGCTTTTCCCCGATCCGACGGGGCAACTGGTGTTAATGGTGTTATTTGGCGTGTTGTTCTTCGCCTTTAGAACCACACACTATGCCGCCGCAACCACCTTCATTACTTTGTTGGTGCTCATGTGTTTCAACCAATTGGGCGAAGGATATGCCGTCATGTTGCCGCGTTTGGGCGATACCTTAATTGGCTGTTTGCTGTCGGTCATCGCTGTGCGCTTTGTGCTGCCGGATTGGCAAGCGCACCGCCTTCGCGGGATCATGCAAGATGCAGTGGCCGCGAACCGCGATTATCTCGCGCAAATCATCGGTCAGTACCGCATAGGAAAACGCGACACCATGGCCTATCGCGTCGCGCGCCGTGAAGCACACAATAACGATGCACAGCTCACTACCGCCATCAGTAACATGTTGGCTGAACCCGGCCGATACCAAACAGCCACTGACG
Organism: Enterovibrio norvegicus DSM 15893; assembly: GCF_900115495.1. Taxonomy (GTDB): domain Bacteria; phylum Pseudomonadota; class Gammaproteobacteria; order Enterobacterales; family Vibrionaceae; genus Enterovibrio; species Enterovibrio norvegicus. The sequence continues at coordinate 136,445 of NZ_FOWR01000002.1, read as the reverse complement.
AAAGTTTCCGCTTCTTGTGCTTAAACCATGCCATGTTGAGTTATATCTCCGCACTTGGCGCACACCGCATGCAAATGGATGACGACAGCATTCACGAATTGGTCTCGAAAGCACACAGAGGCATCCACAAAGAATTGGATTGCTTGGTGGCGAAGCTGTCTAAAGAAAGCGATGTGCAATCTTGCTATGACGATGAACTCGCGAAACATCTTGGTAAATGGCGCGAGGAAGAAAGCAGCTCCGCGGGCATGGTGTTGCAGCAGCTTCATCTTATCCATCGCATCTTGCCAGAGATGCACATGCTGACGGACAAGCTGGCGGAGAAAGCGTTACAGCACTCGAAATCGTAGCATGTCCAAGGCGCGGTTTGCTTGGAACACCGCTGAAACATACCGAGCCAGACATCACCCCACCACCGTTCGAGCTTGAGCCTTTTTCATTGAAGGCTCAGGCTCGAATCGTATTAAACCTGCGGTCACGATCAGTAAACACGCGACAACCTCCACGTATTCTAGGTTTTGCCCCAGTAAGACCACGCTGAACATCAATGCAAATACGATCTCGAATGTGCTGATCATGGTGGCTCTCTCGCCACCTAACAGTAGCGTCCCTCTCACGAAAAGGTATTGAGGTATTGCGGCCGCAAAGACACCGATTGCCAAAATAAGCCCGCTTTGTTCAAACGTCTCGGGCATAACAAGTGTCGGTTGAGAAAACCAGATGACAGGGATAATCACCAACATATGACCTGCTAATGTGGCACTCATTCGCTCGCCTACCTGAAGTGGGAGGATGGGACGAGAAAGGTAGTTAATCACGAGTGCGTAAGAAGCGGGTGCGACAAAACAAAGTAGCACATACCCGAATGGCGCATTTGAGGCGTCCAATGACCCTTGCATCAATGACACCGCCAATCCAATGATACAGGCTGCAATCAGACGATTACGCGTGAGCGTTTGACCAAAAAACAGCCAGCCCAACAACATCGCAAACAAGGGGTAGGTGTAATAAATAAGGATGATGGAGGTGGGAGAAACCCATTGAAAACTCGCTAAAAATGCGAGCATTCCTAAGGCAGAGCACACGCCAATGACCATGCTTCTGACATATTCTGATGCATTATTTTTTATTGCCCCCAAATACGGCAGCGCCAGTGACATTGGAATACCACAGCGAAAGAATGCGACCACTTCAGGCGAGTATCCCTGCTGAAGCAGTAACTGAGACAGCAATGGATTCAGTCCAAACCCAATGGCTGCTCCCATCATAACAACCACACCCATTCGATAACCCCCTTATAACGCTGTCCAGACATTCCCGTTTCTCATTGGATAATAGGTGCTTTTCCGTCATATAATTAATGAAATATAGGCGTTAAGCATGAACAACTCTCATGTAAACAGTTGGACGTTATGCGACTAGATATTAAGCACTGGAAACTTCTGGAAGCGGTGGGGAAATACGGCAGTCTTGGTCGTGCTGCAGACGCCATAGGCGTCACACAGTCTGCGTTGAGTCATCGCCTTGCTGAGGCAGAGCGGCGGTTAGGTAGCCCTATCTTTGAACGTGAGGGACGTAGATTACGGCCAACACCGGCAGGGCAATCCTTGGTGCAGGCAGCACAATTGCTATTGCCCGAGCTATCTCGCGCTGAAAAAGACTTTGAGCAAACGGCACAAAACGCCAGTCACCTCGTGAGAATAGGCGTCGCAGCCTACAGTGCTTATCATTGGGTTCCCGGTTTTTTGGCCTCTCTTCCCGTAAAACGAGAAAAATTGCAGGTCGACTTCGTGGCGGCCGCGACCCGAGAGGCAGAAAATACCTTGCTAACAGGTGCAACGGATTTATTGATTTCGCCAGTGAATATCGATAACTCTGCCTTTTCCTCTGCCCCATTGATTGAAGATGAACTGGTTCTTGTCACGCATCCTCAACATCCGTTCGCCGATAAGCCTTGGATTATTGCAGAAGATCTCGCCGACGTGGATTACCTCACTTACAGTCTCGATGCATTGCCAGGGTTTGAATACGAACGGTTTATCAAGCCTTCAGGTATTCGCCTTCGCCACATTCAGTCCGTCGAAATGACCGATGCGATTGTGGAGATGATTGGGGTTGATTTGGGGATCAGCATACTTTCAAAATGGGCAATCACTCGCTCGTTAACGCAGAAGCTCGTCGCCGCCGTGCCATTGACAGAAAATGGCCTTCCTCTGACTTGGCATGTGTTAACCCGAAAATCAGACGCGAAACACCCAGCGGTGCAACTGACCTTAGACGCACTCTGCCAATGGTTTAACCCTCGTTAATCAATGAAAACGTTCAAAGCATTCAAAGCATTGAAGAATAAAGACAAAAAAACCGCCCCGTGGACGGCTTTGCGTTCTTGTTTTCAATTGGAGATATCGCTACACCCTGCGATAAGGTAAGTAAACGGGCTCCCACATGTGCAGCGCAAGTTCTTGCTCAATCTCTTTCCCGCGTAAACAACTATTCGGGTTGGTCGCCTGAATGTGTTCCAAAATCACTTTCGCCACCACCAGCGACACGTCTTTCAAATCGCGAATACGCGGATACACACAACCTTCTGCCAAATCGTCGTCTGACACACATTCTGCCAAGGCATAGGACGCCATGGTGAACATGTCCAAGGTCACTTTCTCTGCTTGAGAGACAATAGATGCTAGGCCAACCCCCGGGAAGATGAACACATTGTTCCCTTGCCCGATGCGGAATTCGCGCCCTTGGTAACTCACGCTCGCGAACGGACTGCCTGTTGCAACGATCGCGCGACCATCACTCCACTGATAAATGTCTTCAGGTATGGCTTCACAATTCGCCGTTGGGTTCGACAATGGGAAAATCATCGGGCGCGATGTGTATTCCATCATCTTCTGAACATGCTCCGATTTGAACGCACCGCCAATGCCACTCGTGCCAAGAAGCACAGTCACAGGATGGTGATTGATGAGCTCTGTCAGCGTGACTTTTTCGACTGATTCCGTTACCCAGCATTTCGCAATATGGCGAGGTTTGGCATAGCGTTTTTTGTATTCGTCTAACCCTTCGCGGTCATCAAACACCAATCCTTGAGAGTCGAGGATGAAGATCTTGTCTCTCGCGTTTTGGTGTGCACAGCCTTCTTTCAACAAGCCCGCATAGATTTGGTCGGCGACGCCGACGCCACCTGCACCCGCGCCATAAACCACGTACGTTTGGTCAATCAAGGTTTCTTCTTTGATTTTGCATGCACCAAGAATACCCGCGAGCACCACAGAGCCAGTGCCTTGAATATCATCGTTGAACGAAGGCAACACATCTTCGTAATCACTCAAATTATCGAACGCGTTCGATTTACTGAAGTCTTCCCATTGCAGCACGGCTTTCGGGAAATGGCGCGTTACTTGTTTGACAAAGCGCTTGATGAAACGTTTGTATTCGTCGCCGCGCATACGACGACGTGGCACACCGAGATACATAGGGTCATTGAGCAAATCTTGGTTGTCTGTGCCCACATCCAGTGCAATCGGCAAACAGTGTGCTGGGTGAATACCCGCACCGAGCGTATAGAGGGAAAGCTTACCAATCGGAATACCCATGCCGCCCACACCTTGGTCACCAATCCCAAGAATGCCTTGGCTGTCTGTCACCACGATGATTTTGATGTCTTTGCCTGCAAACTGGCGTGCCATTTCACCCATCTGATTCACGTTGTCCGCCGTGACGTATAAACCGCGGGCTTTTTGATAACGGTGGCTAAATTCTTGGCAGGCTTTACCCACGGTTGGGGTGTAAATGATGGGCGTCATCTCTTCAACGTGACGAGACAATAACGCATAGAAAAGGGTTTCGTTCCTGTCTTGCAGCGAACGTAAGAAAAGGTATTTCTCGATGTCGGTTGACGCATTTCTAAACCCGTCATACACACGATTTAGCTGGTCTTCAAAGGTCTGAACACGCGGTGGAAGCAGACCATTTAACTGGAACGCTTCGCGCTCTTCATAGGTAAATGCCGTGCTCTTGTTCAAAGTGCGGTCATTCAGCAATTCCGTACCAATAAGAGAAACAGGTCGAAACACATTGCCTTGCTCATCTTTCCAACGCAGATATTTACCTATAGTCATCAGTCGCTCCATTTATCCATTAATAAACAAACCGATACGATGTTATGCCTGTATTGAGAAAGAAAATGTGAAGTATGATTGAATTGGAAAATCGTTTAATTTTAGTTAGTTGGCTCTGATTTGGTTGCATTAAACCAAGAAAGCGCAAACCCATTTCATCGGTGAATTATTCCCCCCAACCCAAGCGGTAATGAGTAATAAATCAAAAACACGCCGCTCAAATATTATTCATACAGCACTCAATAAGTGCCATTTTATCGAAATCGCATTGACCTTCCCCCTACTGGAACGTTTACGCTTATATCAATATTGGCTTTGTTGACATCATCACATGCGCTTTTCGTCCTTCCGCACATACTGGATATCTCTCATCAGCTTGCTCGTCATGCTGATGTCTGGTGTTGCATCAGGATCGACAATGATGGCCATGGACATGCTGCCAACGAAGCAAGTGACACCACACACGGCTTCATCCAATGTGCTGGATTGCCAGATGACGGACAGGTCGTCGAACCCACATGCACATCACACCAACATCCCGAAAACGTCGAACACCGAATCCCCACATTGTGGATCGATGGATGACATGGAAACCAACTGCTGCACACTTGTCTGCGTCAGTGTGTTTGCGTTTCTCGCCTCTGACCATCAAGCCGTTTTACATCGCACGGCGTTGGCGCTGGTCCCTACTGAATCAAACCATGCGTTGATAACCTTTCCGCGTTCCCTGTATAGACCCCCAATAGCGTAAATCTCTCTCTGTTTTCTTATTTGCTTTCTGCACGCCTATCAGCGTGTCTCTAGCAGAGGATTTTTCTGCGTCTAGCGTTGGCTTTGACGTATACAGAATGGATTTAGCTGTGAAAATAAAACCAAGCGTATTGGCACTGTCGATCTGTGCCGCGGCGTGGTCATCATTGCCTGCATTTGCGGCGGGTGAAACGACGCACATCATCAAAGAAGACGTTTCAAGCACGCCAGTGGCGCTGAAACATCTCATCGAACAAGCATTAACTGAGGATAAAAGCCGCCAAACGTTTTACGCCCAATCGCAAGCCATGCGTGAAACGGGCATTGCTAGTTCAACCTTGATGGATCCTAAAATCAAGGTCGGCTTCGGCGGCTTGCCTGTTGACAGTTTTCAGTTTGATGAAGACCCAATGACCAACCTTTCGGTTGGGCTGATGCAACAGTTCGAACGTGGTTCAACCCTTTCTCTGCAAGCAACAAAAGCCAATCAACAAGCGGATGGCATTGCGCTTCAAGTTGCCTCTCGTGAACTGGATATCGCCAACAACATGACACAACTTTGGCTTGAGTTGGGGTATCAACAACAGGCTGAAAGGATCCTGCGTGAAAACCAGCATTTGGTGCGTGAATTGGCTAACTTCATCCAAACCAATTACGCCATCGGCAAGAGTGAAGCGCAGGATCTACTGAATGCTCAACTTCAAGTGAGTAAGTTAGACGAAAAACTTCACGCTAACGCACAAGTGCAGCGCCGCATTGTTTCCCAGCTTTCTGAATGGTTGGGCGCAAGCTGGCTTCAACATGAACAAGACCTGATTGCCACCAATACACTGAATTGGCGTGCGTTAAACACGCGTCTCCAACACAGTGACGACACAGCACATTACGCATTACTGGCGCAGCACCCCATGGTAAAAATGGCCGATGCGGCCATCGCAGTGAACAAAACACAGGTCAATATTGCGGAGCAAGCTTATAGCCCCCAATTCGGCGTAGAAGTGATGTATGCCCATCGCCAAGCGAATGGCATGAACGGCCAACCGGCGTCTGATCTTGTTAGCGCCTATGTCACCCTAGACGTTCCCCTGTTTACCGAAAACAAACAAGACCGCACCTACGCCGCCGCGCAATACCAAGTCGGCGCAGCCAAGTCTCAAAAAGACCTGCTTCTTGCGCAAATGAACGCAAAAGTGAATGCACTGCTGGTTGACAGAAGCAACCTTGAACAACGGCTCAATCGCTATCAATCCACCCTGCTTTCTCAAGCTCGCGCGCGCACCAATGCCGTCGAACGTGGTTACCAAAACAACACGTCGCAATTCAATGACGTCATCACAGCCGCCGCGGATGAGCTAGCGCTTGAACTTGAACAACAGCGATTGATTACCGATTTGAACCTTGTGAACAGCAACCTTGCTGCGTTATTAGGCGGTTTCGAATTCGATGCGGTTCAGCCTGACATTTCTCACCCAACACCACGTCATCAGCAGTAAGCAAGGCAGGATAAATAATGAAAACAATGCAAATAGCCACTCTCGCGTTGCTCGTTGGCGGTGCCATTGGATTTGGAGCAAACCTTCTGCTGTCAGGCCATTCCATGCCAAACATGGCCGAGGCGTCAGCAAACGGTGAGAAAGAACCCTTGTATTGGGTCGCCCCGATGGACCCTAACTATCAGCGAGACAAACCCGGCCTATCGCCAATGGGCATGGATTTAGTCCCTGTTTATGAAGATGACCTTGCGGGTAAAAATGACCAAGCAGGCACGGTTAAAATCAACCCTTCCGTTGAAAACAACCTTGGTGTGAAAACCGAAGGTGTTTCTCTGGCCAAGCTTGCGCCGCGTATCGAAACCGTTGGCTATATCGCGTTTGATGAAAGCAAACTTTGGCAAACCAATGTGCGTATCGCGGGCTGGGTGGAAAAGCTCTATATCAACGCCGTTGGTGAGAAAGTTACCAAAGGCGATGTGCTGTTTACCCTTTACTCGCCTGAATTGGTAAAAGCCCAAGAAGAGTTGCTCAACGCCTACCGAACGAGCCGAAAAGGCTTGGTCAAAGGCGCGACTGAGCGCTTGGTTTCGATGGGTGTAGACCGCGAACAAATCCAATCTATCGTCAAACGTGGAAAAGCATCACAAACCGTCGATATCAAGGCCGTGGCAGACGGCATCATTGCGAGTTTGAACATTCGTGAAGGTGGCTATTTGTCGCCAGCACAAGCGGTAATAAGTGCGGGCCCACTCGATGAAGTGTGGGTTGATGCAGAGGTCTTCGAACGTCAAGCACACTGGATGAAAGCAGGCAGCCTCGCCACCATGACGCTAGATGCGATCCCCGGAAAAGCATGGAAAGGGAACATCGATTACGTCTATCCCATTCTTGATCCAAAAACCCGCACCTTGCGCGTGCGCTTAAAGTTCGACAATCCCAATGGCGAACTTAAACCAAACATGTTCGCCAATATTGCGCTTCAACCTGTCACGGATGAAGCAGTGCTCACCGTGCCGAATAGCGCGGTGATCCGCTCAGGTGGTATTACACGGGTTGTGCTTGCCGAAGGCGAAGGAAAATACCGTTCTGCTCGCATTGAAATTGGCCGAGAAGCCGGAAGCCGCATTGAAGTGCTGGACGGATTAACAGAGCAACACCGCGTGGTGACATCCGCACACTTTATGCTGGATTCAGAATCGAGCCAAACCGCCGACTTGTCTCGCATCAATGCTATAAAAGAAAACCCGCAAGACAGCGTGCCAGAGACCATGTGGGCGAAAGGTGAAATCACCGATGTAATGTCAGGCCACCGCATGTTCACCATTAATCATGAGCCTGTTCCTGAGTGGAATTGGCCGGGCATGGTAATGAACTTCACCCTAGCAGACGGCATGGACATGCCCGACGCCAAGGCAGGTCAGCGTATCGACTTTGAAATGAAAAAAGCCCCATCAGGCCAATATGAAATCGTCGATTTCACGTTGAGCGAGTCATCTACCGTAAACCAAGTGTGGGTCACTGGTGACATTTCCATGTTGATGGCCGATTTCGGCATGATCACACTGCGCCACGATGCCGTGAATGAATGGCAATGGGACGCGGGAGAAATGAATTTTTCTGCCGATGAAAGCGTGGATCTCGTGGGTTTTTCTGAGGGGCAAACCGTTCGGTTCCTCGTGGTTAAACACGGCTCAAGCTACATACTCAAAGCGCTTGAAATGGCAGGAGGCCAACAATGATTGGTGCCATTATTCGCTGGTCAATCGCCAACCGTTTTCTCGTGTTGGTCGCGACGGTGTTTCTTACCCTTGGTGGCTTGTACAGCGTGAAAAACACGCCCGTTGATGCCCTGCCCGATCTGTCGGATGTGCAAGTCATCATCAAAACCACCTACCCAGGTCAAGCGCCACAAGTCGTCGAAGACCAAGTGACTTACCCTCTGACGACGGCAATGCTTGCAGTGCCCGGCGCAGAAACGGTGCGGGGTTATTCCTTCTTTGGCGATTCTTACGTTTACATCATATTTAATGATGATACCGACATGTACTGGGCACGATCGCGCGTGTTGGAGTATTTAAGTCAAGTCGCGCCAAAACTTCCACCTAGTGCAAAACCCACACTGGGCCCCGACGCGACGGGCGTGGGTTGGATATACAGCTACATCTTGCAGGACAAAACCGGACAGCACGATCTGGCAGAACTGCGCAGCCTACAAGATTGGTTCTTGAAGTACGAACTGCAAACCGTTGAGGGCGTATCAGAAGTCGCAACGGTTGGCGGCATGGTGAAGCAGTACCAAGTGCAGATCGATCCTGCAAAGCTGCGCGCCTACAACCTGACGCTGCAACAAGTGAACATCGCGATTCAAAACGGCAACCAAGAAACCGGTGCATCGGTGATTGAAATTGCAGAAGCCGAGCACATGGTTCGCACCACGGGTTACCTGACGAATGTAGAAGACATTCAATCCATTCCACTCAAGGTGACAGAGAAAGGCACGCCCCTGCTGTTAGGCGACATTGCGGACATCAACATTGGTCCGCAGATGCGTCGTGGCATTTCTGAATTCAATGGTGAAGGTGAAGCCACGGGTGGCGTGATCGTCATGCGCTTTGGTGAAAACGCCAGTGATGTCATCGCCAACGTCAAAGAGAAGCTCGCGGAACTGCAACGCGGTTTGCCTGACGGTGTGGAAATCGTGGCCACCTACGATCGCTCAACCTTGATTGATGACGCCGTTGAGAACCTTTGGAAGAAATTGGCGGAAGAGTTCATCGTTGTTGCGTTGGTCTGCGCGCTCTTTCTTTTCCACATTCGCTCATCCCTGATCATCGCGATCAGCTTACCAATAGGTATTTTATCTGCGTTTATCGTGATGCATTGGCAAGGCATCAACGCCAACATCATGTCACTTGGCGGCATAGCGATCGCCATTGGTGCCATGGTGGACGGTGCGATTGTGATGATCGAAAACGTACACAAACATATTGAGCGCACACCCTTAACCGACAAAAACCGTTGGCAGGTGATCAGCAAAGCCGCAGAAGAAGTCGGCGCGCCGCTTTTCTTCTCGCTCATCATCATTACATTGAGTTTTGTGCCTGTGTTTGCGCTGGAAGGGCAAGAAGGCAAAATGTTCTCACCGCTTGCTTTCACGAAAACCTTCGCGATGGCAGCATCTGCGGGCCTTGCGATCACACTGGTTCCCGTGCTCATGGGTTACTTCATTCGCGGTAAGGTGTTGCCCGAGCATAAAAACCCGGTCAACCGAGGCTTAGTGGCGCTTTATCGACCCGCACTCAACCTCAGCCTTCGTTTCCCGAAAACCATGCTTGTGGTTGCCTTCGCCTTGCTGGCGTCGGCGTATTACCCCACCAGCAAATTGGGGAGCGAGTTTATCCCGCCGTTGGATGAAGGCGATCTGATGTATATGCCCACCACCTACCCGGGCATTTCCATTGGCAAAGCGCGTGAGTTACTACAGCAAACCAACAAGCTGATCAAAACCGTGCCTGAAGTGCACACCGTGTGGGGCAAAATCGGACGCGCAGAAACTGCTACCGATCCCGCGCCGCTCACCATGATTGAAACTGTGATTCAGTTGAAACCACGCACTGAGTGGCGAGAAGGCGTCACGACAGAATCGCTACGAAAAGAATTCGACAGTCTGATTCAATTCCCCGGTCTGACTAATGCCTGGGTTATGCCGATTAAAACACGTATCGACATGCTGGCAACGGGCATTAAAACGCCTATCGGCATCAAAATCGCAGGCCCAGAACTGGCCGTGATTGAATCTATCGGTGCGCAGCTCGAACCCATCTTGAACACGATTCCGGGCACGGCGTCTGTCTATGCCGAACGTGTGGCGGGAGGACGCTACGTTACCATCGATATCGAACGTCGTGCAGCAGCCCGTTACGGTTTAAGCATTAAAGATGTTCAACAAGTGATTTCCACTGCTGTAGGCGGTATGAACGTTGGTGAAACCATCGAAGGGCTAGAACGCTACCCCGTCAATGTGCGTTACCCGCAAGATTACCGTGATTCCGTCGTCAAGCTTCAAGAGCTGCCATTAGTAACGCCGAATGGCGCGCGCATTGCGTTGGCTGACGTTGCTGACATTCGTTATGAAGATGGCCCGCCCATGATCAAAACCGAGAACGCACGTCCAAATGGCTGGGTGTTCGTCGATATCGATCAACGCGATTTGGGTTCTTACGTCACGGAAGCACAGCAGATTGTTGCCGAGCAGTTGGCACTGCCTGCGGGCTACTCGCTGGCATGGTCAGGGCAATACGAATACATGGAGCGTGCAAAAGAACGCTTGAGCGTGGTTGTACCCATCACCTTGTCCATCATCATGCTGTTGCTCTACATGAGTTTCCGCCGCGTGGGTGAAATGCTCATCATCATGGCGACACTCCCACTGGCAATGGTGGGCGGGCTTTGGTTGATGTATTTCCTGAACTTCAATTTCTCCATTGCGGTTGGTGTTGGCTTCATTGCGCTGGCCGGCGTTGCAGTCGAAATTGGCGTCATCATGATGGTGTACTTGAACCAATCGTGGCATGGCATGAAACAAGATGCCATCGAGCAATCCCGTCAATTAAACGCAGACGATCTGACCCATGCTATCCGCGTAGGTGCAGGGTTGCGTGTTCGCCCCGTCATGATGACAGTGCTTACCGTCATCATTGGCCTTATTCCCATCATGTATGGCGAAGGCACTGGCTCTGAAGTTATGCAGCGCATCGCCGCACCCATGATTGGGGGCATGGCGTCTGCCCTGCTTCTCACGTTGTTGGTGATCCCTGCAATTTTCAAACTGTGGAAACACAAAGAACTTCATTAATACCTATCGCCGCATCTGTCCGTTGAGCAGATACGGCGGTTAAAATTGACTGACAAAAAGGCATACATTATGAAAAAAACACTCCTTGCACTATCACTCGCATTCATTTCGACAAGCGTTTTTTCTAACGCCATGGAGCATTCAAACATGGATCATAGCCAAATGAACCATGCTGAAATGGATCATGGAAAAATGGATAACACCAAGATGGATCACTCCGACATGATGGATATGGAGGGCATGTCTGCGGTCGGTATGCCCGCGAATGGCGCAAAGCCAGACAAGGTCGTTCACGTTATTTTATCGGATGACATGCGCATTAATTTCAAAAAAGACGTGACCATCGAACCGAATGACGTGGTGCAATTTGTGGTAATGAACATTGGCAACATTGATCATGAATTTTCAATCGGCTCACTGGATGAACAATTGAAGCACCGAGAAATGATGAAAACCACGACAAGTCACCACGACCATGATTCAGGAAGCACGGTCACGGTAAAACCCGGTAAAGCCAAACAATTGTTGTGGCATTTTCATGGCGATAAGAACGTGGAGTTTGCCTGCAATATTCCCGGGCATGCGGAGGCAGGAATGGTAAAAAGCTTGGCGCTATAAAATGGTCATCCATGTCATGTCGGGCGTCATGCCCGACATGACCTCCTGTCGGTTTTTTAATTCGCTATAGTGAAAAGCAACACACATTGAGGGAACTATACCTCGCGTAGCGCTCTTAACATCCACGCTGTTTTCTCATGCTCTCGCATACGATCTGAAACCAAAGATGCTGAGGATTCATCATCCGCTTGTTGTGCAAGTTTGAGAACATGGCGAGCTGTACGCACCACTTGCTCATGACCATGCGTCAGAATATCAACCATGTCATCCGCGCTCGGTACACCGTCGACTTCGTCAATCGCACTCAATTCCGCAAACGCTTTATACGTGCCCGGTGCCGCAACACCCAATGTACGAATCCGCTCTGCAATGTCATCCACCGCCAACGCCAAAGCATTGTATTGCTCTTCGAACATCATATGAAGTTCACGGAATTGTTTACCCGTGACGTTCCAATGGAAGTTGTGAGTTTGCAAATACAAGGTATAAGAGTCTGCCAGTAGATGCTTTAAACCTTGCGCGATTGCCAATCTGTCTTGCTCGTTGATGCCAATGTTAATGGTTGTCATGGTCTTTCCCCTTGATATTTGTCTGAGGCTCAATGTCCTCTTTGCTTATGGGGTTAGATTACGGCAACGAAGGCGGGAGGGATAATGGGTGCTTATTATCAATTCAATAAGCACCACCTATCAATAAGAGGAACTTATACTATTTTTCTTGATTAAGATGTCGGTATCGAGAAGGGAAATTTTGCCCAACATCCGTGAACACTCCATCAACGCCCCAGTTAAAGAGCTGATTGGCGCGCCCTAAATGGTTCACGGTATACACGTTAACGGCATAGCCATGGCTTTTCATTTCAATCACCTGTTCTTTCGTCAGCCCTTCGTTATCAACGTTGATGGCATCTGCTTTACACGCTTGCAAAACAGAGAGCCAATCACCTTCTAACAACATCTCTCGAGAGAACAAACACGCCACGTTAGTGTGTGGGCTGCGACGTTTGAATTCCGCCAGTACAAGCGGGTTGAAACACGACACGAGAAGGTCGCTGGTTTTGTTCAGGTTCTTCAATTCAGACAGCACGCCATCAATCAGCTTTTCTGACATCTCCCACCCTGCGGTACACGATTTGATTTCGACGTTAACGTTGATCTCGAGGGTATTCACTAGGGCGATCAAGTCAGCGAATGTCGGAAGTGGTTCCCCTATAAATTCATCAGCAAACCAACTGCCCGCATCGATATCTTGCAGGTCTTCTCGTGTTAAATCATAAAGACTGCCAGGGCGATCAGTGCAGCGATCCAAGGTATCATCATGGCTGACGACAATGGTACCGTCTGCAAGAATATCGACATCACACTCAATCCAATCAAGTCCATATTGAGGGGCAAGAGAGAATGCGGCTAACGTGTTTTCTGGTGCGAGAGAGGACATACCTCGGTGAGCAAATAAGGTTTTCATGGTTCAACTGTCTTATTGATTTTCTTCAATATAGCGCCGCCGACAGTAAACGAACAGCAGCGGTAAGAAAAAGCACCGCAAGAGTGCAGTGCTTTTCATATCATGACATTTAATTTGTCACTACGAACATTAATCGAGTTTCAACGCTTGCTGCTGAAGCAGTTCATCAAGGATTTGCGTGCCTGTGGCCCCGGAGTCGAGACCCAGCTCGGTGAAGCCAACATTGTGCAGCACGATGTCTTGTACCTCTGTGCCGCCCGCTGTTTGCGAAACGTGCAAGGTCAATCCATCGTCTGTCATTTCAGGACGAATGTAATCGAGAAGCTCTGCAATACTGGATGAGCTATCCACCGTATCCGGCAGAAGTGCTGAAACATCAAGCTTGTCACCCGTGACACTGTCACCCAATTCAAAGTCAGCGATGGTATCAGTGTTTGACGTTGTGCTAACGCTAGATGCAGTCCAGGTATACACATCATCACCTTCTTCGCCGACAAGAATGTCATCACCAAGCCCTGCTTCTATGGTGTCATTGCCATCACCCGCAAAAACACGTTCACCTGCTGGGTTTGCCACCAAGGCATCATCTGCTTCAGTACCAAACTGCGTGGCCGATGAATCGAACACGACTAGTTGACCTGCCATTAACATGGATTCAAGCACTTCATCTTGCGTCAAGGTCGTCGCATCCATACCTAGCAAGTTATCGAGCGTTTTGCCTTCAACAATGATGTTTTGAATCGGGCTGCTTGATTCATCCAACACTTGAATGCGTGTATTGCCATCAACGGTTTGAATGTCGAGACGATTCGCCAATTCCGTAAAGGTGAAGATCCCATCTGCTGCGAATGCGGCAGAAATGTCGATAACATCAACGCCTGTTTCAAAGTCTTTGATGGTGTCAGTTGCTGGTGCCGCTGCGGTACCAAAGTCGCCCGACTCCCACGCGAAGGTGTCTTTCTCACCATCACCGGTACCGTTACGCTCTCCGCCCCACAGCTCATCATCACCGGCCCCACCGACAAGGATGTCCTCGCCTAAGCCACCGACAAGGATGTCGTCAGCTGCACCGCCATATACCGTGGTATTGGCTGTGCCATCAATCACAAGGTCAGCATTGCTGTTGTCGGCGTCGTTCAACACGGCATCAGTCGCCGTATCCACGACATCGACATTGACTGTAATGGTTGATGACAGCGGTTCACCGTCACCCACATCAGACAGTGCTGTAATTGTCACGTCACCCGCTGGCTGGCCACTAAACGTGAGGTTAAGCGTCGACAGGTCGGTCATCGCGAGTGTGCCTTGGTCAAACGTCCACGTTCCGTCACCGTTATCGGTGCCCACTGGCCTGCCAGTGCTATCAACCACCTGGCCAACAGTACCTAGTCCACTGAATGTCACGGAGAACTCATCAGCAATGGGGTCAACCACACTGGCCATTAGGCCAAGTAATGGCATTAATGCACCCGTTGCTGCACGCATGGATGCCAATTGCGCTGCGGATGTCAGTTCGGGTAAGTCCGCTTTCGGTGCAACGATGATATCCACCGTATCTCGGTCAAATTTCTGACCGCCCGTTCCGAAGTTACCTCGGTCACGGGTGGTCATTTGAATCTCATCCGAGCCTGAGGTGTTCTCACCCGCAAACTCGTACGTTACACCCTCAGCAAGTAAGGTGTTAATCGCATCAATATCACCTTCTAATATGAGGGTATTGGTGCCTTGACCCGTGACATCAATACCTGTTGTATCACCGACTAGGTCAAGCACGTTGCCTGCGCCCACCACAAGTTCAACAGCAACAATCGAGGTTCCTTCCGCCACATCAACATCACTGACTTGAAGGTCGGTGATGGTCAAAATGGCGTCTTCCTCTGCAGCATAGCTGTCAGCAATGATGTTGACTGGGGCATCATTCACAGCAGACACTGACACAGTGACTTGTTTGTTCACCACATCAGCCGAGACTTGGCCATTGTCGGATGTTTGAATCGCCAAATCTAAGACGAACTCGCCATTTGCATCCGGCGGTGGTAAGAAGGTCAAATCGTTCAAGCTGGTATTATCAACGGCGACAACAACCTCACCTCCGTCAGACGTTTCAGGTGTTACGGTACCTGTTACACCATCAGGGAGGATGATCTTACCGCCGGCAGGAATGCCTGAAACCGTGATCAGTAGGGTCTCTGGGCCATTTTCTGTAAAGCTCACGCCAGCAGGTTGACCCGCAGTGTTCAAGCTAGGGTTTGCGTCAATGGCATTAATTTCCATCTCAAGCGTGACTGCCGTGTCTTCTGTTGTAGACGCCGTTGCAACGACACTTGCAGTTGCACCATCGCCTTCAGGCGTAACCGTCAGCGTGAGATCTTGGCTTTCACCAACAACAAAGTTCAATCCCGCTTCTTTGGTGTAAATCGTCAACACGACATCTACTGTCCCGCTAAAGTCTTTCGGCGGCACTAGGGCTATTTCAGACAGACTTGTCAGATTAGACAAATCTTCAGCAGCAATGACCCACTGCCCTCCACCGGCATTAGATGCAGGTGCATTGAGTGTAAAGCCTTCTGGCACGTTGCTAACAATCACCGATGAGAGGGTTTCAGACCCATCGACATCACTGAAAGATGCACCGATAGACGCCAGTGAAATACCACCAGATACGTCTTCAGTGCCTTCAACTTCGATCTCTTCACCATCAGTGAGTCCCACGCCATCTTGCGTGATGGTGACGGTGTCATTCACTGGCGTCACGTCAAACGTGAAGGACGTGGTGACATCGCGAGAATCTGACACTTCCGATCCATCAATGGTCGCCGTATCTGTGATGGTTAAGCTCCCGTCAATGCTGACTTCACCACTAAAATCTGGCGCTGGTTTAAATTTGATATTGGTAATATCCATGCCATCTAGCGAAATCGTCGTACTTTCTGTCCCGTCTGGCAGCAAAAACTTACCCATGCTTTCATCAACGGTCAGTACGACATTTGAAATCGTTTCTTCGCCATTCACTGCATCTACATCAGCCAATAAGACTGACATGCTAAGGATCACAAGGCCATCTTCTAGCGCCTCATCAAACACCACTTCTTCAGTTGCCGTTCCCGTCACAGGCTGTTGATTTTCATCAAGCCCTTGGGTTTCTTTCACCGTCAACGATAAACTGTAATCGGAGGAATTATCGCTCGGCTGCTCTGTACCTGTTGGCGGTAACACGTCCGCTAACGGGTTAACGTGCAGTTCCACGGTCACATCGACGGTTGACGTGTTACCGCTCGACGAATCCACGTTAACGATTGAAATCGGTATTTGTAGTTCGCCAGCAAAGTCGGTGGGGGCTGTGATCGTAAGTTCAGTCAGATCAAAACCGTCTGGATACGCGTTACCTGAGGATTGCATACCCGGTGGATCAAATACATAGGTATCAGTATCTATGTGATAGTTCGCCCCGCCAACCACTGCACCTTGCGGTAAATCTTCGCCTTTGATGACAAAGGAAACCTGGTCAAACTCCGTGTCACCGGTTGTCGGCCACGTTAGATTTAATGCTTCGCCCAAACTTTGTAAAGAGATTGGATTATCTTCATCGCCCGTTGCCACGACAGGGGCTGTAGGCACAGTGATAGCCTGTGCAACATTGTCCACGTCAGTATTGTTCTGGTAAGTCAACGTAATGGTATTGCTGCTCACCTTCACAGGTAGGCTTTCATCGCCCTCATTATTGTCACCTCCATCAACGATCAATGCCGACAAAGTAAACGTGGTCGTGCCGCTCGAACTTTCCGGCGCTACGATGTTAAAGTCGTTAGGGTCATTCAGAATCCAACCACCGTCCCCGTCATAAAGAGCATTCGTGACATAGAACCCATCGGCAAGATCAGTGATAACCACCTTGATTGGCACTTCTTCACTCGATAAATCGAGTTCGTCGTATCGAATCGCATTCTTCAACTCGAGCACGCCGTTAGTCTCTGTGGACAGGGTTGACGTTGAAGCCCCAGTACTATCAACGAAGGTCAACACGCTGTCTTCTTCGACTTTAGCTTCGATGTTAATGTTCACCACACCTTCAATGTCCTTCTCTGTGGTGATTGAAGGGTCTTCGAAATCAGACTGCCTTACCGTTACAACGGTATTCAGCGTCAGGTCTATATCGCTGTCTTCTGCGCGTTTCACCTGCAATTGGTAGCCATCAGTGATCTGTGCTTCTGAGATCACAATGGTGCCACCGGCTGGCGTCAGCGTAATTACGTCTGTGCCTTTCACCAGTTGAACACTGTCAGTGGCTTCAAAACCCGAAATTACAGCACCGACAACGATCTCTTCCGCACCTTGAGCGTTGGATTCATCGATACCAGCGATTGACAGATCAGGCTTCCAATTGATGTTGACCCACTCATCTTCTTTGCCGATAGACGTGGATTCCACATAATCCTCGGCATCAATCTGAGGGGTGTCGATCTTGATTTCTATAGAGGTATCTAGAACGGCTTCATCACCGTCATTTTCCGTGGCAACTACACGCGCATCGATTTTGATATCTTCAGTGAGGTTTGGTGGCAACTTGATATAAACATTGCCATCTGCAAACGTGCTGTGGTCAATCACATAGCTTTGTACGGATTCACCCGCATCGTTCGTCACCCAGCCCGCAAAGGTAATTTCTACTTCGGTTTCTGCGCCGCTGCCGTCGATTTGAACAAAACTCAAACCTTCAGGGAGATTTGAAATGATCAGAGACAGAGATTCTGATGTGTCTGACGGCGATAGCGCATTTTCTCCAGACACCAGGTTGAAATCGACTGCAACCAATCCGTCACCCGCGACGCCATCTTCCGGCACGGTTGTCGACACAATGCCAGTGTCAGTATCAAATGCCCATTCTCCGGCATCAGTGCCCGGGTTGTTAACGTCAAACACGGGAACATCAGCGACACCCGCGATAACGACATCTATCGGTTCAGCTGAAATGATACGTTCACTGTCAGCAGAGCCTGTGGCTGTATCTACAACGATACCTTCAACCTGCAAGGTGAAGTTTTCATTGCTGTGCACAGGAGGCACAATTTCAAGTTTGTCCAAATCGTCAATCGACACGCGGTCAGTATCAGTAAGTGGCGTGATTGTCGTGCCATCATTCAGTTGCAGCACTGCCCCATCTGGAATGTCAAAAATGCGGACGAAGAGCTCCTCTGAACCGTCGGTATCTTCCAGCGACTGCAACGTGATCGCACTACCAAGGGCAATGGCAGTGTTGCCCTCAGCAATGTCTGGGTCAGCATTACCCGCATCTTCCGTACCAAAGACACGTCGCGTCGTGAGCCGAGCATCGTCCGCAACAGGTTCAACGCGAATGATGAACGAAGTGTCCGTCTCAGCAGTATTGACTGATGCTGGGTCACTTTCTGTCGAAATGGCTTTCACGGTGACCGTAATATCACCACTGAAGTTTTCATCCGGTGTAAAGCTCACGCCGCTCAACAATGACGGATCGGCCAACTTCCACACACCGTCTTCAAGAACGATGCGTCCACCGCGTAACTCACCCACATCAGGTGAAAGCGTAATCTCAAGACCTAACGTTTCTGAACCGTCTGTGTCTTGCAGTTCGGTGCTGACTAAATCCCCTAAACGGAAAGGTTCCGGGTTGAACGGGTCAAACGGGTCGTGATCTTCTTGAATCTCAAACACACCATCGGCGGCGTCACCAATCAAGGTGATACTTGGCGTATCCGCGATGCCGTCAATATTGATTTGCATCGGTGATGACGTAAAGACAGGGTCGTGGCCATTGACCTCAAGCTCGACATCAAACTCAATCAGATCAGTGTCGTCATATGACGAGTAATCAGGGTCAGGAATAAAGGTAATGCCCACGAGGTTAAACGTAATAGGGTCTGAACCATCAACGGCTTCAAACATGGTGCTATCAAACACAATGTTTCCATCACCATCAGGTGTAATCGCCGTGCCGTTAAAGTAGAACGTCCCGCCAATGTCACCAGCAGCATCACGTGTTGCGAGGGTCACTTCACCGTTGAGTACTAAACTGCCGTTCTCTTCGAGCGCTTCACCCAGATCGTTATCACCCACACTCAATTGCATGTTGATCGCAACGCCATTCGCAGGCGTCACGCCATCGGCTTCGGTATCGGTGTTGTCTTGACCTTGGTCTTCCACGCCGCTGATTTCTTGCTGCTCTCCCGATGTCGATGGGTTCACAACAATGGTGGGTATTTGGTCTTCGATGGTCAGCGCAATACTGCCTTCAACCACGTCACCATCTGCATCGGTCACTTCAAAAAGGATGTTTTGATCAACGGAACCAATCACATTGGCGTCCGTTGACGTGAAGGTGATTTGCCCTATAGGGCTTGTACGAGGGTCAATGTCCACCGTACCAATCTTGATAGCGTTATCCGTTTCTGAGTAAATGTCTATCTCAGAGTCACTGCGCGTAGACACATCCACCCATTCAATACCGTTAAACAAACGCGTGATTAACGTTACGCTATCCGCCCCTTGTAGGTCTTCAATGCCAGAGTTTTGTGATGGGTCAGTGATCTCAAACACATCCAGTGAAACGGTCACTGGTGTGCCGTCGAGATCATCAATCGCAATGGCGAGGTTACCTTCTGTGCGCGGCACATCATCGGTCACTGTGATTGGAACGGTGACTTGAGAAACAACGTCCCCATCAGCGTCAGTCGCGAATGCCGTCAGGTTGAAGCTCAGGGTATTGATCCCATCGCCTTCTGCGTGATCGAGCCCTGCCAGCAACTCAAAAGAAAATGAGCCATCAGACTCCAATACTAATGAATAAACATCACGATCATCACCGTTCTCATCACTGGCAACGCCATAATAGGTTTTCGGGAACGTATCGCCTTCAGGGCGCAGTTCCATCCGGACAGGAAAACCTCCTGACAACAGCGGCTGACCGTCAGGGTATGTGATGTAGTCGGTTTCAAAATTGAAATCCTTCAAGTTGTCGCCCACACCATCGTTGGTATCGAGGTTGTTAGGATTGCCACTGTCGTTGGTGTCATCAATGTTCAAGTTACCGCTGGCTTGAGAGCCTTGGTGGCTCGTCGCACTGCCATCAATGCTGTTTTCATTCACAGTGAGGGTATCGGCGGTGCTTTCTTCTGCCGTATCGACTTGATCATCTTTAATTTCAAATGTGACGATGCGTCCTTGTGTATCTGGCGCACTTGGGTCGTAGGTGCTGTCAGGGTTGATCAGACTGTTGCCATCAGAATCGAGGATTTGGACAGGAATTTTGATCGAAATAACGTCACCATTTGCCGTCACACCACCTTCTTGCTGCGCAGTGCTTGGATCTTGTGGATGATTCAATGGCGCGTATTGATGGAACGCGGTCTCTACCGTGACATCCAGAGAATCTGCGGCTTGCGTTGCAGTAAAGACAAACTCAAGCACTGTCTCCCCGCCAACAGATGCGGCAACGGTCAACACGCGATTACCGTCGCCGTCGACACTTTCAACCAGCGTCACGCTATCGACGTTCTCGCCCTCGTTATTTTGCAGCTCCATCAACTCGGTCTGCAATGACGCAAAATCTTCAATACTTAATGTATCAGGCACCAATTTGTCAGATGTAGCAATTAAATCGAACGAGCCTGTTGCAGAATTAGATTCTGATGCATCTTGGGTTGTGACATTCTCACTGAGCTCAAGTATGTCGACAGGATTTCCGCTGCCATCCAGTTGCTCACCACCGGTTGTTGGCACACCATCTTTGATGGTAATGCTCACTTCCGCGCTGTTGCTCTCGTCGCCATCCGCGTCGAAGACAGTAAACGGCAGGTTAAAGGTCGATTGCTCGAAATTGCCATCGCCGCTAACGTCTTCATTCTGGTCGAAGGGAAGGAACTGTTTCACTTCATAAGAAACATCATCGCCGCTTGATTCTGGCGCTTTCATTGCGATTTCGAGTACCGCTTCATCAGTGCCCGTCACACGCAGTGTGATAACGCCCTCGACAGACGTATCGACATAGGTTTCTTCACCATTGCTTGTGATGCCGTCAAACGCGCTTTCAGCCGCCGTTGCATCAAACTCTATTTTGCTGATTTCATCACTGCCCAAATCAACACCGTCGGACGTAGAAGAAACAACAGGATCCGTTGCGTTATTCTGTGGTTCTTGCAGTTCAACCGCCACATCTTCAATGATTGGTGCCGCGCCATCGTTACTGACCATGGTGATTTCGGCCGGCGCCAACATCAATTCGCCCGTCGTATCCTCAACTTGCAACGGCAAGTTGATGGTTAGCTGGTCACCATCAATGTTGACGTAAGTGCCTGTGCCCGAGCTATGGTCCAGCGGTGCCGTCTGATCTAATGTAGCCGTGACGGATAAACTATTGCCGTCTTGCTCGGCAACGACGGTGAGCGTCACAACGACCTCATCACCCACTTTACCGACCAAGGTAAAGGTGCCGACGTCGTCACCTTCCACGCTGTGCGAAAAGACAACGGGCTCGCCACCTGCAGTAATCGTCGCCAGTTCTGACTCAAACAAGGCAAGTGCACTTGGTGCGATTTGCAGAGACCCTGGCACCAAACGTTCTGTACCCGCTTCAATCGCGAAGGTTGAACTTGATGCTTCACTGTAGGTCGCGTCATCCAAATCACCTTCGTTGACGGTAAGTGACACTTTTTGTCCACCCGCCGCATCGACATCAATGACCAGCGAGATACTGCCTTCTACTTTGTCACCATCGCCATCCGTGACTTCATAGCGAAGGGACTGATCAATCGACCCAGTGAACTCTTCATCGGTTAAGTTAAACGTGATTTGGCCAACAGGATCGGTCCTTGGGTCAATCACGACGGTACCGATTTGGATGCTTGGATCCGCTTCTGAGAAGATATCAATTTCAGATTCACGACGCGTTGACACATCCACCCACTCTTCACCATTAAAGATACGGGTAATGAGGGTGTTGCTATCTGCCCCTTGTAGGTCTTCAATGCCAGGGTTTTGTGATGGGTCGGTGATTTCAAAGACATTGACCGAGATAGCGCCGGTATCGAGATCATCAATGTCGATAGACAAATTGCCTTCTGTACGCGGAATGTCATCGGTAACAGTGATCGGCACAGTGATTTTTGATGCGACGTCACCATCAGCATCGGTAGCGAAAGCGGTCAGATTAAAGGTTAAGGTGTTAATACCATCACCTTCTGCGTGATCAAGCCCTGCTAATAATTCAAAGGAGAAAGTGCCATCTGACGCGAGGACCACTTTATATACATCACGTAGGTCACCAGAATTATCATCTGCAACGCCGTAATAGGTTTTCGGGAAGGTATCGCCTTCAGGGCGTTGTTCCATACGAACAGGAAAGCCGCCCGACTCGACAGGCTGGCCATCAGGGTACGTCACGTAGTCGGTTTCAAAATTGAAATCCGCTAACGTGTCTCCCGAGCCATCATGCACATTCAAGTTGTTTGGGCTACCACTGTTGTTGGTATCATCAATGTTCAAAGTGCCGCTGGTTTGCGAGCCTTGGTGACTGGTCGCACTGCCATCAATGCCACTTTCATCAACCGTTATTGCATCAACCGTGGTCTCATCAATCGTCTCGGTCGCATTGTCCGTCACTTCGAATGTCACCACACGGCCTTGATGATCAGGTGCGCTTGGGTCAAAGGTCGAGTCAGGATTTATGAGGCTATTGCCATCAGAGTCTTGGATTTGTACCGGAATTTTGATGGTAATGGTCTTGTCATCCGCGGTGACATTGCCACTTTGCTGCGCTGCATCTGGGTCTTGCGGATGAATAAGCGGTGTATATTGATGGAATGCCGTTTCTACCGTGACATCGATAGCGCCCGCAGCTTGTGTAGCAGTGAACACAAACTCCAACGCCGGTTCGCCACCGATGGATGCGGTGATCGTCAGAACACGATTACCACTTGCATCAGTACTCTCCACCAAGCTTACGTCATCAACATTTTCACCCGCATTGTTCTGAAGCTCCATCAACTCTGTTTGAAGCGATGCAAAATCTTCAATGCTCAACGTGTCTGGCATCAACTTGTCCGACGCCGCTTCAATATCAAATGAACCTGTCGCTGAATTTCGTTCAGAGGTATCTTGGCTAGTACCCGATTCATCGATAGCCAAGAAGTCTTGTGGATCACCGGCAGCATTCAGGCGCTCGCCTCCCGCTGTCGGTACACCATCTTTAATGGTGAACGTCACCTCGGAATCATTACTCACATCGCCGTCGTTATCGTAAACCTTGAACGGCAGTGTAAATGTAGACTGTTCAAAGTTGCCATCACCGACAACATCTTCATCTTGGTCGATAGGCAAAAATTGTGTCACTTCATACGCGGCGGTTTCACCCGACGCAGACGGTACTTTTAGCGAAATCTCAAGTACGGCCTCGTCCGAGCCAACGACGCGTAGGGTCACCACACCATCAACAGAAGTGTCCACCCAGGTTTCTTGGTTATGGCTGGTGACACCATCAAAAGCGAGCTTGGCTTGTGTATTGTCAAACTCAATTTTGGTGATATTGTCGCTGCCAAGATCAATGCCTTCAGTCGTGGATTCGCGCTTCTCGCTGACGGGGTTGTTTTGCGGCTCTTCTATCTCAACGCTAGCGGTACCCACAATAGGGGCGGCACCATCGTTGCTGATTAACTGAATTTGCGCAGGTTGTTGAAGTAAGTCGCCAGAGCTATCAGCCACTTGTAACGGCAAATCAATGGTGATCGCATCACCGTTGATTTCAATGTATGTGCCTGAACCACTCAAATGGTCCAGCGGTGCAGATTGATCGAGCGTGGCACTGACAGACAAATCGTCGCCATCTTGTGTTGCCGTCACCGTCAAAGTGATGACCACTTCGCCATCAACCGTCCCCACCAGCGTAAACGTACCCGTATCACCAGACGCCGTGCTTGAACGTGTGAACACGACAGGTTCACCACCTGAAGTGATCGTGCTCAATTCCGTCTCAAATTGTGTTAAAGCACTCGGCGCAATTTGTAGCGTTCTGGGATTTAACGCTTCAGTGCCAGCTTCAATCGTAAACGCCGCCGTGGTCGGTGCGCCGTAAGGTGAGTTATCGAGATCACCTTCATCGACGGAAAGCGAAATGCGCTGGCCACCAGCACCATCAACATGAGGAGGCGGAACAGGCGGTGTGGTATCACCGCCATCGTTGCGATTGTCATCGTCGCCAAAGAAGTCTGGAATGATATTGCTATCACCTGCCGGTCCTGTGGTATCGAACCCGGCTTCAGCAAGTGTGGAGGCATTAAGGTACTCAATAACGACGAAACCTGCATTCGAAGAACCTTCAGCGGCTTCACCAGCTGCTGCTTCTTCAAAGATTTCGGTGGGGTCGACACCTTGTAAAATCAATTCTTGGAGCTGGGCAACGTCAAGATTCAAAGGCAAATCTGAATCCAATACCTCACCATTGAAATAGGCTTGAATTGGCGTTGTCGCAATAGAAGCATCTTGACCCGCGGTTGCAGGAACCAAACAGGAAGCGCATTGGCTATCGATTTGAAAGACGTTGCCATCTAGGGCAACCACGACATCACTGTCGTTGTTTGTCAAAAGTACTTGATTCGGCGCGATGTGCATGCCTTTTTCGAGGCCAATGATTCTCGCATCATTCGTGACTAGAAACGCCTGTCCTCTAACCTCGATAACGTCTAATTTGGAATCAAACTCGTGACCAATCATAACTCTCCCCAGTGCTTCGCATGTCGAATTGCAGTCGTATGTCCTTGATGATGTGCACGTAGTCTAACCATCAAGGAGATGCGTGTCATAAGCTCACTCCCCTAGTTTCATTGAAGGCTCAACATTGAGAAATAGTGAGACGGGGTTTATCGATGAATTTTTTGGAAATCATCAACAATGAAACAAGTGACACTATTAAGATTAGGAAAACAGGCCAATATTGGTGGCACTTTTTGTGCAAAACACGAATAGAAGTGAATCACTCCTATCTTAAACAGAGAGAAAAATTACTAAGTACTTGAATATCTCGCGCCGCGACCAGATATTAGAAGAACTATAACAATAAGTCGGCATGCGAAATGTTCGTAGTGCTGACTAACCATGGAGTAACTATGGCCATTCATGTTGGTATTATCGACCAAGACCCCGTGAGGCTGGTCACCGCTTTGCTGCACCGCCAATCACAGGCCGAGAGAGTCATCTTTATTGGCGTTGAGGAACAGCAGAACCAATTTGATCAGCTGAGTAAGGTCTTGCTACCGAAAGGCATTCAGACTGAATTTTACGTGATCCCTACAGACATCAATATCCCACTCATCAAGTCCAAGCTTGTTGAGTTAGCTGAGAAACTGAAGCAAGAAAGCGCTAAAGTTTACTTCAATGCAAGCTGCGGACTGCGCCACCGTCTACTTTCTGCCTATGAAGTGTTCCGCACCTACCAGTGGCCGATTTATGTCATTGAACCTTTCAGCGACGAGCTGTGCTGGCTTTTCCCTGAAGGTCGACAACAGCAACAGGTGGAAGATCACATCAACATTAGCGACTATCTCACTATTTTCGGTGCACGTTGTGAGTTGCTTGAAGACAATATTCGAAGCCCACTTGAAACCACCATTGAAACCGTCGGCCACAAATGGGCAAGCAATGCCTATGAACTTGGCCCTGGCCTTGCCACGTTAAATTACTTGGCGACCACTTGTCGTAAAGAACAGCGTCTTGATGTAGAGCTGAGTGAGAAACAACAAGGCTACCGCGAATTGGGTATGCTGATTGATGATCTAAACGATGCAGGGCTGTCATCCTACCAAGGTGGCACCTTGACCTTCGCCAACGAAGCAGCGCGCCGTTTTGCGAATGGCGAATGGCTCGAATGGTATGTGCACCACATCGTTGAACAAATTCAGCGTGAGTTGCTGACCATTCAAGACTACTCATTGGGTGTGCAAGTTTATCGCCAGATTGGCGAAAAAGAAGTGCGTAATGAATTGGATGTTGCCACGGTGGTGAATAACAAACTTCACATCATCGAGTGCAAAACCAAAGGAATGTCGAGCGACGGTGATGATACCTTGTACAAGTTGGAATCTATTCGCGACCTATTAGGCGGCCTCCAAGCGCGCGCTATGTTGGTCAGCTTCCGCCCGCTTCGTCATCATGACATAACTCGCGCAACGGACCTTGGTTTGGCTCTCATTGGCCCTGATCAATTGGGCGACTTGAAAACCCACTTACACCAATGGTTCCTGAAAGCCGGTGGTTATGAAAAGACGTCCTTTGCATAAGTAGAGACGCAACGGAAACAAAAAAAGCCAGCATCTCTGCTGGCTTTCTTATCTTAACTCGAAGAACTAATCGCTAGAAATGACGCGATTATCCATCCATCTTCATCAGATTACGCGCCGACTCAACCACTGCACGAATAGAGCGCGCTTCGGTTTCGGCCATGGTTGCTTGATCTGGAATTTCTTTTTGTGTGCGGTTGATGATAACGCCGGCGATACATCCTGCACGCAGCCCTGAACTTGCACACATGGTTAGCAAAGTTGCCGATTCCATTTCGAAGTTCAACACTCCCATGTCTTGCCACTCTTTCATTGAGCCTTGGAAGCGACGCACAACACGACCACTGAAGGTGTCATAGCGCTCTTGACCTGGGTAGAAAGTATCACTCGATGCAGTAACGCCTGTGTGCACTTTTGCACCTGACGCATCCGCAGCCACTTTCATCGCTGTCGCAACGTCAAAGTCTGCAACCGCAGGAAACTCTAATGGCGCAAAGTGGCAGCTTGCACCATCCAAACGCACAGATGCCGTCGTCACGATCATATCGCCAACATTGATGTTCGGCTGAATCGCACCGGTTGTACCCACACGAAGGAAGGTTTCAATGCCCAACTGCGCCAATTCTTCAACAGCAATGGATGTTGATGGGCCACCAATGCCGGTAGAACATACCACGACTGGCTTGTCATCAATACGCCCTAAGTACAAGGTGTACTCACGGTGACTAGCAAGGAATTTCGACGTTTCCATCAATGCTGCGATTTTTTCAACTCGAGCAGGATCTCCCGGAATGATCGCCATTTTGGCACCTTCAAGATCCGCTTTAGAAACACCTAGATGAAATACAGTTTGCTCAGTCATAACGCTTTCCTTAATGCTTGGGTTCAACAAGATAAGTCATTACTCTTATCTACATTGCCACTAGAAAATGGGCTGTGGCATTCAATATGTTCACAATAGCGTCCAGTGAAAATTTTAAAGTGATTAATATCACTTTTGAACCATCCTGCTTTCACATGATTTCACAAATTGTAGATACTCATCACTATGAACAAACAATATCGTTAGATTTACCGTCACCATGCCCACTTATATTAGCAATACGTAAATTATTTCTTTTTGCCCCATTTCAACAATCTTAGTGCATTCATGGTCACGATCGCTGTTGCTCCACTGTCTGCGAGCACTGCAACCCATAGCCCTGTAAAACCAAGCACAGTGGTCACGAGGAAAATGGCTTTTAGGCCGACGGCCAGGGCGACATTTTGATGGACATTAGACATGGTTGCGCGCGCTAGATTGACAATATCAGGCAAGCTTTCAATGCGATTGTGACTCAGAGCAATGTCTGCAGTTTCAAGTGCAACGTCAGTCCCCCCGCCCATTGCAATGCCAATGGTTGCCGCCTTCATTGCTGGCGCATCATTGATGCCATCCCCCACCATGGCAACACGAGCTATTTTCGCAAGTTCATTGATGGCATCAACTTTACCTTCAGGCATAAGACCAGCGCGGTATTCCATGTTTAACTGTGCAGCAAGACCTGCCGCCGCTTTGGGGTTATCTCCTGTCAACATGACGGAGCGGACGCCTTCAAGGTTGAGTGCAGACACGGTCTCTTTTGCTTCACTACGCAGCTCATCACGCCACGCGATGGCACCTTTTGCTTCTTTGTCGACGAAAACAATAGCGACAGTTTTTCCTGACATCGCCATCGCTTGTGCAGCGTCTTGCTGCGCATCGCTGATGTCCTGTGTGGCATCAAGTTTGTCGAGCGCCACCAGCGCAATCATTTTCCCTTCAACCAAACCAGATACGCCTCGCCCTACGGTCGCTTTCATCTGTTGAGCAACTAACTCAGGGACTTGTCGATGCTTTGCTTCGGCAACCAATGCTTTAGCAAGGGGATGATGCGAACCTGTTTCAATCGCTGCAGACTGCGCGATCAATGTTTGCTCGTCGCCTGACCATGTCAGAATATCAGTCACTACTGGCTTGCCTTCCGTCAGGGTGCCTGTTTTGTCGAAGGCGATGTAATCCACCTTGCTGAGAGCTTCTAGTGCTGCACCCCCTTTAATCAATGCGCCCTGCCTTGCTGCAGCGGCAAGGCCTGAAGTCATCGCCGCTGGCGTTGAAATCACCAAGGCACACGGGCAGGCAATGAGCAACAGCGCGAGACCACGATATACCCACGTATCCCAACTTTCGCCAAACAGCAACGGCGGCACAATCACGACGAGTGCGGCAACCAGAATCATCAATGGCGTATACCAGCGACTAAAGCGGTCGATAAAACGCTCCACGGGCGCGCGGCGTGATTCCGCTTCTTCTATCAGCGTAAGAATACGGTCAATCGCACTCTTGCCTTGTTCTGACACAACACGCAGTTGCACCACTTGGTCAACGACCAACGCGCCTGCGGGGACGTTCTCGCCCACCAGTTTTTCTACGGGGATCGATTCGCCCGTCAACGCGCTCAAATCAAAACTGGCAGTGTGACCCATCAGTTCTGCATCCGCAGGCAATCTGCCGCCTGGTGCAATTTCTATGCAGTGTGAAGGCTGCAAACTCGACACAGCGACGCTTTTACGTTTGCCGTCATCGTCAATGCGAATAACGTCGTCCGGCACCAGTGCCATTAACGCTTGAATGCCATCCCTCGCCCTGGAAGACGCATACCCTTCAAGGCGCTCACCTATCAAAAACAGCACCAACACCATGGCTGCTTCGACGGTTTCGCCCAGGTATAAGGCCCCCAATGCCGCAATGCTCATTAGCATTTCGATGGAAAATGGCGAACCACTTTTGGCTAGGGTTCCGGCTTTTTTCAAAATAGGTAACAAACCCATCACGGTCGCTAACGTGAACAACGTGCTCGAAAGCTCTGTGTTCCAGAAAGACAACACACCCGCTAACGCCATGACAGAGATGAGCGCAATCAACACGCCTTCTTTTTGAATGCGCTCAATAAGTGACAGCGGCGCTTGGGCTTTTTTGGGTTCAGAGACAGAAGTAAGGGGGAAACCTGTTTTTTCAGCACGGTTTTTTATGGCAGAGAGCGATGCTTCTGAAGGCGACGCAGAGAAGCTGACAACAAGTTTTTCTGTCGCGAAACGTACCTTTGCATCGACAAGGCCGTCAATGCCACGCAATGCCGTTTCTAGCTTGCCTGCACAGCTTGGGCAATCCATGTTAGACACGCGCCATTCAACCACATTGTTGCCACTGATAACGGCTTCTGGCTCAGGTTTGGATGTCGCACAACAGGATGATTTGTGATTGTGTTCATGTTCGTGAACGATATTAACGCCTTTTTCTTGGCGACAACCACTGGCTCGCGCAGGATCGTCGCTGTCCTCCTGTATGCCATCAGAAACAGAACACGATGATGACGCAACGGTACTTGACGTGTTGCAGCAGGTTTCGCTTGAGACTGTCGTGCTCTGAAGGTGTGTTGATGAATGCGCATGCGCGGTGTTTTTGCAACGCGATGATGAACAAGAATGGCACATGACCTTATCTCCTTTATGGGTTGATACGTTCAGTGTAAACCTTGGAGATAACTCCAAGGTCAAGTGCCACGTGAGAAAAATCCGGTTTTCGATTCAAGGTCACATCTCATTGCGACTGAAAGTACGACCTTTTCTCTTTTCTCTTTTCTCTTTTCTCTTTTCTCTTTTCAACAATGCGTTACTTCAAACGTGCAAACACCACAGTGGTATCCAGCGCATCTTGGTAATCACGATAATCAATGCCCAAGTCAAAAATGTACTGTGTCACTAACGCTTTCGCAGCATCACACAGTAATTCAGCCTTCCAAGGCTTTTCGAAATAACGGTCAATGCAGGCACTGTTGATGGCTTCAATGGTATCGGCATGGGTTGCCTGCCCTGTCAGAAGCATTTTACGCGTGTGACTAAAACGTGTATCTGCCGACACTTCAGTAAGCAATTCCACCCCCGTTTTTCCCGGCATGACATGGTCGGAAATGATGAGGGCAACGTGCTCGCCTTCCGCATCTAACTCGTCGATAAGTTCAAGGGCTTCATCTGCAGATTCACAATCTTCAATATGAAAAATGTCGGCAAGAGGCGCTAAATCCTTAAGCACAGCGCTAAGCACTTCACGCTGATCGTCAACGCAGATAATGTTGATTTTTTCCATGTTATTCCCCTAGCGGTAATCGGACTCGAAACGTCGTTATGTCCGCGTCACTTTTGACGGCGATAGAGCCGTTATATTCATTAACCAGTCGTTGGACGATTGACAATCCAAGACCCAGGCCAAAAGACAACCCACCTTTACGGGTGGTGAAATTAGGTTGAAAGATTTTGCGGCGTACACTCTCTTCAATAACAGGGCCATTATTGGCAATGGTGACAATCAGCCAGCCCTTAGACGTGAAGGTGTAAATATCAATGTTTGGTGATGGCGTGTCGGCCAATGCTTCAGTGGCATTTTTGATGAGGTTGACCCAAATCTGTGCGAACTCCGTGCTGCTGCCCACCAGCAAAGGAAGGTCACCAAAGGTTTGCGTCACGGTCACGCCGCGAATGGCACCTTGAAGCAAGGAGAGCGATTTTTGCAGCGTGTCATTGATATCAACATGCTCGTTTCGCTCATGGTCTGCGCCGCCCAATTGCTTAACAGAACGCACAATAGAAACGGCGTGTTGGGCAGCAATTTGCAGATCGTGCAGTTCTCTGCCTTGCTCCCAAAAATGCAAGGCATTATCAAGGTCAGCCAACCACACGTTTATGTCCGCATCTTGCGGCAATGCGCGGGCAAGCAGACGCGCTTTATTGCTCGATAAGCCATGCTGCTTCTCGAACGTTCTTCCCCGTGAACGTGCTTCACTGGAAGACACACCCTGCCCTTGAGACAAACCCACATCGAAAAAAGGCTGTGCGTCCGGCTGATACGTGGCAAGCCATGAAGACAGCGTGTCCTGCAAGCGTTGCGCTTTGCTATCAATCACGCCGACCGCATTGTTAAGCTCATGCGCAATGCCTGCGGCCAATTGACCCAAGGTCGTCATCTGCTCAGCACGAAAGAGTTTTGTTGTGACTGCGCATTCGCGACTGCTTTTAGGCTCGCACGCTGTTGGCGTTTTGAAAGTTCACTCACCATCACAGGCATGAACTGCGCACTCAATGAACCATAAGTGTCTTCATTGACGGCTTTCGTTGAAATATCAATCCACGCCAGTTCACAATCCGTCTGCGCAATCACGGTTGTCGAGGCTTTGAAGGTGCCAGAGAAAAAGCTGTGCACCCCAAAGAACATGCCCGCTTCAACTTGAAATACCAGCACGGGATGGCTGCTATCTGTTTCTTGATAGTAGGCCGCCATGCTGCCACTTTTCAGGTAATACAAGCGGTCGTTGTGCCCCGATTGTTCAAGCACAGCAATGCCCGCCAAGACCTGACATTGTCGGTTAGGCGAGCAAAAGTAGTCTCGAATGATCCGAGCCAGCACGGGTTCATGCTCAGAGATTGGGCATTGTGCTGTCGTTGAACTCATAGGAAGTTCACCAACCTCAAGATCCAAATCATCACAAAGCTAAGTGCCACACCACCCACGCCAAGAATGACACCCACTTTCGCCATCTGATTACTGTTCACATGGCCCGTTGCGTGAGCCAAGGCGTTCGGCGGTGTGCTGATTGGTAAAGACATGCCCAACGATGCTGCAAACGTCACCACCAGGATCAGCGTCATCTCGCCGCCCAACGGCGTCAACGAGGTCATTGACACACCGAGCGCTGCCATAATTGGCATCAGCAAGTTAGCGGTAGCGGTATGAGACATAAAGTTTGCCATGAGCAAACACAGCGCTGCTGCACCAACTAGCACGATTTCTGGCGCAAAGTTTTCAAACGGAATGCTGTTAACCAATAATTTCGCAAGTCCGGTTCTGTCCAAGGCCAAGCCCAATGCAAAACCACCTGACACCAACCAAAGCACGTCCCATGAAATCTTTTTAAGATCTTCTTTGTTGATGATGCCCGTCATCGAGAAAACAGCGACGGGAATCAAGGCCACGGTGTAAGAATTCATGCCATGGCTTGAACCCATGAGCCAAAGCCCCACAGTCACCGCGAACGTGACATACACAGTGATGGCCTTCGGTGTTTTTAAGAATTTTCCTTTAATGTCCAGAGACATGTTGGTTTCTGTTGAAGGGAACAACGCACACAGTAACGCCCATGCAAGCACCAGCATTATGGCCACAAACGGCACACCAAATGCCATCCACTCACCAAAGGTGATCATGTTTTCGCCACTCAGGTATTTCAACGCAATCGCATTGGGTGGTGTACCGATTGGGGTGCCAATACCACCAATGTTTGCGGCAACAGGTATAGACAGTGCAAACGCGATCTTGCCTGGGTCATTCGGCTTAAACAGCACCAAAATGGGCGTAAGAATCGCGAGCATCATGGCAGTGGTTGCCGTGTTCGACATGAACATAGAGAAAATGGCAGTGATAAGCATTAAGCCCGCCATGACCCACTGAGGCTTTGCGCCAAAGGGTTTGAGCAACACGCGTGCAAGGTTGATATCTAAACGGTATTTGGTTGCTGCCATTGCAAGGAAAAAGCCACCAAGAAACAGCATAATGATCGGGCTGGCAAAAGTTGCCATGATATCGCTGTAACTCAATAAACCGCCGAACTCTGGCGAGCCTGCATCACGTCTGAACCAAATCAGCCCTTTGTCGGATAAGAAAAGCAGTTCTAAAACAATGACCACGACGGAGGTTGCATAGATAGGAATGGGCTCTAACACCCAGCACAACGCAGCCAACAAAAACAACGCGATGGCACGCTGCTGCATCACTGTCATGGATTCAAAAGGAAAAGCCGAAGCTGGCAGAACTAACACCAACAACGGAATAAGAAGTGGAAGTAGATATTTCGCCTGAATGCGCATAATCGCTTGTAGTCCCTTAAAAGCTAAAACACCCACAGTGAGTGGGCAACGGGGACATTTTGCGCGGAATACGCTCAGGCTTTACTGAATTAGATCAATAAATTGGGTGGATACGTTCACTTTTCAAACGCGGGGTTTCTGCTTTTTCCATGGTAGGGATCCGTCAGCATTAGGCTGACGGTTTACACTTTCCATCTTTGTCTTGTAGCTCTTCACCGTCTTCCGCCATCACTTCACGGCAACTGCTGAATGCGGCCACAGGTACAACTGGCTCAATCGCCACAGTGTCTTCAATTGTTTCATTCTCGTCTGAAAGCTGTTTAATCAAACGGTTTACCAACACATAACCTGCCACGCCAAAGAAGACAGAGCCGAGCGCCTGACCGATCAACACACCTTCTGCACCCGCCAACTCGCCTCCAACATAAACGAAGGGAATAGTACCTAGTGTCGCTTTTCCGACATTCAGTAACGTCGACCACGTTGGACGATTGAGGTTATTAAATGCAGCATTGGAAACAAACAAGATACCATTGAAAATGAAGCTAATGGCGATAAAGGTACAGAACAGATTCACCATAGACGCTGCATTTCCTGACAAGCTAAATGCAGTAGTAATGAAGCTTTGAGAGAAGAAAAGGATCACGGCAATCAGCACGCAATAGGCAGAGACAAATTTTACTGAATCGGACAAGGTTAAGCGAACACGATCAAAGCGCCCTGCCCCAAAATTCTGTCCGAGAATCGGCCCAACAGCCCCTGAAAGAGAAAAGATGAGTGCGAATGACACCGGGAGCAAACGTCCAATCACGGCATAACCAGCCACGTAATCTGCACCAAACTTCGCGATTTGTGCGGTCACGATAGCATTGCCGAATGGCGTTGCAGTGTTTGTCACGATGGCAGGCACCGCAATCTGGGTAATGGCACGAAAGTGCTCGGATAAATCCGTGAGTGACGGCCTCGCGATCAAATCATGCTTGTGATGCACCGCATGATAAGATACACCAAACAGAACAACGCGTGACATAACAGACGCAATCGCCGCACCCTCAATCCCCATCGATAAACCAAAGATAAAGATAGGATCGAGAACGGCATTGGCCGCGCCCCCCGCTAACGTGGCTGACATCGAGCGTTTAGCATCACCCACACCACGCAAGGCAGCACCGCCGCACATACCCATTGCCATTAGCGGGGCACTCGGCAAGATAATAACGAGGTATTCTTTGGCCTTAACAGCGGTTTCCCCCGTTGCACCAATCAACCCTAAAATATCGTCGAGAAAGAAAAGGACCAAGCCAACTGTCACCACACTAACAAGCGCAGCAAATATCATCACGCTCGCCACAATCTTTCTCGCGTCGTCCATTTTTCCTGCACCCAGCGCTCTGCTTACCAGCGCGCCAGTGGCAATTGACGTACCGATTGAAACGGATGTAGAGAAAAAGACGATAGTACCTGCAAAGCCAATCGCAGCAGCAAGCTCTACTTGACCCAACAAGCTGATGAAGAACATGTCGACGAGGTCAACCAGAAACAACGCCATCAACCCCACAGCACCTGAAGTAGACATCACGGTGATGTGGCGCATAATTGATCCATTGACAAACTTTGCTTGTTGCTGGTTAGACATGATGACTTCCGGTCGAATTAACACATTACTGTGCCGTATTTGCTTTTAGCGGCACAAAATTTTTGAGCCGCAGTCTATCAAATTAATGAGAAAACAACGAAGAAAGGAATAGTATGAGTTTTTCGTGATTCCACCGAATGCAGTGTTTTCAGTAGATATAATCAGGATAAGAAAAAGGTGCGTAATGCACCCTTTTTCATTTTGCCGTTATAAACACGAAGGACGTTACACTGGGTGGTGAAAACAATCGTCGATTTGTGTTGCGATGGCTTTAAGAATATCGCGACGAGACATGATGCCGACGAGGCGACCATGTTCAACAACAGGATACACTTTGGGTTTTCCTGGCAGCATTTGCTCTGCCAATCGAATAATGCTGTCGTCAGGCGTCACTGTTTCAACGGCCTTGTGCATACAATCATCAACCGTGTTTGTATCTTGGCAGTAGTACCCAACTTTGAGTAGTTTGTGGATCATATCTTGCTCAGACAAAAAACCGACAACATGATGGTTATCATCGACAACTGGGCCACCTGTTTGATCAGCCTTGAGCATTTTTTCTAATGCAATCGACAGAGTCATGGAGGCCTTAAATGTGACAGGCCTTTTGTTCATGTAATCTTTTACTTTTATCGATTCCATGCATCCCCCTAGTGTTGGACTGAATGTAGAAACAGGGATTAAATCTCTGTCTTACTATTCAGTGTCGACTAAGTTGGCGAAATTACTAGCCCTATTGAGCTTATTTTTACGTTTTGTCACAAAGACTAGAGTGAATTTTCAACATTTGTTTAACTCGGGCGTTTTTCCCACAAAAAAGCCCGCACGAAAGCGTTTCGCGCGGGCTTTTTCTAGTAATCACTCAGTTGCATTACATCATTAGCATCATCAGCAAACCCACTGGGATTTTTTGACCTGTAGGAGACACCAATTGGTCGCCTTCAATTTTTGCATTCAGTTTCACCATGTTTTCACTCTGAGAAACGAATCCATATTGCGCTAGGTTTTCTGCCATGTTTGTTAACTCTGGCAGGCCATTAACATACGCAGCCGGTGCGCTTAGATTCAATTCACCACTGATTTTGCTTGGAAGTGCTTGGAAGTTCTGCGACACGCTAGTAAGACCTGAAGCCACTTGCAGATCCAAGTTCGCATCAATCTGGCCTTCTGGTGTATCAACCTCTAGTGGGTTCAGTTTCGCACTCAGCCCTTTCTCGACCAAGGCATCCAATGCTTTGATCATTTCTTCCATCTCTTCTGGAGAAGGCTCTTCACCCATTGCATCAGCAACCGTTGCTAACGTCGTCATGGCAGTATAATCAAGCGCATCGAAGTTCATGCCCAATTTCAGGTTGTTCAAAGTAAGCTCGTCTTTTACTTCAAACTTCTCCAGTGAGATCAGGTTTTCATTGTTGAAACGCAGATCCTCAGCGTCAGCACTTTTCACGTCGCCACCTGATGCAGAAGACAGGAGGTTTTTCACTTCGATACTCAAGTTAGTCAATGTCGCTGGCAGGCCATCTTGGTTATCAATGTCAAAACGACCAAAGTTAACTTTCTGGCTACCCACCCAAATATCGTCGATTAACTCACCTTGGCCTGAACCCGTCATATTGGTGACTTTCGCATTTTCTCCATATTCAGATTCAAAGCCGAATGAATCCATGTTCATGGTGAAAGAAATCACACCCGCCTTGTCCATTGACCCATCAACAACAAACGGCGTGCTCGTGATTTTCAAGCCCTCTTCATTCGCATCGATTGCAGCCATCGACAGGGTGTAATCCGTTTTACCAGAGATGCCCGTTTCCGAATGGAAGGTAAATGGCGACTCACCGTTCGGCCAAAGCTTGTCTGTCAGCACTTTCAGTTCAGGTGTCATTTCAAGTACTGAATCCGTACTGATGCTAAGGAAGCCATGAGACACTTTGCTGTTCAGCACATAGCTGGTTGGAATGCCATCTAACTCAAGTTGCTCTTTGGCAGAGCCTACCAAAGATACCTTGGTGACAACGTCTGAAGACAAATATCCACGATCATAAGATTCACTAGTAATAACAGCATATGGCGATTGTGATTGTTCAACTTCGCGGTCGTAAATTGACTGGCCCACATGTCCAGATGCGAGAGGCCAAAGGACAACTAAAGCCACGGCACCACCAATGGCTGCGTACTTCCCAAAAATCATGATTGCTCCAACAGAAAAAATTAACGGCCTCAAGTGTAAACCAACAAAGGACTTAACCCCATGGCTTAATAAGGTTTTAATCTGAAGCGTTAATGTTTTCTCACAGTATGTGTCAGTTTGCAGTCTTGTTCTCAGCTTATAGACGAACAAACCTATACACTTATAAAAAATGCAGGTATTTGGTAAGCACATGCACCCATATGTCATTCTTTGTCTTGATGATGACGCAGAGATTTTGGCGCAACTAGAACGAGAGCTCGCCGCTTTTTCCTCCTCCTTCGACATCGTCTGTATTGATAACGTTTCTTCCGCGACTGTCACACTCAGTGAACTGCATCAACAAGGCCGCCAAGTCGCGCTATTCATTTGCGACCACGACCTTGGCGAAGATAACGGCGTTGACCTTCTGATCAATATCGACAATCAACCCGCCTCTGCTGGCGCGCGAACAATCCTGCTCAACGACCAAGCGCAAATTGAAGTGATCATGCAGGCCGTCAATGAAGGGCGACTTAACTACTGCATGACCAAGCCTTGGGAGCCAGATCAGATGATCATGACGGCCCGTAAGGAGTTAACCCACTACGTGCTAAAGCACAATGCCGACGATTTGCTTAAGTTTTGCAATGTCCTCGACCAACGTCGATTACTTGATGCACATATCGAGAATCGTCTCGCCAGCTATCGCCACGGGTTTATCGAGTCTGCCATTCGAACGTCGGATGATGAACTGGCTCAACAGCTTTTCAATGAACTGACTGATTACTTTGATCATAACGACGAAAACCACGCCTTCAGAAGTTACAGCGAAGACCATTTACTGACCCATGAAGGCCAGCCAAACAGCTTCCTCTGGTTTGTTGTAGACGGCGAAGTGGCATTATTGAAACGAGACGAAACCGGCGCTTCTCATGAAGTGGCGAGACTCGGAAAAGGTAGCCTGATTGGTGGCATGTCATTTGTGACGGGCGATGTTTCTTTTTCTACGGGGATAACCCTTCAACCCACCAACGTCATCAAGCTAAACCGCGCCTTGTTTGGCAAGGTGATGCAAGCAAGAAACGACTTGCTGCCATTGTTTACAAGTTATTTGTTACGACACTTTAACCGACGCCTCAAGCGCAGTATCACCACTGAAGTGAAGCTGCAGCAAACGCTAAAATCTCTCGAACTGGCACATAAACAGCTTATCGAAAGAGAAAAAATGGCCATGCTAGGGCAGTTGGTTGCGGGTGTTGCCCATGAACTCAATAACCCCGTTTCTGCGATTCTAAGAAACAGCGATACGCTGAAAGACAGTATTGGTGAACTCATCAATACCGAGCTTAATGACACAGCCAAAGAACAAGCCAACCAAATCATGGCTGAGGCACTGCTTTCTCGTCCCATGTCGACCGCCGATGCACGCCAAAGAGCAAAAGCCATCGAGCCTATGATTGGCGATAGAACACTCGCAAGGAAAGCGGTAAACATGGGGTTTGATAATCCGACAGACATTCGAACGTGGATGAACACCTTGGATACAGGATTTGAAAAAACACTCATGCAGTGGGACATGTTCTATCAAGCGGGTAGCTTATTGCGCTCCACCAGTGTTTGCGCACAACGCATTGCAGACATGGTGAAAAGCTTAAAAACCTATGCCCGACAAGATGATGAAACCATGCGAGATGTCGATCTTCATGAGGGCATAGAAGACACCTTAGTGATGTTTGAAAATCAGCTTAAAAGACTCAAAGTGGTGAGAGATTATGGCGACCTGAGAGACGTTCGATGTATGCCTATCGCCCTTCAGCAAGTTTGGACGAACCTGGTTTCCAATGCGCTTGATGCCGTTGATTCTGATGGCGAAATTCATGTGACAACGCGAGAAACCGTTTACCAGAGTCGAAAAGCGGTGAAAGTCACCGTTCGCGACAACGGCTCGGGCATTCCTGAAACCATCAAAAATAAAATCTTTGAATTGAACTACACCACAAAACGGGAAGGACACTTCGGGCTTGGCATCGGATTGTCGGTTTGCCGACAGATTGTTGAGCATCACGGAGGGAAAATAGAAGTGGCATCGTCATCTGGCGAATTCACCGCGATGACAGTGACCCTACCCTATACCCCACTGTTTGCGGCTTCTAAGGAGGAAAAATGAGTAAATATCTTATCCTGTGCGTGGACGATGAAAGAGATGTCCTCGATAGCGTGACCCATGACTTAGCGTCACTGGAAGAGCACTTTATTATAGAAGCTGCAGAATCTGTTGCCGAAGCACGTGAAGTGCTTGCTGAAGCAAATGCCAATGGCAACAAACTCGCGCTCATCCTTTGTGACCACATCATGCCTGAAGATTTAGGGGTCGATTTTCTCATTGAGCTAAATGGGAAAGGCGATTGTGCCAACGCAAGAAAAATCCTTCTGACTGGCCAAGCAGGGTTAGAAGACACTGTTCAGGCCGTGAACCACAACAGCTTGGATTACTTCATTGCAAAGCCATGGGAAGGCGAAAACCTCAAGCACATTGTTGTCGAACAACTGACGACCTACATGATCAAACATGACAGTAATTTGATGCAATGGGTGAGCATTCTGGACGCAGAACGTGTGATGAAAGCCATCAGCGATAACCGTTTAAGCTTTTCGGATTGTTAATCGAAAACGCGAAATTCAGAACGGCCTCACGAAATCCGCCCGTTCTTGTCCACATTTTCACTATGTTTTGCCTAATATTTACCAATCAGCGCCTTATTTAAGGCGCTATGCTGTTGTTTCGCAAAAGCGACTTCTATTAAAATAGCGTCACAAATTTAAAATCATCACGAGACCTTCCATGCGCAAAACTAAGATTGCTGGTATTTTGCTAGCCGCTGCCTCTTCTGCTGCCTTTTCTGCTGCAAGTATGGCTAACGAGGGTACCATGAGTAACTTCAGCTATGACTACTTCGAAGCTCGCGTGGGGATTAGCCCTGTGACTTACGGCGCTGGTTTTAGCACCTCGATTCACCCAAATGCCCATATCCGTTTTGAAGCTGATACTGAATTTGACAGCGATTTCGACACCACAGCTGCAATTGGCTTCCACGCACCTATCAACAACTGGGCAGATGTTTACGGCGAATTGGGCTTACGCACAATGAAAGCACGTGACCGTTTCAAGGGTGACACTGAATTCGGCGTCGAAGTGAACTTGGGTGTTCGTCAGTGGTTAGGCCCGCAACTTGAAGTGGGTGGTGAACTTGGTCACCTGTCTATCGACGACGAAGATGAAGTATTTGGTTCTGTTTTTGGCCGTTTCCACGCGACTGAGCTTTTTGCAATCGGTGCACAACTTCGATTCAATGAAGCATATGGCGACCAGGTTATCCTGAGCACACGCTTTAAGTTCTAATGTCTTACAAAAAAAGGTCTCTACATGTAGAGACCTTTTTTATATGTTCTGATTGGGCATGTTTTGATTGATAACGGCTTATTGTTCTTACCTATTTACAATCAACCACGGCGAAGCCACTAGCAACCTCGCCCGTTTTCAGAGAATCAATGCTGGTATACCCCAATTCTCCAGCCAACGCTTCTTCTCTCGCACCAATATCATGGATAACAATGTCGCCGGTTTTCGCACCACAAACGCTCGCAAACATCACTTCCGTTAGTACACCGCATTGTGAAGACTTCACTGTCACGCCATAAGAAGACAAGGTATTGGCACTGTCGTGCACACTCATTCCAGAGGTTTCACATTGCACAGCATTTTTACTCTTATAAACCGTCACGGTTTCAGCGGGTTTAATGGCACACGCTGAAAGCAGAAAAATGGACGTTACTGCCAGTAATGCGAAGCGAGGCTGAATCATTGTCTATCCCTTTAGTTTCGTTAGATGAATACCCAATCGACCTCAATCAGTCAACGAGGTCAACGTCCAGTAATTTAACAACCGACAATCCCATGAGTGTAATCGTGGTTTCTCGCCCAAGCAGTGATGACATTTTTTCCAACCCTTTCGCGGCTTTTCGCTTACCCATGTCTTCTGCATGAACAGCGCCGACAAGGTAACGAATACAATTGGAAAATTTAGGGTCATCAAACGCATTGAGCCACGATGTAACAACAGCCTCAGGCGAAGAAGTATCTAGCTTATCGAACACATATGAAAACACTTGTCCTTGAAATGCTTCACCCATCGCTTCTTTACTCGGTACGATGCGTTGAATACCACTTCGGCTTAACCCTGTAAGCTTGGCAATACTGCCGTAGGTCACAGCCTCCCATCCATGTTCCATGAAAATATCGATGATGGTTTGATGCACCAATGCCTCGGTTTGCAGCGCACCTTCTTTCGTATTCTTGGCCATTTAGTTAACGTATTTTCGATTTAGCATACTTCGTATCTTATAAGCTTGGACAAAAAGAATACAGCGGATTTTTCGATGTAGTTATCATTTAGGTCAGTAACTTGACGCTCAAGGTCAGAATTCTCCATTTGCTGGAATCTGTTCAAACAGCCATTGTTTGAACGCCATAATCTTTGCATTGCCTTGCTGTTCTTCTCGATAAACCAAGTAGAAGCTATATGGTGACTTCACCGATAAATCGATTGGCGCGACTAATCGCCCAAAATGGAGATGCTCTTGGATGTATGCCATGCGCCCAATGGCAACCCCCATCCCTGACGATGCAGCCTCTAACGCCAAATCCGCTCGGTCAAAACTGTGATTGGT
Source organism: Enterovibrio norvegicus DSM 15893 (assembly GCF_900115495.1). Lineage (GTDB taxonomy): Bacteria > Pseudomonadota > Gammaproteobacteria > Enterobacterales > Vibrionaceae > Enterovibrio > Enterovibrio norvegicus. The sequence goes on along the minus strand of NZ_FOWR01000002.1, from coordinate 94,373 downwards.
GCCATTAAGCTCAACCCCGTTTGCGTTCGCCCAATACAACCATTCATCACTCAAACTGGCACTCGCCCAAGGAGCAGCATCATGCAACAGCTGACATTCGGCGAGCTTGTGAGGGTTGCCATATAAATCGTGCCTTTCTGCATATGAAGGACTACATACGGGAAGAATGGCATCGTCTAATAGGTGATGGCTGCAAAGACCCGTGTAACGTCCATGACCAAAGTAAATGGCGCAATCAAAGGCTTCGGCTTTAAAATCCACCAAATCATTACGCGTTCTGAGGTGTAGCGTTACATCAGGAAACGCTTCTGCGAACTGATGAAGGCGAGGAACTAGCCAGCGTTGAGCGAAAGTCGGGGGCGCAGAGATGATGAAATCCCCAACAGGTTTTGCGTGGTTCAGCTCCAACAACTTCAAGCTAATGGCGGAAAATTGCTCTGTCACCACCAATTTAAGTTGCTCACCTTCATTGGTGAGCGACAAATGGCGAGGACGGCGAACAAACAAGGCTACATCTAACCTTTGTTCTAGTTTCTTAATACGGTGACTGACAGCACTTTGGGTGAGGTGTAATTGCTCAGCGGCACGCGTAAAACTCATGGTTTCAGCCACAATGGAAAAGCAATGTAACCCTGCAAGTAAGGAAGAAGAGAGTTGAGGCAATTTCATACGAAGTCACTGTTTTATTTTTCATTTCGTTACAAAGACTGTACCAATATCCCCCCGAACCGTACATGCCTAAATACCCAATACACCGAAGGTGATCATCTCTTCAACAGGCTACAACGTAAAACGCAGCGACAAAAAAAGCCGCACTGGGCGGCTATTTTCTTGGGAACGGTATTTAGACTGCGCGAAGCAATTGCTGCTTGGTTTCTTCACTGAGCAAGGTCCAATGAACACCCGTTTGCGCACCAGCAAACATCCAAAGCAATTTTATATCGACATCATAGCCGTGAGATTCTTGAACCTTGCGGAACAATTCTTCTGGGCTCATTGAAAAGAAAATATCGACATTTTCTACGCCAGCTTTTTTAAGCATTCGCTCAATAGTCAAACGCAAATTGGGTAAATCGCGAAGACGCTTGTTTAATTTTGAATCGCGGTATTCTTTTTCCGCCACTGAATTCTCGACGGACTTTTTTACCATTGCATCTAAGCCGTCATCCTCCTGCTCATAAAGCTCGGTGATGTCGTAGTAATTAACAATGGCGGTAGAACTTTTCTTTACATGGACGAATTTTTTGCACGCTTTCGCAATAAGTTTATCTGTAAGCTCTGCCCCACCTCGTAGATAGATACGATCTTCTTTCACGAGTGCAAACATTGCTCCACTCACAAAGAAACCAGTACCACCAAACATGGAGCGTTTTTCTGTCTCACCAAACTGAGACAAGTATTCGACAAAGCCACTTTTCACTTCCAGCATTGGTGCCTCCTTTCTCCCCAAAAAGCCAATTCCCCGGCTAAAAACCCAGTAAATTCTCAACGCAAATTAATGATGACCCATTAAGGCATAGAAAACCATGCACTAGATCACTCAACACCGCACGTTGTACCAAAAACGCAACATCCGTCACGTTTATGGTGTGTAATATTTATGTTTACCACATGTTAAATGGCCACAGGCACTCGCAACTTATTGTCGTGTATTACATACATTACGCGTAATAAACGTTAATTTAGTTCAGATTTCTCACCCCAATTCATCGCTAACTTGCTTTTATCTAATTAATATTATTATCAGTTTTCGCCATGACAAAGATACTAGACAGCACGCATTAAAAATTGTTACTGCTTCAAATAAAATGCGCTACATGTTTCATTTAGAACGCATCAGGATTACTATTCATTGGATGTTTTTTCGAGTCTAAAAAGATGGATCACCTTTCTTTATTTTGGGTTAACCCTAGCCGTGACAAACACTTAAAAGCGATTGAGACTGATTTTTTCCAGCGCGTTTACCGCTCTTTGAAAGATGGGACACTCGAGTTACCTCCGATCCCTGACGTCGTCCTCAAATTGCAGCGTGTTTGCTACGTACAAACCAGTACAGTGAAAGATGTTTCGACACTTCTGCTGGATGATGCGACGCTGACGGCGGCGGTGATCCGTGCTGCAAACTCTGCCATTTTTAGTCCAAGAACGAACCGTCCTTGCCATGACATCAATATGGCGGTATCCCGATTAGGGATACAACGTGTGCTAGGCATTGCTACTGCGCACGCCATCCAAACATTGAAAACATCCTCCCCATTTAGCGAAGAGTGCAATGCACTGTTGAAAAAGAGTGCGACATCGTCACGTGAGTTTGCATCGACAATGGCACTGCTCTGCCAGAAAGTGAAAAAATACGATGACACGCAGTGTGAGCTTGAAGTCGAGAAAGCCTTACTGATTGGATTACTCGCTGACATTGGAATTTACAGTGCTGTGAACGCATTCCAACACTACACCGATGAAGGAAATTATTTAGATTTTGATATCGCGAGCCATGTTTTTTACTCCGTCAGTAAAGAAGCAAGCAGATTCATTCTAAAGAGTTGGGGTTTCGACTTGGATTTTATCGAGGTATCAACAAACCGCCGCATCCGACGAGAAGTCGACGACGTGACGTACCTTAACCTTGCAACCATGGCGAACCATTTGCTCTTGTTTAGGGCCAATGACGACGCCATTGATGACCATGATGTAGAAATCACCCTAGCCGGCGCAGAAGCACTGTATGAACTGTCGAATCTGAATGATGCGGATTTCAGGCTTCAACTCAATGGCATTATCAATAACTGTGGATTTTAATCCTCGGCGTTAGCCTCACCTTTCTTGCCGATGACTTTCTCGTATAAGCGTCGGCGCACAGATTGACCTTATTTGATCTCCACTGATACTCTCAGCGTGATTTCTCTTTTTTATCAATAAGGTCTTTCTGAATGCTACCTGGCATGCTGTATATATTTTTGCCACTTATCGTAGGCTACTTGATCAAAGTTAACAGCGATAAGTTGCTCGATATCATCAATCGCTCAACCTCGCGCCTTGTCTTTGTCATCTTAGGGTTAATGGGATTAAGCTTGGCGGGCCTTGACGATCTCAGTACCAACCTCAATCAAATTCTGCTTCTCGCATCGACCTTCTTTCTGTGTATTGGTGTAGCAAACCTTCTTGCCCTTCCTTTTTTAGACATGCTGCTATCCACGAAAACAGAACAACACAAACGTGATGTTCCTCTTTCAGCCATGTTAATGGAATCTGTGAAACTGGTATTTGTCGTAGGCGGTGGATTGATATTGGGGCTATTGCTTCCAATCCCTTTGGATTGGGTTGACCCTGCCAGTGAAGGAATTTTGCTTATTCTGTTGTTTTTGATTGGTATACAGTTAAGAAACAGCGGCATGACGTTGAAACAAATTATTCTGAACAAGAAAGGATTGAGTGTAGCGGCTGTCATTATTGTGACATCGTTGGGGGGTGGGCTCATCGCAGCGTGGTTGCTGTCGCTCCCCTACAATTATGGCCTCGCGATGGCGTCAGGATTCGGTTGGTATTCTTTGGCGGGTATATTGATGGGTGATGCATTGGGGCCTGTTTATGGCGGTGCATCTTTTCTATTAGAGCTTGCAAGAGAACTGGTTGCCATTGTTCTTATTCCGCTATTAATCAGCCGCTACCCACTCACGGCTATCGGTTATGGTGGTGCAACCTCCATGGATTTCACCCTCCCAATCATTCAAACAACAGGTGGCGTTAAGTGTGTGCCGATTGCCATTGTAAGTGGCTTTATCCTCAGCTTACTCGTCCCTATTCTAATGATGTTCTTTGTCGCGCTATGAGCCATCGCCACGTCATTTGATACATATTCAGACAATAAAAAAGGAGAGCCTAGGCTCTCCTTTTTCGATCTCAATAGCTAGGGGGTAACTATTGATGTCATTCGTATGGATATTAGTTGTTACGAATCCACTCATCCATGTCTGACTTCAAGTTGTCAGACTTGGTACCAAAGATAGCTTGAACACCACCGCCCGCAACAACAACACCTGCTGCGCCTAGTTTCTTCAGTCTATTTTGGTCAACGCTATCAACACTGTTCACTGAAACACGTAAACGAGTGATACATGCGTCTAGGTTAGTGATGTTGTCTTTGCCGCCGAATGCCATAACCAGTTCTTTCGCCATTTCAGACTCACCACCAGTAACAGCCACTGCTTCGTCTTCATCTTCACGACCAGGTGTTTTCAGGTCTAGTTTCACGATAGCAACACGGAATACTACATAGTAGAACACTGCGTACATGATACCCAGAAGTGGGAACAACCACATTTTCTGAGAGTTAGCAGACAGAACCACGAAGTCAATCAGACCGTGGGAGAACGATGTACCGTGAACCATACCTAGCATGTTAGTCAGTACGAATGCAGTACCCGCTAGAACAGCGTGAATAACGTACAGTACTGGTGCTACGAATAGGAATGCGAACTCAATTGGTTCGGTAATACCGGTTAGGAATGACGTCAATGCCGCCGAAACCATGATACCACCCACTTTCGCGCGGTTTTCTGGTTTCGCAGTGTGCCACATTGCAATAGCAGCAGCAGGAAGACCGAACATTTTGAACATGTAACCGCCAGCTAGCTGACCGAAGCCGTTACCCGCAGCACGTGATGCTGCATCTGCTTCCAAGTAACAAGTCAGAACACCGGTACGTGCTTCGCCTGCAGCGTTTACACAGCTACCCGCTTCGAAGAAGAATGGTACGTTCCAAACGTGGTGCAGACCAAACGGGATAAGTGAACGCTCTACGATGCCGTAGATACCAAACGCCGCAACTGGGTTTTGGTTTGCAGCCCAGTGAGAGAAGGTTGCAATCGCACCGCCAACTGGTGGCCAAATAACAGCAAGTACAAGGCCAAGACCAATTGCACAGAAACCTGTCATGATAGGAACGAAGCGCTTACCTGCAAAGAAGCCTAGGTAGTCAGGAAGTTGAATACGGAAGAAGCGGTTAAACGCCCATGCCGCAACACCACCAACGAGGATGCCACCAAGAACACCAGTGTCGATTTTATCAACACCCATGACTTGTGCCATCACACCCAAAGTTGCAGCCATGATGCCGTAACCAACGATTGCAGCAAGACCTGCAACACCATCATTGTTCGTAAAGCCTAGCGCAACACCTACTGCGAACAGCAGCGGCATTTGACCGAATACTGAACCACCAGCATTTTCCATAACGCCTGAAACAACGCTTGGAAGCCAACTGAAGTCTGCCGCACCAACGCCTAATAAGATACCTGCTACCGGCAATACCGATACTGGCAGCATAAGCGCCTTACCGACTTTTTGCAGGTTAGCAAACAGGTTTTTAAACATAACTATGCTCCTGAGAATAATTTTAGTTGTACGTTGAACTCAGAAACATGTGAGTTCAGGACAACCTGCTAATCAATGTATTTCGATGTGTAATATAGGGCTGCAGCTCGGATGGCTCTACGTAACACGATGAGTTTGTTCAGAAACTAAATATAGATCACATAGGAAAGATACCGAATAGCACTTTTGATACTCACTAAGTGACTGTATTTTATAACTTAAAATCAGAATCACCGCTCTCTACACGAATTTCACACACTCATAATGCCTAGAGCCTTAACGTTATTTCATGTAACGAATTAAGTGTGTTTAACATGTTTAAGTATCATTGCAGTACAGGATAAGAATTTTTAACTTTCACTATAATTTTCAGATAGATAAAAGAGATAACAACAAAAATTGAAACCAAATAGGTCTTTACTGTTACAAACTCGATTTATCTTTGTGACATGCCAAGTGTTACGAAAATCGCGAGGGGAAAAGACGAAAAAGGCTGCAAAAGCAGCCCTTAAAAAGTCTTGAACGATGAGGTTCAGCGAGTCGCTGTCGAGAAAAGCTTAAAAAAGTTTTCCGTTGTCGTTGCTGCTACTTCTTCGGCAGACACGCCTTTCAGCAAGCCAACATATTCCGCCACTTCACGAACGTAAGCAGGCTGATTTTGCTTACCACGAAACGGGATAGGTGCAAGATACGGTGAATCCGTTTCTACCAACAGTTTTTCCAAAGGCAATCGACGGACGACATCTTTTAGCTCAGACGCTTTGTTAAACGTCACAATGCCTGAAATAGAAATGTAGAACCCTAGCTCAATCGCGGCTTCTGCCATCTCAAAACTTTCAGTGAAGCAATGCAGCACGCCCCCAACCTTTTGAGCGTTCTCTTCACGCAGAATGCGGAGCGTGTCTTCTCGCGCCATGCGCGTGTGGATGATGAGAGGTTTATTTAGCTCAACAGCAATACGCACGTGCTGACGGAAAACGTCTTGCTGTTTTTCAGCAAGCTCGGGTTGGTAATGGTAATCCAGCCCCGTTTCGCCAATCGCGACAACACGATCATCCGCGGCCAAAGTGCGCAGTTGATCGAAGTCGAAACCTTCTTCAATGTCGAGAGGGTGAACACCACAAGATGCAAACACATTCGGGTATGGACGAATCAAATCCATCATGGTCGGAAAGCTGCGCAGGGTTACACCAACAGAGAGCAGGTAATCCACACCACGATCTTTCGCTTTCTCTATGACCTCTGCAACATCAGTATGCAGATCGTCGTAATCTAATTTATCAAGGTGGCAATGTGAATCGACTAGCACGTTGTTAACTCCGGTATTCTTGTAAAGCGATGCATTGTAGGTGCTTACTGAAAGTCACTCAACCAGCGACTGACCATTAGTTCATTGTTTAAGCCTGTGCTTCTCACCAAATCGCTCTTTAGCTTATTCAGTGCTGTTAGTTGGCGCATAACGACAGACGCGGAGACGGCACGTCCAATTTTTTCAACTAACGGAAGAGATTCGCAGTGAACAAGCCCCTCTTGGGTCCCCTGTTGCAATTTCATCACGTCCAACAATAGAAAACTTAACCACTGTAAGCCATCGTTGCCAGATTTGATCAGTTTCTCCGTGAGCGTGAAAAGGCCTTGTTTCGTTGTTACATAGCCAGAAAATGCATCAAGCAACCCTTCATGCGCGCCTAAGCTACCCGACTCTACAAATGCTTTCGCTGCAAGCGGCGCACCACGGTTAATGCGGATCACTTGAAGTGGCACCGAATCAAACAGCTCGGCTTCAACCCACCGCTTTACAACGCTTTCCTGCGGCAGTTTAGGCTTCCACTTGTTACATCGGCTTACCACCGTCGGCAACATGGTGTCCATGGACGCTGCAAGAAGAATAAAATGGCAGTTCGAAGGCGGTTCTTCTAACGTTTTTAACACCGCATTCGCCGCCGCTTCGCCCATGCGATCTGCATCTTGAATCAGAATAACCCGTTGACCACCCAGTTGTGATGTTTCCCAAGCGTACTGATTCACTTTACGCACTGCATCGACACCGATTTGTTTACCTTCAGCTTCAGGCTTGAGTAGGTGGAAATCTGGGTGCGTGTCTGCATCAAACAACTTACAACTATGGCAAACACCACAAGGTTCAGCGACGCCATTTTTGCAAAGAATGGTTTTTGCCAGCATGGCAGTTAGCGCAATACGCCCGCTCCCTTTTGGGGAGGCCAACAAGACAGCGTGGTGAAGCCTATCTTGACCGAGAAGCTTTTGCCAATGTTGCCACGTGTCGTGTTGCCAAGGGTATACGTTAACCTGCATGGTTCAGCCATTGTTCTAATGCTGATTGAATATCGCGTGCAACGTCTTCAATCGATTGTGATGCATCAATAATGGCAACATGCTCTTCTGCTGCCGCCAATTCCAAATAGCGTTCACGCGTGCGTTGGAAAAACTCGAGTTTCATTTGTTCAATACGATCCAACTCACCACGCGCACGGGCACGAGATAAGCCAAGCTCAGGGTCAATATCCATGTAGATCGTGAAATCAGGACGAAAATCACCCAACACAGTATTACGCAAGCTTTGCATCAATGCCTTATCAAAACCACGTCCACCACCTTGGTATGCCTGTGAAGACATGTCATGGCGATCACCGACCACAACCGCGCCACGATTAAGCGCTGGCTTGATCACGTTATCAACCAACTGGATGCGTGCTGCGTAAAGTAAAAGCAGCTCTGCCATGTCCGTCAAAGGCTCATCAGGATGGCCTTCTTTTACCAATGCACGCATTTGCTCCGCCAACGGTGTACCACCAGGCTCGCGGGTTGTTTCAATGTCGCTGATACCATGCGTTTTCAGTGTTTCTAACACCTTATTGATAGCAGTGGTTTTGCCCGCGCCTTCAAGGCCTTCAACTACGATAAATTTTCCGTTCATTGGCTTCTTAATACTTTTAGATACTGTCGGACTGCACGGTTATGTTCCGCGAGCGTTTTCGAAAATTTGTGGCCACCGTAACCGCTGGCAACGAAATAGAAATAAGGTGTACTGTCAGGGTTCGCGGCAGCAATGATCGAAGCTTTACCTGGCATCGCAATTGGCGTTGGCGGTAAACCTGAAATCACATACGTGTTATATGGCGTTGGCGTGCGTAAGTCTTTCTTACGGATGTTGCCATCGTATTTATCACCCATGCCATAAATCACCGTTGGGTCAGTTTGCAAACGCATACGCTTGTTCAAGCGATTTACAAATACTGACGCCACTTTACCGCGCTCTTCATCCACCGCGGTTTCTTTTTCAATGATGGAGGCGAGCGTTAACAAGTCATACGCGGATTTTACGGGTAGCTTCTCAGCACGTGATGCCCACGCCAAATCCAACGCATTTTGAAGTTGCTTGGAAGCACGGACAAGAAGAGAGAGATCGCTCTCCCCTGCTACAAAATGATAGGTTTCTGGCAACAACAACCCTTCGACTTTCTCTGACGATAAACCGAGCTTCTTGGCAATAGCCGCTTCACTCAAATTTTCAGTGTCATGTTTCAAGTAGTCAGTTTGATTAAGGATTTCGCGCCATTCTTTGAAGGTACTTCCTTCAACGAAGGTGATCGCAAACTGATGTTCTTTACCTGTTCGAAACACGGCAAACACATCTGCAAGTGTCATTGACGGGTCAATTTCATAAGTCCCCGCTTTCAAGCGAGTGAGCTCTGGGTGCGTTTTTGCCGCAAATCGTGACCATTCAGACGGTGAAATCACACCGTCGTCAATCAAAGTACGGGTAACGGAATGATAATTCGCGCCATCCGGTACCGTCACGAGGACTTTTTCTTGAGTGTCTATTGGCGCACTCACGTACGATTCAATTTCCCCATATGCCCAGTACGCGCCGCCAGCAGCAGCCAATACGAGGCACAGAAATACAAGGGCCAGTTTTTTAATCACGCATTTAACCTCAATGTTATTGCTCTACAAGCATCAAATGCGCTGTAGTTTGTTGTTTCTACGCATCTAACAGGCATCACACCCATTACTGCATTTGTTATAAAGACTTCTTCGGCTCTAAATAAAGCGTCAGGGGAAGAGAGAACTTCCTGAACATCAAAACCGAGTGCTTTCGCCGCTGCGATAACCTGAGTTCGCATCGTACCAGCCACACCTGCACGTTGAAGATCTGGGGTATAAATCATCTTGCCGATACGCCAGAATAAATTCGACGCAGAGGTTTCGACAAGGTTCCCGCTCATGTCGCACGCAACCCCATCGTCCATGCCGCTGCTGTCCACTTCACGCTTGAGCATAACCTGCTCTAAACGATTTAAATGCTTAATGCCTGCGAGCGGAGATATGCCGAGTGGTTGTTCAAGCAGTACCATCGCAATGCCTTTCTCCCGCCACGCCTCATAGTGTGCTGGATAGGCATGCGTTGAGACAATGACATTGGGCGCATTGCAGCCTTCAGGGCTGTAACCTCGCCCGCCCGCACCTCGCGTAATGATCACTTTCAGAACCGCTTTGTCTGTGCTTTCGGTAGATTTAGCCGCATCTTGTACCCAAGAAGCAACTGAAGGCCAATCAATATCGGTGATCCCAAGTCGGGATGCGTTGTCACGCAAACGTGCTTCGTGCAATGGCCACGCTGCAACTACACCCCTTTCAAGAAGAAGGGTGGAAAAACAGCCGTCACCGTACTGTAAACCGCGATCAGAGATTGAAATGTCATCACTAGCCAATCCATTGAGCAAAATCATTCCGGGGTTCCTGAATTACAAATAAAAAAACGGCTCGATACACTGTATCGAGCCGCCTTAGTTTATCAAAAAATTCTTAGATTTTTTTGAAAATCAACGAACCATTTGTGCCGCCGAAGCCGAAAGAGTTACACAGAGCGTAGTCCGTCTTCACTTGACGAGCTTCATGTGGAACATAATCAAGGTCACAACCTTCATCGAGGTTGTCCAAGTTAATCGTTGGCGGTACAGCCTGCTCAACCAAAGACATGATGGTGAAGATAGATTCCGCAGAACCTGCAGCACCTAGAAGGTGACCTGTCATTGATTTGGTTGAAGACACCATGGTGTTGTCTGCAGCAGCGCCCATAGCCAAACGAATACCCTTCGTTTCAGCAACATCACCCGCAGGTGTAGACGTACCGTGTGCGTTTACGTAACCAATATCTTCTGGCGTGATGCCTGCATCGCGGATAGCCGCTTTCATTGCAAGTGCACCACCAGAGCCGTCTGCGCTTGGTGACGTCATGTGATAGGCATCACCACTCATACCGAAGCCAACAAGCTCACAGTAAATCTTGGCACCACGTGCTTTTGCTTGTTCGTATTCTTCAAGCACGATGACGCCTGCGCCATCACCTAGAACAAAACCATCACGGTCTTTATCCCAAGGACGTGAGGCCGCTTGTGGATCGTCATTACGGGTAGACAGGGCTTTTGCAGCAGCAAAGCCACCAATACCTAATTCGGTAGATGCTTTTTCTGCGCCACCTGCAACCATCGCATCTGCATCACCATATGCAATCATGCGTGCCGCGTGACCGATGTTGTGCAGACCTGTGGTACAAGCCGTTGAAATCGCGATGTTAGGACCGCGAAGACCGTAATTAATGGATACGTGACCGGCGATCATATTTACAATGGTCGACGGTACAAAAAATGGACTGATTTTGCGTGGGCCTTTTTCGACATACGCGCGGTGGTTAGCTTCAATCAAGCCAAGTCCACCAATACCCGAACCAATGGCTACACCGACACGCTCAGCGTTTTCTTCGGTGATCTCCAAGCCAGAATCTTCAAGTGCTTGCACACTTGCTGCGATCCCGTACTGGATGAATAAATCCATTTTACGAGCATCTTTCTTAGAGATGTAATCTTCACAATTAAAATCATTTACTAGACCAGCAAATTTGGTTGCAAAGCCTGTTGTATCGAAATGATCAATTGTTTGAATACCGCTTTGGCCAGCGAGCAATGCTTTCCAAGATGACTCAACAGTGTTACCTACAGGCGATAACATCCCCATGCCAGTGACAACAACACGACGCTTAGACACGATGATATTCTCCGGAGAAAGGTGATTCTTTAAAATTGTGAGGTGCTAGAAAAAACTCAGGCGGCCAAATTGACCGCCTGGAAGAATTTTTTTTCTGATTACTCAGACGCGCCAACAACGTAGTCGATAGCAGCTTGAACAGTAGTAATCTTTTCAGCTTCTTCGTCTGGAATCTCGGTATCGAATTCTTCTTCCAGAGCCATAACAAGCTCAACTGTGTCTAGAGAATCTGCACCCAGATCGTCAACGAAAGATGCTTCGTTTTTAACTTCAGCTTCGTCTACGCCTAGTTGCTCAACGATGATTTTTTTAACGCGTTCTTCGATGTTGCTCATATTAATACTATTCCTTACAAGATTCGCAGATGCGATATGTGCAGTAGTTTATTCAATAACGTGGAAGTTGCAACACCCTTAATGCTGGTCAAACCACGATTTGCTCGATAAACAGTCGGAGTTTGACCTGTATCATTTAGTGTTGCAACTTTTGTGCTCAAATCATGTACATGCCGCCATTGACGTGCAGTGTCTCACCCGTGATATAGGCTGCATCTGTTGACGCTAAAAACGCTACAGTCGCCGCAATTTCACGTGGATCGCCTAAACGTCCAGCAGGTACTTGAGCCAAGGTTGCTGCACGCTGATCATCGTTCAGCGCTTTTGTCATGTCGGTTTCAATGAAACCTGGAGCGACAGTATTTACGGTAATGCCGCGCGATGCAACTTCACGTGCCATAGATTTGGTGAAGCCCACAACTCCAGCTTTCGCTGCCGCATAATTCGCCTGACCGGCGTTGCCCATTGTACCAACAACCGAACCGACATTAATAATACGTCCGTTACGTTTTTTCATCATCGCGCGCAATACCGCTTTAGACATGCGGAAAATAGACGTCAAGTTGGTGTCCATGATGTCTTGCCACTCATCTTCCTTCATACGCATCAGAAGGTTATCACGAGTAATGCCTGCATTGTTAACAAGAATATCGATATCACCGAACTCTTCTTTAATCGCTTTCAGTACGCCTTCAATCGACTCAGAAGATGTTACGTTAAGTGCATAGCCCTTACCGTTCTCGCCCAAGTAATCGCTGATTGACGCAGCACCGCTTTCAGAGGTAGCTGTACCAACAACTGTTGCACCGCGCTCTACAAGAATTTCAGCGATTGCTCGTCCAATACCACGACTCGCACCCGTAACAAGCGCAATTTTACCGTTCAGGTCCATTCTTATTCGTTCCTTAATTGCAGCAGCCAGCTGTTACTGGCTGCAGTTTCCAGAAATTACTTCGCCGCTTCCAAAGAAGCAGGATCATTAACCGCAGCAGCGTTCAATTTACGATCGATACGCTTAGCAAGACCCGTCAATACTTTACCAGGGCCCATTTCTAGCAGCAGCTCAACGCCTTCACCAGCCATTTTCTCAACGCTTTCAGTCCAACGAACGGGACCGTAAAGTTGACGAACAAGAGCAGATTTAATCGCAGAAGGATCAGTTTCAGCAGCAACGTCAGCGTTGTTAACAACTGGGATTGACGGTTCAGAGAATTCAATGCTATCAAGCGCAACAGCTAATTTATCTGCCGCTGGTTTCATCAGTGCACAGTGAGACGGCACAGATACAGGTAAAGGCAATGCGCGTTTCGCGCCCGCTTCTTTACACAGAACGTTTGCACGCTCTACCGCTTCTTTATTACCTGCAATGACAACTTGACCTGGTGAATTGAAGTTTACAGGGGAAACCACTTGTCCCTGTGCAGCTTCTTCACACGCTTTAGCAATGGCGTCATTTTCAAGACCAATGATGGCAGACATAGCACCCACGCCTGCAGGTACCGCTTCTTGCATCAGCTGACCACGCAGTTCAACCAATTTAACGGCTTCTTTGAAGTCGATAACACCTGCACAAACCAGCGCAGAATACTCACCCAAGCTATGACCAGCCAATACGGTTGGTTGTGCTCCACCCTCTTGTTGCCATACACGCCAAATCGCAACAGAAGCTGCCAGCAATGCAGGTTGAGTGCGGTGAGTTTGGTTTAGGCCAGTGTCAGGGCCGTTTTGAACCAGTGCCCAAAGGTCATAACCCAAAACGTCAGATGCTTCAGCAAATGTTTGTTTTACTACATCAAATTGTTCAGCCAGTTCAGCCAACATGCCCACAGTTTGTGAACCTTGGCCTGGAAAAACCACAGCAAAGTTAGACATAGAAATTTTCCTTATTAAAACTTAATCAGCGCAGAGCCCCAGGCGAAACCACCGCCAAAAGCTTCAAGCAATATCGTTTGACCGCGTTGAATGCGTCCATCACGTACTGCTTCATCAAGTGCAGTCGGAACAGAAGCGGCAGACGTATTGCCATGTTTATCTAGCGTTAGGACAACCTGATCCATGGACATGGCCAGTTTTTTTGCCGTCGCTTTAATGATTCGATAGTTTGCTTGGTGTGGAACAAGCCAATCGATTTCAGACTTTTCCATTTGGTTGGCATCAAGCGTTTCAGAGACGATGTTAGCCAGTTGCGTAACAGCAACTTTAAAGACATCGTTGCCTGCCATTTCTAGCCAAGCATCTTCTTCAACTTGAGAACGCGAACCTCGCCCAGGGTGTTTCAAGTTCAGCAACTCGCCAAATTTACCATCAGCACGTAAGTGAGTAGAGATCACACCTGGCTCTTCGCTTGCACCGACAACAACGGCACCCGCACCATCACCAAACAAGATGACAGTTGAACGATCGGTCGGATCACACATGTGAGAAAGACGATCAGAACCAACAACCAAGGCGTTACGCGCCATGCCTGACTTCACATACTGATCAGCAACGCTCAGTGCGTAAACAAAACCAGAACATGCAGCAGCAATATCAAAGGCAGGGCAACCACTAATACCAAGCATGGCCTGGACTTCACATGCGGCAGCAGGGAATGCACTTTCACCGCTTGTGGTAGCAACAATAATGAGGTCAATGTCGTGCTTATCAATCGCTGCCATATCAATTGCTTGGACAGCAGCGTTGTAAGCCATTACTGCAACAGACTCGTTTTCCGATGCAATACGACGCTCTTTAATACCAGTTCGGGCAGTTATCCACTCATCACTGGTATCAACCATTTTTTCGAGATCCGCGTTAGTGCGGATTTGGGCAGGCAGAAAGCTGCCTGTACCTAGAATCTTACTGAACATGAAGACTAATAATGCCTCTCGAGTAGTACGGCTTCCAAACGGTCACATATTTTTTTAGGTAGTTGCCGTTCGACTTCGTGGACCGCTTCCCCGATAGCGTGTTGGAAAGCGGATATATCAGCACGTCCGTGGCTTTTCACTACAATGCCGCGCAATCCTAACAGACTTGCGCCATTGTACTGGTCGGGGTTCAGGTGATTGAGCGCAGTAAAAAGTTCGCCAAATAACCATTTAGCCACCAGTTTTTTAAATGGGCTCGTCAAAATATGCTGCTTCAAGCTATCTAAAAACAGCTTTGCGACCCCTTCACTGGTTTTCAGGCTGACGTTGCCGACAAATCCATCACAGACAACCACATCGGCCTTCCCTGTATAGAGCTGATTGCCCTCTACGTAACCAATGTAATTGACTGCAGAGCATTGCTGAAGCATTTCCGAGCAACGCTTTACTAAATCATTTCCTTTGATTTCTTCTTCACCGATATTCAGCAGGCCCACCGTAGGTTGATGACCTAATTGTTCTTCAGCAAGCACAGAGCCCATTACCGCAAACTGGAACAAGGTATCAGCATCCACCGAAACATTTGCACCAAGATCGAGTAACCAGCTTTGTTGAGAACCTAAGGTTGGGAGGGCTGAAACAAGCGCAGGCCTGTCTATGCCGGGGAGAAGTTTTAATAAGGAGCGAGAGAGTGCCATCAGTGCGCCCGTGTTACCGGCACTGACACAGGCATCAGCTTTGCCATCGGCGACAAGTTCCAATGCAATACGCATGGATGTGCCTTTACTCGAGCGAAGTGCTTGAGAAGGACGCGTGTCGTTGGCGATAGAAGATTCCGCATGAACAATTGAAATGCGGGAGGCATGTTCTTGACCCAGCGATACGAGCTGGCGGGTGATCTCAGCGTGATCACCGACGAGTACGACTTTTAACGAAGGGAAATGCAACAATGCCTGCACGGAGGCAGGCACTGTTACCTGGGGACCGAAGTCCCCACCCATCGCATCAAGTGCAATGGTTAGACCAGTCAAGGCTCAACCTTACTTGTTGATTACCTTGCGGCCACGGTAGAAACCGTCAGCAGTCACGTTGTGACGCAGGTGAGTTTCACCAGAAGTTGCATCTACAGACAATGCACTAGTAGTTAGCGCATCGTGTGAACGACGCATACCACGCATTGAACGTGATTTTTTGCTCTTTTGTACGGCCATGGACCCTACTCCTCGTTACTTTTGCTTTAAGTTTTTCAAAACGGCAAATGGATTCGGACGCTCATCAGCAAGCGGGATTTCCCCGAAAACCATACCATCAGAATCGATTTCGCAATCAGCTTCTTCGTGCATGGCAACCTGTGGCAAAGCCACAATCAACTCATCTTCGATAAGTTGAAGTAGGTTAATCTCACCATTTTCGTCGACTAATGCCGGCTCATAAGCATCTGGTAAATTGTCAACCTGATCTTCATTGAAAACCGGGCTGTAAATAAATTCGATATCACAATGATGTGGGTAGACTTTCCAACAACGTTGACACTCAAGATTGACGTCGACCTTCACGTTACCGCTTACGATCTTCAGTCCTTGTGCATCAATATCAAAAGAAAGTTTAACATCAGCATCACTGATCACACCTCCAGTTACCTCTGCAAGACGTTCAAGCTGCTTAACTGCGATGATGCCATCATAATCAAGTCGCTTTTGCGCACTTTTAAACGGGTCAACCGTTAGTGGTACTTTTACCTTTTGCATAGGGCGCGAATTCTAGCCTCCAAAGTATCCCGAGTCAAAGAAATTTAGCCTTTTACTTCTAACAGGTAGCGCATACACACTCTCCCAGAGAAGAAAAGGTTATTTTCTGTACTACAGGCACTTAGCGAATTTGAAACAGAATGGGCACGAATTGCCAACGGACATCCTATGCCCACTCGCCTCCGCAAGTGTAAAACATTACACTGACCTTCGTATACGAATATTCCGAGAAAGGATCATCGTTAGATGAATAAACAAACAGTCGTGCTAGGATCCGGCTCTAAATATCGCCAAATGGTGTTAGAAAAGCTGGGAATTTCCTTTCTAACGCATTCGCCTGATATTGATGAAACCCCTTACGAACAAGAAGATCCGAGCGATTTGGTGAAGCGTTTGTCTGAAAATAAGGCAAAAGCGTGCAGTATCGATCATCCGAACGCCTTGATCATAGGATCCGATCAAGTCTGCGTGATCGACGGAAAGATCCTCGGCAAACCTCATACTGAAGAGCGTGCTTTCGACCAACTCAGTGCGGCTTCAGGCAAACACGTCACTTTTTATACAGGTTTAAGCCTCTATAACAGTGCAACCGGAAAAGCTCAAACCGACGTTGAACCGTTTCACGTTCACTTTAGATCTCTCTCTGAGGTAGAAATTAGAAACTACGTGAAGCGCGAGCTACCGCTCGATTGCGCGGGTAGCTTCAAATGTGAAGGATTAGGCATCGCATTGTTTGAGAAGCTCGATGGTAGAGACCCAAACACTTTGATTGGTCTTCCATTGATTCGACTGCGTGAAATGTTAGAGCAAGAAGGTATCAACGTTCTAGGTTAACTAACCCCTTCTATCAGGCACGAAAAAAGAGCGAATCTTCGCTCTTTTTTCATTTTTACGTCTTGCTAACGCTTATGTCTATGGCAGTTTGAGTAATTCTGGCAGTGTATTGATAATCGCCACAGGATGGTATTCAGATAGCGTAGCAGCATCATGCACACCCCATGTAATACCAATCGCATCAATGCCCGCGTTGTTTGCTAACAACATGTCATGAGAGGTATCCCCTATCATGACAGCCTCTTCTTGATTGATACCGAGCTCTTCAAGCAACGCATGAATCATTAGAGGATCGGGCTTTGATAACGTCTCATCAGCCGTTCGTGTCGCGGCAAAGAAATGCTGACTGTCGGTTTCACCCATTGCCCTATCAAGGCCAATACGCGATTTCCCTGTCGCCACCCCTAAAACTTTGCCAGACGCATTTTTCAACGTGTCAAGTGTATCGGTAACCCCAGGATAAAACGCATGTGGTGTTGGGTTATCATCCCGAAACTGCTGACCATAATGCGCCTTCCACGTCTCAAACAGAGAGAAAGGTACATCTGGGTAAAGAAATACAAACCCCTTTTCTAAGCTCAAACCTATCATTTGCTTTAATTGCTCTGGCGACAGCGTTGGCAAACCACCCGTTAAACGGGCAGCTTCCTCTAAACACGACACAATGCGTGCCACCGAATCCATCACAGTGCCATCCCAATCAAAGATGACTAGCTTATATTGCTTTAACAGGTGCGTAGTCCTTCTAACGTTCGCTCGAGTTTCTTTTCCATCGGCGCGGAGATATCCATTAGCGCTTCTGTGCTCGGGTGCGTGAACTTAATGTTTGCGGCATGAAGGAACAATCGACCCAAGCCAAATTTCTTCGTATAAGCATCAAATCGTCGATCACCATACCTATCATCCCAAGCGATAGGATGACCTGAATATTGAGCATGGACACGAATCTGGTGTGTGCGCCCAGTGATTGGACTCGCTTGAACCAAGGTCGCTTCTTTAAATTGCTCCAACACTCTAAAGCGTGTTTCTGACGCTTTACCGTTCGGATTAACCCGCACAATGCTGTTCACTTCGTTCTTAAGTAAAGGTGCGGTCACTTTACGCATGCTTGGTTTCCAGTTCCCCATGACCAAAGCAAAGTAATACTTCTGTACCGTCTTCTCGCGAAATTGCGCTTGGAGATGACGAAGTGCCGAGCGTTTTTTGGCAATCAACAAAATGCCAGAAGTATCTCGGTCGATTCGATGAACCAATTCAAGAAAACGTGCATCTGGGCGTAATGCGCGCATGGCCTCAATCGCGCCAAAATGCAACCCACTGCCGCCATGAACGGCGGTTCCAGACGGTTTATTGAGAATAAGCATGTGATCGTCTTCATAAATCACACAATTTTCTAACTCTGCGACCCTATCAAGCTTGGTGTTAGGCGCTTCAACCTGCGCCGTCTCTGGGATCTTGATAGGGGGAAGACGAATAACATCCCCCTCTTGAAGCTTGTATTCCGGTTTTATACGTTTTTTGTTAACTCGCACCTCTCCTTTGCGAAGAACGCGATAAATCATACTTTTAGGGACGTTTTTAAGCCTATTTCGGAGAAAATTATCGATCCGCTGGCCTGCAATGTCATCGGAGATGTCGATGAATTGCACTTTAGGTTTTTCTGTATTCATAGGGCATAGATTCTACATTGCATCAAAGTAATTTGCCGCAAAAAAGTGTCCCTGCTATAGTTGCGCCGTACTGTAGAAAAGTTTGTAGCTTTTTTACACACTACGGCGAAATTGCCGTCAAACAGAGTAAACATAATCCGCTTTAACCAAGACACATTGACCATTCACGGCACTATTTCTTAGTAGTTTCGATTCCGATGAGAGTTCAACGCGTTTTAATCATGCAGCATTTGGCGTAAGACATGAGGATTAAGGCACCCGTTAGTTTGTTGGCACGACGGGAAAAATAACCAGTGTCAAAGAGACTGTCGCCATTTGTGGTGGAAAACCGACTGAGTAAACCGGAGAGACTTCTTTATTTCCGTGTCAGTGGGTAAATAAGTAGTGCCCTAGAGCGTCCCTGATTCCCCAGCCGTGAGGTTGCATTAATGTCAGACTTGGGACCTGGCAGCATTGCGTTTTTTGTCTCGTATCCGACAACTAATAACAACGACAAATAATCGAGAAAAATTTGATATGAAAAGAATGTTGATCAACGCAACTCAAAAAGAAGAGTTGCGCGTCGCATTGGTTGACGGTCAGCGCTTGTACGATCTAGATATCGAAAGCCCAGGCCATGAATCGAAGAAAGCAAATATTTATAAAGGCAAAATCACCCGTATTGAACCAAGTCTAGAAGCAGCTTTCGTTGACTACGGTTCAGAACGTCACGGTTTCCTTCCTCTTAAAGAAATTGCCCGCGAATACTTCCCAGATAATTACAGCTACCAAGGCCGTCCAAACATCAAAGAGGTGTTGAAAGAAGGCCAAGAGGTGATTGTTCAGGTAGATAAAGAAGAACGTGGTAACAAAGGCGCAGCCCTAACCACTTTCATCTCCCTTGCGGGTAGTTACCTTGTTCTTATGCCTAACAACCCACGTGCTGGCGGTATTTCTCGTCGCATCGAAGGTGAAGAGCGTAGCCAACTTAAAGAAGCAATGTCAGGCCTTAAACTGCCACAAGGCATGGGTCTTATTGTTCGCACCGCAGGCGTCGGCAAATCAGCTGAAGAACTTGAATGGGATTTGAACTATCTGTTGAACAACTGGGAACGTATCCTAGGTGCTGCAGATTCTCAAAATGCTCCTTTCCTTATCTACCAAGAAAGTGACGTTATTGCCCGTGCATTCCGTGACTACCTGCGCCGTGACATCGGTGAAGTATTGATTGATAGCGAAACAGTATTCAATCAGGCTCGTGAGCGTATTCAGGCGACCCGCCCTGACTTCCTGCAGCGCGTTAAGCGCTACGAAGGTGAAGTGCCTCTATTCAGCCATTACCAAATCGAAAGCCAGATTGAATCTGCATTCCAGCGTGAAGTCCGTCTGCCATCTGGTGGTTCAATTGTTATCGACCCTACAGAAGCATTGACCTCTATTGATATCAACTCAGCCCGCGCAACAAAAGGCTCTGATATCGAAGAAACCGCACTTCAAACGAACCTAGAAGCGGCTGACGAAATTGCACGTCAATTACGTCTTCGCGACCTGGGTGGCTTGGTTGTTATCGATTTTATCGATATGACCCCTGTTCGCCACCAACGCGAAGTTGAAAACCGCCTTCGTGAAGCAGTTCGTATGGACCGCGCCCGCGTTCAAATCGGCCGTATTTCACGTTTCGGTCTGCTAGAAATGTCTCGCCAACGCCTAAGCCCGTCTTTGGCAGAAGCGAGCCACCATATTTGTCCTCGTTGTACGGGTACAGGTGTGATTCGTGATAACGAATCCCTGTCGCTGTCTATTCTTCGATTGATCGAAGAAGAAGCATTGAAAGAGAACACATCGCAAGTCATGGCTATCGTGCCAGTGCCTGTGGCCTCTTACCTGCTTAACGAAAAACGCCGCTCTGTTCAGCATGTAGAGAAATACCACAACGTTCGCGTTGTTATCGTGCCAAACGCAGACATGGAAACACCACACTTTGAAGTGTTGCGTGTACGTGGCGGTGATGAAAACAGTACGCTTTCTTACCACTTGCCTAAGCAACTAGAAGCAATACGCGAAGCAGAAGCAAAAGATGACGCCCCTGCTGAACGTGTCGAGAAGAAACGTGAAGAGCCTGCACTTCAAGGTTTCTCTGCGCCAGCTTCACCAGCACCATCTGCGAAGCCTGCACCAACCAAAGAAGCTGAAACACAACCGGGCTTGTTCTCGCGTTTGGTTAGCTTCATTTCTGGTCTGTTTGCATCAGAGCCTGAGCAAGAGCAGAAAGAAGAACCGAAACAAGAAAACCGTAATCGTCGTGATCAGAAACGTTCGCAAGACCGCAATCGTCGTGGTTCACGCAACAATCAACGCGATGAAAACGGCAAGCAAGAGCGCAACGAGAAACGTCCACAACGTCGTAAAGACCGTCCAGAAACGGCGGATCGTAAAGAACAGCGTAATGAACGTAACGAGCGCAACGGCAACGCAGAACGTCAAGAAAAACCTGCGAAGAAGCAAAACCGTAAGCCTGTTGATAAAGCAGAGAAAACGGAACAGCGCCAACAGCAGAAAGTCGCTAAACCTGTAAAAGAAGAAGCGCCAGTAGTTGCAGTTGAGAAGCAGGAAAAAGCGGAGAAGACGGAAAAAATCAAGCAACGCCGTCAACGCCGTAAACTAGACAAGAAAATTCGCGTAGGCGACACGTCTGTTGAGCAAGAGAATGTGGCTGAAAACCCTCTTCAAGAGATGGGCAAAGCAGTTGCTGCCGAAGCAAAACAAGTTGATGTGAACGAAACTGTGGCTGCGCAAGATGGCGAGCAAACTGAGCAACGTGATGAGAAACGTCGTAACCGTCGCTCACCTCGTCACCTACGTGCCAGTGGTCAACGTCGTCGTCGCAACTACCGCGAAGACAACGACACTGAATCGACAGAACAAGGTCTTGACCAGCTAGACATGATGGAAACTGCAGTTTCTTTTGTAGAGAAGCGCAGCAAGGTTGTTCTGAAGTCTGGTGTGGCTTCTCCAGAAATGGCAATGGGTAAAGTATGGCCGTCGAAAGCCGCACAGAAAGCACCTGTTGTTGTAGAAGAAGTCATCGCTGATGTGGCACAAGAAACCCCCGTTGCTGAAAAAACAGTTGAAGCAAAACCAGCCCTAAGCGGTGTTGCTTTCCCTGAAATGGCAATGGGTAAAGTATTCCCTCGTCCTGCAACGCCTACGATTTTGGAAGAAAAAGCCAAATTTGAAGGTGCAGACGCACTGAGCGAAGAACTTCCACTAACAGTGAATGCCGTATCGGAAGAACCTGCCGCTCAACAAGCGCCAGAAACCGTTGTTGCAAAAGCCGAGGTTCAAGAGACTGTGGCTCAAGAAGCAGTGGTTGAATCAGCGCCAGTTCAGAACGAAGAAAAAGCAGACATCAAAGAAGTGATTGAAGCGAGTGAAATCTCAGCGGTTGAAGCAGAAAAACCTGCAGAAGCGCCAGTGATTCGTTGTCGTGTTGCAACGTCTCCAATGACGAAAGCACCCGCTCCAGCTCAAGAAGTGTCTTCTGCGCCAATCCAAGTCGCAATTGCAGAGTTCCGTGCCGAGCGTCTTCAAACCAAACAAGCAGGTAGTGACACGGCAACTAGCCGCGCCGCAGCACCCGCGACCAAGCCTAACTTCTAAGTTAAGGCTAGGGTAAAAAAGAGCCATGCATGTCATGGCTCTTTTTTTATTTATACCCAAACAAACTCTGGGTGAACAAGTAACTTGAGGTTGTTTGGGTATAAGCATTTAATGTAATCGTTACGTTGTCCCCGAACACGACTACCCTAATGCTATACACGTATTTCACGCTGTCGCTTCAACATGTCAAACACTGATATCTTTATCATTAAGATTCACAATTACGTTACGAACATTGAACAAAATCACACTATTAGGTAGTATCCGCAAGCATTTAACAGTTGAGACAGCTGTTTATAGAAAGAACGTTTAATTGCTAGCTATGTGATTACAAGGACGATCGTTTTGCTACCGCTAGCGATGTTGTGTGATTCCCCTTAACCCATCTAAAGACAAGTAATTTACATAATGTTTGAATTTCCTAAATTTCCCCAGCACTCAGTGAAAAACGACGTACTGTCAGGGTTGACAGTAGCGCTCGCACTTGTGCCTGAAGCCGTTGCATTCGCCTTTGTTGCAGGTGTAGACCCTATGGTTGGTCTCTACGCTGCGTTCATCATGGGCCTATTGACCTCTATTCTTGGCGGTCGCCCAGGCATGATTTCAGGCGCAACAGGTGCAATGGCCGTTGTTATGGTCAGCTTGGTTGCTCAGCATGGCATCGAATACCTTTTTGCTGCCGTGATGCTCGCGGGCCTCTTCCAAGTATCTGCCGGTATTTTCAAGCTCGGAAAATTCATCCGCATGGTGCCTCACCCTGTGATGATTGGTTTCGTTAATGGCTTGGCTATCGTCATTTTCCTTGCACAGTTAGGCCAATTCAAAGCGCCAGATGCAGCAGGAAATCTAGATTGGCTTCAAGGCAGCCAAATGATATTGATGCTTGGCCTTGTGGCTATCACCATGGCAATCATTCACTTCCTGCCAAAACTAACCACATCAGTACCTTCTTCACTGGTTGCTATCGTGTCTGTTACGGCTGCCGTCGTGCTGCTTGATCTCGATACACGCACAGTGGTGGACTTCCTACGCTCAATGAGTGGCGACGAGAACGCAACGCTTGCAGGCTCACTGCCAACCTTCGCCGTGCCAATGGTGCCGTTTAGCCTAGAAACGATTTACATCATTTTGCCTTACGCGCTTATTCTCGCTGCAGTTGGTTTGATTGAGTCGCTACTTACGCTCACCGTCATTGATGAGATGACAGGCACCCGTGGTCACGGTAACCGTGAGTGTGTGGGTCAAGGCGTTGCGAACGTAACATGTTCAGTGTTCGGTGCAATGGGCGGTTGTGCGATGATTGGTCAATCAATGATCAACGTAAATTCAGGTGGTCGTGGCCGCCTATCGGGCATCGTTGCCGCACTTGCACTGCTTTGCTTCATCTTGTTCACCTCTTCACTGATTGAAATGATCCCACTGGCAGCGCTTGTTGGTGTGATGTTCATGGTTGTTATCGGTACCTTTGAATGGGCAACCTTCAAGCTGGCACGCCGTGTACCTAAGAAAGATTTCTTTGTCATCGTGTTAGTCACCGTTGTTACCGTAATGACTGACCTTGCAATTGCCGTGATTGTTGGTGTGATTGTTTCTGCGTTGATGTTTGCATGGGAACACGCAAAACACATTTACGCGACAAGCCACATCAATGAAGAAGGCTCAAAAATCTATGAAGTGAATGGCCCACTTTTCTTCGGTTCAGTGGCTAACTTCCTTGAACTATTCGACGCACAGAATGACCCAAGCGACGTTATCGTAGATTTTGGTAAGTCACGTGTTGCTGACCATTCCGCGATTGAAGCGATTGATACCTTGGCAGACCGATACAACAAATCCGGTAAGACTCTGCATCTTCGCCATTTGTCGCCAGACTGTCAGGCGCTACTGACAAAAGCAGGTAGCTTGGTTGAAATCAACCACATTGAAGATCCAAACTACAAAGTGGCAGACGACCTGTTAGGCTAACGCTTAGTCAGCGTCACTCACAGTTTGATAATAAAAAAGCGAGCTACTAGCTCGCTTTTTATTATCAAAGTTTCAACTAGTTAAGTAACGCCTGACGAACACTCTCATCTTGAAATACTTTCTCAAATCGCGCTTTGTAGATCAGTTGCATTTCGTTTACGATGGCGTCATCAAAATCAGGGATGTCATCTTCACCTACAAATCGTTTTGCAAGTTTCTTATTACCCAACTCATCGACGATAACAACGTCCATGTCATACCACGAGTTATCACTGAAAGAATGGTAATCATATTTCCATTCTTTCAACACAATCAAAATCCCCTTGTTTCCAGACTCAATACTCTTTGCATAAATTTCTTTATTTGATGTATTCATATCAGTAGAGATTACATTGACTTCGATGCCTTTATTTTTGAAGCCTGCTTCTAGGCGCTTAGCTATATAATCGGCCATTGGCTCTTTTGTCGCTGTATTTTGGCTATAGGGAATACCCAGCGCAGATCGAGTCAACCCTTCAAAACTACTCGCTTTATCTCCATCCAAAACATATGGACGAGCGTCACGTACTGCAATGTTAAATGCCTCTGCTGAAACATAACTAATATCAGGAGCAGTCTCTTCGGGAGACAAAACTCGCACACAGCCAGATAGCGACACCGCCCCCAGTACAGCAATAACAACCAACCATTTCCCAAACATAAGTCATCTCTTTTTTGTCATAAAAATTAAACGAATAGATAAATGTATTAACATTGATTTTCGCTAAAACACTCAACTTAGCAAACTCATGAATGCACAAACAATAAGTTATTGATGACGAATATATGGACAATTGAGATATATTGGCAAATCGATGAAACGAAGAGCATCAGTTGCAAATTACCTGTATGGTTTCACGAAAAAAAGCGAACTCAAAGGTCCGCTTGAATCGAGATGGGTGGGAATAATCGTAGCAAACTTGTCTAAGGAATAATCACGCTATCAATCACGTGAATAACGCCGTTTGATGCTTCGATATCTGTCGCGACCACATTGGCGTTATCGACTTTCACGCCGTTCGTGGTGTCGATTGAAATAACACTGCCTTGCGCTGTCGTAGCCTCTGTCAGACCTACCACGTCTTTTGCCATCACTTTCCCTGGCACAACGTGATACGTGAGAATAGCAACAAGCTGGTCTTTGTTTTCTGGCTGCAATAGGCTTTCAACTGTGCCTGCTGGTAGCTTTGCAAATGCTTCATTGGTGGGTGCAAAAACCGTAAAAGGCCCCTTCCCTTGAAGCGTTTCAACAAGGCCAGCCGCTTTCACTGCAGCGACTAGCGTACTGAAATCTGGGTTTCCTGCTGCTATTTCGACGATATTTTGTTTTGGTTTTTCGTGCATTGACTCGTGATGTTTAGCTTGTGCGCTGCAAGCAGAAACTGCAAATACAACGAACACAGAAAGTAGTGCTGATTTTAGAGACGATACGACCTTCGTAGAAATCATATGATTTCTCCTATTCCATATATTAAAGGTTGAGAGCGTTTGCTCGATTTAGCTGATCAGCGAACAGTCATTACGGAGTGATTTTTGAAATGGTTTACCTTACGCAATAAAGTTATTTCTCACAGCCGTAGCTTGCGGCTAAATAATGCTGAAAAGATTTCTCGTTGTGTGTAGTAAACGTATCCGCTAACGAATCAACTCGCAGGATGCGATCGATGCGAAAACTTCGGTAGTCATTCCTCAGTTCACACCACGCCACTAAGGTCCAAACCTTTCCCCAATAGACTTGCCCAAGCGGTTGTACCACCCTATCAGACACAATGCCTTCACCCGTTTCGTAATGAATTTGGATTTTATTAAACTGCGCCGTTGCCTCCCGCAATAATTCATTGCGATCAGCATTTTCACTGCCGACATGAAATGTTGGCACTTCAATGGGGAACGCCCCTATTTGGGCACGAAGATGATCCGGTAAGATGGAATGGATTTTTCTTGATGCAGAATGAGAAGCCGCAGCCAGTTGCCTGTCGGACCATGCTCTCACCATGCGCATACCGAGCTCCATGGCGAGCATTTCTTCTTCGGTGAACATGAGTGGGGGCAGATGAGAACCTTTGCCTAATCGATACCCAACCCCTGCCTCGCCTTCAATGGGCACACCTGAAAGCTGCAGAGATTGGACATCACGGTAAATCGTGCGTTCGCTGACGCCTAGCTCTTCTGCCATCGTCATGGCTGTCACCGCGTAACGCTTAGAACGCAACAGGGTTAACAGCTCAAACAAACGCTCCGATTTACTCATTTAACTTCCTTGCTAAGCTGACTCTACACACTCACCCATGGCACTCATTTTGACGGACTCATGCGCCATAACAAGTGTAGCGCCATCAATATGTGACACCATTTTTTGCGCACCAGCATCTTGCATGAAGCTGTTTGATGCCGCCTGCGCATTGGCGAGGTTGGTCCAATACACAATGTCTGTCCATTCTTGTGTTTCTTCATTCAAACTCAATGAACGGTAAACA
This sequence comes from Enterovibrio norvegicus DSM 15893, assembly GCF_900115495.1. Classification (GTDB taxonomy): domain Bacteria; phylum Pseudomonadota; class Gammaproteobacteria; order Enterobacterales; family Vibrionaceae; genus Enterovibrio; species Enterovibrio norvegicus. Next base: position 67,375 of record NZ_FOWR01000002.1, on the reverse strand, counting down.
AACCCTTCGCAACTACTGATGTAAGGCAATGTACCCTCTGCCGCAGCAAGGAATGTTTGAACGTCCGTGCCTTCTTTCAATTTAAAGCGCACCGTTTCAACGATGTTATCCATGGTGTTTTCTCCTTTCATGTGGGGTTGAAAGAAGCTTACTGCCAGCTACTGACAGAACATGTCAGGAGAGTTTCTCTCAACTCTCGCTGCTTGTATAATAGATGCCCTCAACACCATAAAAAAGAACAGAAATGTCGATGCAACTTAGCCAAGAATTAGAACAACTCTTAGAGCCTGTTCGTGGATTTCTCCACTGCGAAACGCCACAGGCATGGATAGATGAAGCCATTAAACCAGAGAATGAAACCATCCTGCTGCGTGATCACGCGAACTGCGAGCTGAAAGCTGCGCAAACCGCAATGTGGTTAATTCGCAAATACGGCATCGACAAAAACAGTGGTTCATTGCTTTTAGAGTGGGCAAAACCTTACGAAGATTTCGTGTACCAACGTCAACGAGATGGTGTTTTTCACGCGAAGAAAAATGGTTTGAGCGCACCATTAACGCCCAAAGCCGGGTTTGAGCACAGCCAAGATCTTATCGATAAAATGGTTCGCTTGATTAAAGAAGAGTTCCATCATTTTGAGCAAGTTATCGAGATCATGGAAAAGCGTGACATGCCCTACTCGCCTCTGCATGCAGGCCGCTATGCGAAAGGAATGATGTCAGCCGTGCGAACGCATGAACCTGCCACATTGATCGATAAACTGATTGTCGGTGCTTACATTGAAGCGCGTTCTTGCGAGCGCTTTGCAAAAATAGCCCCCTATCTTGATGCGGAGCTGCAGAAGTTCTATATCTCACTGCTACGTTCAGAGGCACGCCACTATCAGGACTACTTGACCTTAGCCGCCGCTATCGCGGGCGGAGACATTCAAGATCGCATCAAACTGATCGGCGAAAAAGAAGCAATGCTGATCCAAACACCGGATGACATGTTCCGTTTCCACAGCGGGTCACCGCTGCAAGCCGCGTAAATTGTTCACGACCCTCAGCAAGTTTATGGGTCGTTGACAGCACAACATCGCCTTCAATGTTCAATCTCGCTATCCAACACTGCATCTAAGTCAACATAAAGTGACGCTCATTTCCTTCGTGAGTTATTGCTTATCAACGAATTGGGAATGCAGGGAATTAACATTATTGTCGCTTGTCTACATTGGCAGGTTTATGTAAATAAGAGATGAGCAAAGAGAATTGCCACAAAGAAAAAGGGACAAGCATGTTTAAAAAATTGAAAGCATCATTAGGTATTGGTGCAGCTAAAGTCGACACCGTTTTAGACAACGAATCTGTCTACCAAGGCGCAATGCTAACCGGCACCATTCACATTAAGGGTGGCGACATTGAGCAACAAGTCGATGCCATTTCACTCAAACTGTGCACCGAAGTAAAAGTGGAATCTGACGACAGCGTGAGTTATCAGAATTTCATTTTGGGTTCGATGCAAGCCGTTGACCCTTTCGTGATCCAGCCGGGTGAAGAAAGATCGATTTCTTTCGACATGCCATTACATGACGAAACGCCTATCACCGCAGTATCAGCTAACTACAACCAATCAAAAGTGTGGGTAGAAACGTCGCTGGACATTGATTTCGCTATCGACCCAACGGACAGAGATTACCTAGAAATTCGCCCTCTGCCTGCAGTACAACAAGTGATCAGCCTGCTTGAAAGCGAAGGCTACCGCATGGTGAAAGCAGACGTTGAGCAAGGTCAATTGAACGGCAACGGTTTTTCCTCACGTTCTGGCTGTTACCAAGAGTTAGAGTTTCAAAACAGCGGATTCTTCAGTAAAAAGGAAATCGAGCTTTCCTTCATTCTGGACGGCGACCGCATTCATTGCCTCGCAGAAATCGATCGCGCAATGGGACGCGGTGATATGTACCGTTCTTTCACCATTTCTCGCAATGCATCAGATGCGGAAGTGCAGCAAGCACTATCATCGACGCTGGGTGCATAACACCTTAAACATCATCATCGCCAAGCCTGCTTAGCAGGCTTTTCTTTTTCCTAAAACTTTATTTTTAAAATGGGCACTCACTCTGACCGTGCACTTTTTCTCCCGTCATGGGATGCACAAAGAACAAATCACTTGCATGTAACTGTAATCGGGAGGCCAAGCGCTCACTGGTATCGCTGCTGTACAAATCACACCCTAAAATAGGATGCCCCATCGACAAACTGTGTATGCGCAGTTGATGCGTTCGCCCTGTCACTGGCGTGTATTTGACGAGTGTGCGTTGTGGGTTGGGATAGCGCGTAATAACCGCATAATCGCTCACCGAGCGCTTGCCTGTGTCGGCACATAATTTCACGCGCGGGAACAGGGTTTTGTCTTTTGCAATGGCAGCCGTTATCTGGCCGTGATCCTCAGATACCCAACCTTCCAACATCGCCATGTATTGCTTCTGAACGGCTCTGTCTTGGAATTGTTTATTCAGGTGCTTTGCAGACTCGGCATGCAATGCCACAACCATGATGCCAGAGGTGCCGAAATCTAAGCGGTGAGGAAGTTTTGCATCGGGAAAGGCGCGCGTTCGTCCTTCTTGCCCATGAACCAAGCGATAATGCACCGAATCCCAATTCAGCGGGTTTTTACCGGAAAGGCTAAACAGCCCACTGGGTTTGTCGATCAATAAGATGTCATCATCTTGATACAGCAGCGAGATGAAACCCTCGCAAGCAGGTGCAACAAAATCATCAACAATGGTGTGGTTCTGCGAATCAGTAGCGGACATAGTGCGTCTTAGAATGTGTCCAAGCACGCCAAAACATGGCGAGCTGGATTGAAGAATGAAAACGTCGTCATCATACAGCATATTCATAAACAGCCTTAACTATCTCTTGAATCCCTTTTAAGTGACAGTAACGCTGACTATCCCCTACTTGTCTCCCTCATTCTTTGTTATAACTAAAGTAATTCATGCAGTAAGGATTACAACAATGAGTGCACAACAAAGGGACATAACATTACGCTTTCTGGCAGAGCCCAGTGACGTGAATTTTGGCGGAAAGGTGCACGGTGGTGCCGCCATGAAATGGATTGACCTTGCAGCCTATGCCTGCGCCGCGGGATGGAGTGGCAAGTACTGTATTACCGCCTATGCAGGCGGCATTCGTTTTGTTGCACCGATTCATGTCGGCAACCTTGTCGAAGTCAGCGCAAAGGTGATTTATACCGGTAATTCCTCCATGCACATTGCCATTGATGTGCAAGCCAGCGATCCAAAGGAACTCAAAAACAGGCTCACCACGCACTGTATCGTCATCATGGTCGCGGTTGATGAAGTGGGGAAACCCACATCCATTCCCAAGTGGACGCCAGAAACCGATGAAGATAAAGAATTGGAACAGTCTGCCATTCGCTTAATGAACATGCGTAAACAAATCGGCGAAGAAATGGAAGCGCATGTGAAGCTATTTAAGTAGACACACTGTAACGCTACTAAACAGGCCGCATTCGCGGCCTTTTCTACCCAACATCAAATCCTGCCCCATCCCATCCAACGCTTACTCTCAATATTGATTAAAGAAAGCAAACAACGTACGCCTCATATTTAAATGAAAAAACCGTTGGGAAAAATCAACAATACATGCTATTTGGCAAAAAATTCATACTCACTAATCAAAAGCAATCAAAAAGGATGGGTTAACTTTTCATGCTTATTCCTCATAGTGAAAAGAATATACTAACCTTCTGATTTTAAATTATAAATAAATCGATAAACCTTTAATTCAGGAAATGCTCAAATAAAAGGCATGCTTCTTAGTTAGATTATTTACTCAGTTAAAACCTTAATTCTCACTAATGAGAAAAGGGTGGATTGGCATTCTTTTCATATTATCGAAAATGACGTGGCACTTTAAAAAAATAACAATATTTTCTCATCCTCAAAAATATACAAGGTAAAGAACATGTCGAACATCATTAACGGTACGGAAAACGACGACAAAATCATCGGCACACCAGGTGTTGATTTCATTTATGGGAACGGCGGCAACGATTACATTCAGGGCGACGGCGACACTGATTTTATCTACGGTGGCGATGGTGACGATACGGTAATCGGCGGTGACGGCACTGATGAAGTCCACGGCGATGCAGGCAACGATTGGGTTCGTGGTGGCTTCCTCAATGATAACCTTTACGGCGATGCGGGAGACGACCTTGTCGAAGGTGGTTTGGGCGATGATTACGTTTCTGGCGGTACTGGCCATGATCGTCTCTTTGGCAACGAAGGGAACGACAAAATCTATGGCGGTGATGGCGACGATAAAGCACAAGGCAACGATGGTAACGACTTCTTATCTGGCGGTCGCGGTAATGATGTTCTTTTCGGCCACACTGGCAACGATGAAATCAACGGCGATGAAGGTAACGATGTTCTGTGGGGCAATGAAGGTGAAGACTTTATTCGCGGTGGTGCAGGCGAAGATTCACTTTGGGGTGGCTCAGAAGCAGACCAACTCTACGGCGGTGCTGATAACGACAGCCTTCAAGGTGAAGACGGCGCAGATAAACTCGGCGGCGGTCTAGGTGATGACAATCTGTTTGGTGGTAACGGCGGCGACCAACTGTTCGGTGATGAAGGCAACGACATGTTAAACGGCGGCGGTGGTAATGATTACCTTGTTGGCGGTGACGGTCATGACACCATGTTTGGTGAAGGCAACAACGACAGAATGCTAGGTGGTGAAGGCAACGACACCATGTATGGCGGTAACAACCTTGATTACCTTCATGGTGGCACAGGTAACGATGAACTGCATGGCGGTAACAATAACGACGAACTGCGTGGTTCAGAGGGCGATGACACCCTGTACGGCGATGCCGGCGACGATTTCCTCAACGGCGGTAAAGGTAATGATTTTCTTGATGGTGGTTTCCACAACGATATCCTAGAAGGTCACTTAGGCAACGATACCCTCAAAGGTGGCACCGCACACGACAAACTCTATGGCGGCGGTAATGACGATCACCTGTACGGTGAAAACGGCGACGATTACTTGGTCGGCGGTAACGGCAACGATTACATGGTTGGTGGATTCGGTGCGGATACCTTCTTCTTTGAGTATCGCGATGGCAACAACACCATTGCGGACTTCTCTAAAGGCCAAGGTGACACGCTTCAGATTGACAGTTCACTGCTGACATCGTTCAAACAAGTTGGCGTGACGCAATCTGGCAGCGACACTATTTTAGACTTCGGTAACAAAACAACCGTTACCCTTGAAGACTTTAATGCCAACAAAGTATCTAGCGACATGTTTGATTTCGTCTAATTTCCGAATGAAATTATACAGTTAAAAAAGGCCGCATCAGCGGCCTTTTTATCATTCAAATAATACTTATCCCATGGTGGGCATGGTGAAGTGACTGTCGTGCTTTTCCAAACGAACACTCGCTGGCCATCGCGTGGTGACGGTTTTCATTCGGGTATAGAAACGTACGCCGTCGTTGCCGTGTACATTCAATGGCCCAAAGATTGAACGCTTCCAACCGCCGAAACTATGGAATGCCATTGGGACAGGAATTGGCACATTCACACCCACCATACCTGCCAACACATCTTCACTGAACTGGCGCGCGGTTTCTCCGTCTCGTGTGAAGATCGCTGAACCGTTCCCATATTCATGACCATTGATGAGTTCGAGCGCTGTTTGGTAATCAGGCACACGAACCACAGACAACACGGGACCAAAGATCTCTTCTTGATAGATACTCATGTCAGGTGTGACATCATCAAACAAAGTTGGGCCAACGTAGAAGCCGTCGTCATGTCCTTCAACCTGGCAGTTTCGACCATCCACCACCAGCTTGGCACCCTGCGCTTCACCAGCATTGATATAACCCAAAATTTTATCTTTATGTTGTGCGGAGATCACGGGGCCCATGTCGTTTTCAGGACCATCCACAATGCCCGGACCGACACGCATGTTAGCAATGCTGTCAGACAGAGAGCCGACCAAGGTATCTGCCGTTTCATCGCCCACAGCAACCACGACAGACAATGCCATGCAGCGTTCACCCGCAGCGCCAAACCCAGCCCCCATGATGGCGCTAGAGGCCATGTCCATGTCAGCATCCGGCATTAAGATACAATGGTTTTTCGCACCTCCCAGCGCTTGGCAGCGTTTGCCGTGCGCAGACGCCGTGGCATAGATGTATTCAGCAATCGGCGTTGAACCCACAAAGCTAACAGCTTGAACACGAGGATCGGTCAGCAACACATCTACCGCTTCTTTGTCGCCATTCACAACATTAAACACGCCGTCAGGTAAGCCTGCTTCTTTCAAAAGCGCTCCCAGCACCAAACCCAATGAGGGATCTTTCTCAGACGGTTTCAACACAAAGGTGTTTCCCGTTGCAATGGCAATCGGAAACATCCACATAGGCACCATAGCGGGAAAGTTAAACGGCGTGATCCCTGCGCAAACACCTAACGGCTGCATCAAGGAATGGCTATCAACGCCGGAGCCAACGTTCGCTGAGCTCTCCCCTTTTTGCAGGTGAGGAATGCCACAGGCAAATTCCACCACTTCTAAACCACGGGTCAACTCGCCTACGGCATCTGAATACACTTTACCGTGTTCATTACTGATCAAACGCGCCAGCGTATCTTGATGCTTTTCAAGCAGAGCCTTGAATTTAAACATGACGCGTGCACGACGAAGTGACGGTGTTTTCGCCCAAGCAGGAAAAGCAGCTTGTGCTGCTGCAATCGCCTGTTCCGTTTCTTGGGCGCTACTCAGTGCGACTTGTTTGGTTTGCTCGCCTGTCGCGGGGTTAAACACCGCACCAAAGCGGGTTGTCTGACTTTCGGCAATGCTGCCATTGATATAATTATGAGCCGTTTCCATGTCTTGGGTCTCCCTGTATTGAGCCTCATGCTGGGTCATTTAACTTTCATTTTTCTTTATCAGCACTGCCTCTTTTAACCCGCAGTGCAGAACTGATTTGTCTAGAGCAATCCAGCCTCTCTTGCGTAAGCTTCAAGATTTTTATGCCCTTTCTTCGCATACGTCAGCGGATGAGCGATGGCAGGATCTTGCTCTGCTTCCACCACCAGCCAACCTTCATATTCGTTGTCTTTCAACACCTGCATCACCCCCGAATAATCAATGCACCCATCGCCAGGTACAGTGAAGACACCATTGAGAACTGCATCCAAAAAGCTGAGTCGGCGATTGTGAGCATCATCGAGAATGGATTGTCGAATGTCCTTGCAATGCACGTGATTGATGCGCGCAGCATGACGTTTCGCAACAGCAACCGGATCTCCCCCGGCAAAATGAAGATGGCCCGTATCCAGCAACAAACCCACTTCTTCGCCCGTCACATCCATTAATCTGTCAATATCTGCTTCGCTTTCAATCACTGTGCCCATGTGATGGTGATAAGCAATTTGAACACCCTGTGATTGGGTGTACTTTGCAAACTCGGTCAGTTTTTCGCCGTATTCTTGCCAACGATTCTCGGGGAAACGAGGCCGACGCTCAACGGGCATATTGAGGTTGCCATGCACACATCCTGTCACTTCTGCAAACACCATGACAGTTGCGCCCAGCGTTTTAAGCAAATGAAGGTGAGATTGCACCGCGTCGATTTCCTGCTCAACGGATCGGCTGAGTAGCTCTCCTGAATACCAGCCGGATACCAACGCCAATTCATGCTTACGCAGAATGGGACCAAGTCTTTCCGGCGTTCTTGGGAATTTGTTGCCCAATTCGAACCCCGTGAATCCTGCTAATTTTCCTTCCGCTAAACATACATCAAGGGGCGTTTCTGCCCCCAGAGAGGGAAGATCATCATTCGTCCATGTCAGTGGGTTGATGCCTAATTGAACTGCCATGTCTGTTTCCTCATCTCTGCGATTGCCGATCTGCCGTAATAAAAAGTAACCATTAACGCTGACGCCATGTATCAATCAAATCAATGTAGTTTCGTTTCACGGCATTCACGAACTGCTCTCCCGTTAACTCCCCACGCATCCATTGTCGGCTCGGTTCGCCAAAGATAGTGCGTCCCACAGCGAAACCTCGAACAGTACGAGACTGCGATGCCGCAGAGAAACCCGCTTTAAGCTGTTCTGCTGGTTGGTCTAACCCCAACAGCACAACACCACGGCAATGCGAATCACGTTGCTCAATCAAGGTATCGACGTCTTTCCAACCTTTCGCAGTGAGTGGCGGCAACTTCCACCAATCGGGTTTAATGCCAAGGTTATAAAGGCGCTCCATCACGCGTTGATACATGGCATCTGCATCGTGGGCTGAGCCGACGGGCGCATCTTTAGGAAGAATGATTTCAATCAGCAATTCATTGGTGCTTTCACAGCAAGCGTTGTACACCTCTTTCAAGGTTTCTTCCTGATCAAGTTGAAGCTCACGCTCATCATCAGGATGGTAAAACATTAAACATTTCACCACTTGCTCGCGTGGCCAGTTCGCCAATTGCGTGCCGATATTGCCATTTTCGAGGCGAAGTGGACGCGACCCAGGCAGCTCGATAGGTCGACCAACCCAATAGCGCTCTGCCACGGAATCGCCATACCCTGTCGCGTCATTCAGCACATCCATACCAAAGGTAGAATCACACAAAATACCCGCTTTACCGGTCAGCCCACTTTCTGCCGTGACTTCTTGTACTGCCTGCCAAATGAGTGATTTCAAATGCGGTATGTGTGCCACATCAATCCCGGCACTGAGCGCCATTTCGACAAACTGCGAACGGTGATCAAACGCCAATACACACAGTTCTGGCCATGCTTTTTCACGGGTAGTCACACGGTGAAGATGGTTCAACATCGCATCACGATCAGGACGTGGCACTTCATGCTCACGCAGCAGGTAGTTATCAAGCTCTTCTTTGGTCGGCATCGCAGGAGAACAACCGTGGCGAGATACGACCAGGGCGCCACATGCATTGGCATAGCGGCAGCTTTGCTCCCACGATTCGTCGTTCAGATATCCGCGCAGCAAACCGGACATAAAGGCGTCACCCGCCCCCAGCACATTAAGCACTTCGACACGCACACCTTTCACCGTGATGCCATCATCCAGTTGAGTGCCAATTTCGTGTGTAAATACGCTGCAACCCAATGGGCCACGTTTACACACCAAGGTGGCATCCGTGAATTCGCGCACTTTTTTCAACGCACCGATGGAATCTTCAGTACCGCCAGCGATGTGAAACTCTTCTTCTGTGCCGACAATCAGGTCGAACAAGCCCAGCACTTCCTGCAACTGGTTGGTGACATCATCAGATGCAATGAACCGAGTTTCACCGTCACCCAATGAGGTTAAGCCCCAAAGCACAGGACGAAAATCCACATCCAATGCGGTGCGTACACCATGTTTACGCGCGTAGTTAAGGGCGGTGATCACGGCTTGTCGTGAGCTTGGATTTGAAAGGTGTGTGCCTGTGATCGCCAAGCATTTTGCTGATGCGATGTATTCTTCGCTGATGTCTTCGGGCGTGATCGCTTGGTCAGCGCAGTTTTCGCGAAAGAAAATCAGCGGGAAAGTATCTTTGTCTTTGATGCCGAGTAACACCAATGCCGTCAGACGCTCTTTGTCTGTGATGATATGGCTGGTATCTACGCCAACACGTTCTAACTCTTCACGAACAAAACGCCCCATGTGCTCATCACCCACACGAGCAAGCATGCCGGATTTGAGACCTTGTCGCGCCGTTCCATGGGCCACATTGCCAGACGAACCGCCTAAATATTTAGCAAAGGTTCGCATATCCTCAAGCCTTGAACCGACTTGCTCTCCATAGAGATCGACCGCTACGCGCCCAAGGCAGATAACATCCAGTGTTCTTTCCCGCGTCGTCATGTAAGACTCCTGTCCGACTGTGTTGGTGTGAAGAAGGGGTGAAATGAAACGTTTCGAAACACAGAAAACAACAGCGAAACGTTTATTTCATTTAATAGTAAGATCTAAACGTTTATCACGCAACCAATGAAACAAACATTTCATTGACGAAATAGACAAAGATGTGATCACAAGGCAAATAACAGACAAATCCTTTGACTAGACGACTGGTCTAATTGATCTTAAGATACTCGACATGAATACAGACACACACCCTACTCGCCAACACATTTTAGATGTGGGCTACCAATTGATCGTTGAGAAAGGCTTTACCAGTGTAGGCCTGTCTCAATTGCTCGCGCATGCCAGTGTGCCGAAAGGCTCGTTTTATCATTACTTCAAATCCAAAGAGCAGTTTGGTGAAGCATTGATCAACGAGTATTTCGCCAATTACCGACAGCGCCTCGATGCGCTGTTCAGTGACCCAAGCCTCAGTGGCTATGAAAAGCTCATGCAGTATTGGCGTAAATGGATTGAAGTAAACGATGGCACGTGCAGTAACCAGCGATGCTTAGTCGTTAAACTCAGCGGTGAAGTGTCAGATCTTTCTGATGCCATGCGCTTATCTTTACTCGACGGTGCAAGCCGCATCATTGCACTGATTGCTCGGTGCATAGAAGAAGGCATGGAGGACGGCTCCATTCAGGTCAAAGACAGCCATGCTGCCGCCAATCAGCTTTACTATTTGTGGATTGGTGCAAGCCTTATGAGCAAACTCAGCCAAAATACCGATGGCATGTCACAAGCATTGCTTTCAACTGAACAATTATTGAAAGGCAACACAGCCTTTTAAACTGACGTCACCCCAAACAACCTAAAGATGCTCACTGGATCCGGCATCTTCACCTTGTTTGGGTATAACTGAGTGATTCATTCACTCTAAAAGCCGCCATGTCATGTGGCGGACTTTTTTTAACCCAACACTAGACGACCGGTCTAATGGCCGTTCACTACCATAAGAAAAAGGATATTGCTTTATGTCAGCACCGTCAGAAAACGCACGCATCGTACTTGCCTCACGCCCATTGGGCGCGCCTGTTGCCGACAACTTTCGCTTAGAACATGTCGGTATCCCAACCATTGGCCAAGGCGAGGTGCTACTGAAAACCATCTACCTCTCTCTTGACCCTTACATGCGTGGCCGCATGAGTGATGCAAAATCTTATGCAGAACCTACGAAAATTGATGATGTCATGGTGGGTGCGACCGTGTGTCAGGTAGAAGACTCTCAACATCCCGAGTTTGAAAAAGGCGAATGGGTATTATCATTTTCAGGTTGGCAATCCTATGCCGTGTCTGACGGCGAAGGGCTTCTAAAACTGGGGCAATCACCGTCTCACCCTTCGTTTGCGCTGGGCATCATGGGCATGCCCGGTTTCACGGCGTACATGGGCTTACTGGATATCGGCCAACCTAAAGAGGGAGAGACCCTTGTCGTCGCTGCAGCCACAGGCCCAGTAGGTGCAACTGTGGGTCAAATCGGCAAATTGAAAGGTTGTAACGTGGTCGGTATTGCCGGCGGCGAAGAGAAATGTCGTTATGCCGTTGAAACATTGGGTTTCGACGTGTGTATAGACCACAAGGCTTATGATTTCGCGGAACAGTTGGCAGCAGCCTGCGATAAAGGCATCGACGTTTACTATGAAAACGTCGGCGGAAAGGTCTTTGATGCTGTGCTTCCATTGCTGAATACCAGCGCGCGTATTCCTGTGTGCGGCATGATCTCTCAGTACAACGCAACTGAACTGCCTGCAGGGCCAGACCGCATGGGCATGTTGATGGCGACCTTGTTGGTCAAACGTATCAAGATGCAGGGCTTCATTATCTTTGATGATTATGCACCCCGCTATAATGAATTCGCTACGGACATGTCACAGTGGTTGGCACAAGAAAAGATGCAATACAAAGAACAAATGATTGATGGGCTAGAAAATGCGCCTGACGCCTTTATGGGTCTATTAGAAGGCAAGAACTTCGGCAAGTTAGTGATTAAAGTGGCTGACGCCAACTAACTGACTAAGCTCGCCCAGATTCAAGCCGTATAAAGAGAAAGGACGAAACGAGTGTTTCGTCCTTTTTGTTTTCATCTTGCGATGAGTGTTAGCACTAGATGCTAGATATAAGCAGCTTAAGGCACCAACTTTCTTACCAAGCTTGAAGCGAACAAATAGTGCGGATCATATTCACGGAGTCGCGCTGCTGTCTCTTCATAAGAACGCGTTGCAGTGCTAAACGTTGTTGGCACAGTGTTGGCAATGAAATCTTCATTTTTCCATGCCCCCGTAGCGATGTATCCCCACCCCTTCGACCATTCAACCCTGACTTGATGCGCAGGCAGTTGTTGGTAGAGCCATTCTTCAACCTCTTGATAGAACTCCCCTGCCCACGGCATGTCCGCGAAGGTCAGTAAGTCTAGCCACACCACGGTATCCAGGTTCGCATCTTGTGTGTCAGTGGTTGCTGAAAGCGCAGGGGGTTTTGCATTAGAAAGGTTTAGCCCGTCTGTTTTATCCACGCCCGTCACCCTGATTTCCATCGGCCCAGCAATCGGGTATTGGCCTCTGCCCGCATACTCTGATTGAAGACGAAGATAGACGTTAGCGAAGTCATGTAAAAACGGCTGAACATCAGCACGGTTGAGGTGCACAGCATACCCATTCGCTGTCACGCGCAAGGTGGTTTCGCGCACATACACCAAGGTCTTCCATGCTGGCCCCCAAATGTCGTAATTCTGCGCGAACAAACTGCGCGCATGGGTGTTTTCAGGTTGCGTCGATTCGACCGCTTCAATGTAAGGAAGGAAAGCCTCGAATTCTTCTTCCGTGATGGTCTCATTATTCACGCCATCGCCGGTCAAGCTTCTCGCTGATGTGTTGCTGACGACCTGATTATATAAATTCTCTCGATTCGCCCCGCCTTTTAATGCGAGGGTAGTTGTAACGGATTGCAAAATACCAAAGGCAGGCACCAATTTTGGTTTTGCGACCAAAATGCCTTTAATGATGTTTGAAATGAACAACGGAATATTGTCGCTAAACGCATAGTTATATACCCCTGATACAGCACGCGAAGAGGCCGGTTTTTGCGGCTCATTACTCCACACTTTTAGCCATGGCTTTTGACTAAATGGAAACCAAATAACCTCCATGCGCCCTGCTGAGTCCAAGATGTTTGAAATAGATAATGGGGTGTCTTCCGCCGCTTTTGCGAACAATTCAGCTTAGTGAACATCCGTGAAACTCTGGCAGCGAAGGTTATAGTTGGGCAGCACATACAATGTCGCTTCAAGAATGATGGTAGCGCCAAGCGCTACCAAGAAGAGATCGCCATCTTCTTCGTCGCGATGGAAGGTTCTCAGGGCGTATTTGCTGCCGTCCCATACCAGTGCGGTTACCGACAAGACATTGTTGCTTATACTGCCGTTTAGCGATTCATTCTCTTTTGAATCGTTGTAGCTCACTTTGGTGCCGTGACCACCGATTGAAAGCATGCCAGCAAGAGAAAGGTTACCCGGCGCAGGGGTATTTGAAAACGCATAACCGGGAATGTCTGGTTTTCCGCTAGGCTGATTGGCGAGAAAGGAATACAAGTCTTCTGATTGCACACCACATCCCGCTTTCACCACACCATAATCAGCATGGGACTCGAGCATTTCAAGGTGGTTGAACTGAGACATATCAAGCAACAAGGCTTTGTCTTTAGGCTCGTCCTTCGAAAGGATCAATGGCGACCAATTATGCATAGAGCCAAACGCCTTAATAAAGTGTCCATTCTCCAATGCCCATTTCGCGACGGATTCAAGATCTTCTAGTGATGTTACCTTGGCCGCTAATACGCCACCAACCTGAATATCTTGCGCCCAGTTTTTATACGTGATGTGATAAAACGGACTGTCACAGCCTGAAAGAAGGAATGACATGGGAAGCGATGAAACCGCAACAGAAGTGAAAAATAATCCACGGCCATTTTTTAAAAACGTTCTTCTTTCATTGTTGAATTTAGACATACCTATCCCTTTGATTAAAAATACATTTATGAACATAGAGAGCACAACCACCAACAACAGGTGCTATTTATTCAACATGATTTCATTCCAATTAAATAGGACACCCTCTAAGATTTAACACCTTGTAAGACATATTTAACTGCGGCGTCAGATTTATAAAAAAGCGCGCACCTTTCTCATAAAAAGCGCTTACTTTTCTTTTTCTTGCATTTATAAAGGAGAAGATTGTACCTAGAGTGGCACGCACTTTGTTATTTTTGGGGCGGCGAACATTAATATGTGACAAAACAGGAAACCAATGCATCACCAAAAAATATACGTGCTGTTTAACATTGTAAAAGCGCCTATATTTTATTTAGGAAAGACTCAATTTATTTCATGGATAATCGTGTAACCGCAAGCATGCGCATAATCGTAAATGTTGGCACCTTCACATCTCACGAAAGAAACAACAACGACGGTTTCTTTATCACCCTCTATTACACATAATCACTGTATCTAAACAACATGAAGGCGATGAATTCACCTTGTTTAGGCATGACATATCCCTACATCGGAGGCTTTCAACTATGACCACACGACAAGCTATTACTCTCGTCATTTCCCATGTTGCTGCTGTGGCGATAGGCTTTGCTGTCGGTATCTACTCCCTGCCCATCTTAATCGCCCCTGAAGGCCCGTCCACTGCGGAAATAACGTCAGTTTCAGCGAGTGCGAATTACACGGCAGAGTTCCGTAAAGACCTAAAAGACAGCGATACCTTTCATTGGGGCGAAGGCAGTGTTGCCATTGGGCCTGACATGATTTCATTCATGGGAGAGCTCGCACCCGGACCAGACTACAAACTGTACCTTTCCCCTGAATTTATCGAAACAGAAACCGACTTTATCAATTTAAAAAGCAAGATGACCCAAGTCGGTGATGTTAAAACGTTTGAGAACTTTATCGTCAAAGTGCCTGAAGGCATTGACCCTTCTCAGTTCAACACCGTGATTGTGTGGTGCGAAAGCTTCAACGAGTTCATTACAGCAGGGCGCTATAAGTAAAACCCAGATCTATACCTAAACAACTTGAAGATACCGGATTCAGCGAGAATCTTCAGGTTACTTGGGTATACACACAACAAATAATTATAAAAACAGCCACGCTATTGTGGCTGTTTTTTATGACATCAATTCAGTGAGCAATAGAACCACTCTCGAATAGCCGCAACCTACTATTGCAACGATGTATCCGCACTGGCCGTTTCAATCTTAATCTTGAAATAATGCATAAGGTTTGCCGTGTCGGGGTATACCAAATCTTTGTCATCCGTGTTTAACATTGGGATTTCAACGCTAAATTTCTTGTCACCAGCTGCATTTTTCCATAATCGAACTCTTGGCGACATCATAAGCAAACTGGTGGGTAACGTAGGCGCAGGTGTACCTACTGTTTTTTCAATTTCATCATCAAGGTAATTTGCAGACACATTCAACAAATTCATATCAATGTCGTCAAACTCTTTCCGCTCAAAGAAATCCACCATGGTAGAGATAGTATATACCCCGCCCGCAGCAATCCTCCGACCTTTAAAGTTTTGAACGATGGTGCCAAAGTACAAATTATTGATTTTATGCTGCCCTGCAATGCCCAACGCATCCGCGGACAAACTCACTTCTTTCGCGTTGCCCGCAAGCTTAGTGTGTCGAGCACTGAACGCTACCTTCCAACTGAGGGATTGTTGATTCGCCAATGGCGTGATGCCATAAAACCAAGGTCGGAAGAGGTAAGAGCGCAAGCCCGAAAATAGCCCTTGGATTTCTCCAACGCCGCCAGGAATACTCTGCACATCCCCAGCATCACGCTCATGTTCGTCATACGACGTTAAGTGCAAATGGGCGATGGACGGTGGACGCACTTCTACCAGCGATCCATAGCTATCTGGTCTAGGGTGGCAGTAATGGTTTGTGCTAATGGCCGAGTACACATTGCTGTTTGGGTTATTCGTCGCAGGCGTTTCTTGGGTCAACCTTGTTTTACAATAAGTGACACGACGTGAATCTGTTGGTGTACTGGTCACGACCATGTCGTTTTGACGTGCATCTGCAGCAAACACAACAAGACTGGTCCACCGCAATGGGTTCCAATCACTTTCTGCTTTCTCTGGAGAATTGCCGAAAGGATCGACATTATTCGAGTCAAAATGATCTTCCATGCTCCCTGTTTGCATTGAGTTCGAGGATGCCCCCATGTAAATCGACCCGCCACGACTGCCGTAAGTATCAAAGTTACCGAAGTCATTCGACGATGCTGTATAGGTGAATTTTTGGTGCACTTTCAGCACGCCAGCAGCATTGGGCCAGCCTTTCGTGTCTTTCACGTTTCGGCTGGCTAACACTGGCTCTGACGCATAAAGCGACCAGCCGCCATTGTTCACCGCGGCACAACTCACAAACGCATTGTGCATGTAATCTTCATAACCGCCGGGGAAGAACCAACCATCCAAGCCATTTTCACGCGCCATCAGGTTCGTCAACGTATTGTAGGCTCCATCAATGCCGACAAAGCCGTTCCACGGCATGCGCTCAACGACGATGTTCATGAACTCGTTGTACGATGCGCGAGCCGTGGTGTAGTAATTACCAGGAAGGTAAGGCGTCATTTGTGACACCAAAGAGTAATGCGTCACCAAGTTATAGAAAGAGACTTCGACCTTTGCGGTATTCTCGGGTAAACCGCTGGGCACAACCACGGTCGTCTTAGTGTCATTTTCCCCAATCGGTTTGTGATACACACGGGTTTCACCGCTTGCCTTAGGTTTTCCCGTGGTTTGTCTATCATCGGCATTAATACCAACAATACCGCCAGCGAGCTTTGAGCCAACGTTGGCATAACGCGCGACTTCTTTACCGTTAGAGGCAAATGCCCTCACCCAGCGCACCAGTGGAATGTCGACCTTATCATCCAGTAACACGTCTTTCGGCGTGTTGTACGCGCCTCGTGCTGGCACTGTGATTTCAGAATCCCCCTTGCCATTGTTTAACCTAAACGAGGTTAAACCCGTCCACACCAAAGGAAATGTAAAACGTTTTTGAGGTAATCGGTTAGGTTGTCCTGCCCAAAATTGAGGAGTATTGGGCTGCGTGGACGCAGACACCGAGGGTTGTGGTGGCGTATGCCCTAACACAATGCCGTTACCGCCATCGCCTTTGTCTTTTAAACAACCACTTACGGCAAAATCAGTAAGGAAAGTGGAGCCACATTGCGTCAGCAGTCCATTATTATCTGAACCACCGATAGGACACAGCGCTGTAGGGTGTTTTGCCACACCTCGTAAAGCAACACTGAGTGATTTTCGACGAACATAAGAACCTTGCCCACGAAAAAAGCCAGACCCTACCGGGATAATCAAATCACCAAGAATAGGAAAGTATCCTCGCCCTAGTACCACATTAAACGTCAGGGAAAGCTTTGTATCTGGTACAAGGTTCCCCAACTCGTCTCGTGTACCTAGGGCTTGTTCGATTTTCAGTTGGTTTTCTTTAGCGATTACCCTCACACGTGCTTTATCTGCTTTCCAAGCCGCGGTGGCTTCTTGGGAAGAATTACCAATAGATTCAAGATCTAACGTTGAGTCTCGAAGAGAAGGAGGCTCCTGAATCAATATAGGGGAATCCGGAATCTCTTCCGGGGGGAAAATGGCATTAATGATTCGCTCAAAAAAAATGACAACTTGCCGAAAAAAACTGCCTAATGCCGCCCAGATACCAGCGAGTCTTTCGCTAAAATCATTCATCGCACCACTCCATGTTTACCTTAGGAAATAAATCATCAAATCGATGCGAAGACCATCCTCTGTCTAAACCACTGACATCGTTTAATTCACACTTGCTGGCCGAATCCTTCGTTCAGCAAAGAGAAACTTCGCCCCATTAAACGTACAAAGTCACTCCTTCACTGTATGCGAAGGCATCTCGTAAACATGTCTAATCATTGTGATGAATATAATAATAAATGACTAATGTTACAGGCTTAACGCGTAAGAAAAAAAGGGGATGCACCTCCCCGTTAGTCAACGTCGCCATTCTCAAATATTGTTAATTCATTGCATGGTGTTAAAAATGCGTTTTCATGTAACAACATTTAGATTATGCATATTGATGCTTATATGTTTTTTGGATGCAGATTATTAATAGAACACTAAATTTCTGGATAGCTTCTCTCAAAATCCCCTGATATAAATGTATATTCTCACTCATGATCTCCCCCTCTAACTTTCAGTAATTGTTATCATTTCTCTCAAGATGTAGCAGCCCAAATAATCCCACTGCTTTCACTTCACAATGACTACTTTCTTTGACTTCATTTCAATAGCATTTGTGATGCTAGGAATAGCGATACGTCTTGGCTTAATGCTTCTGAAAAAATAGTGAGCAACTATGCCAAGAAAAAATTCAAAATAGAGGAAGTACATAATGAGCAATAAAATCTTACAAGCGACAGTGTTTTCCATTGCGATGAGCACAACTCTTACTGCGTTTGCTGAGAATGACACCGCCAAAAGTGAAGACATCATCAATGGCATCAACTTTGGCCCTCTTGCACAACTTGTGGGGACATGGAAAAGCGACAACCCAGATGGCGTTGATGTGTCTCCAGCGCAAGCAAACACGGCGCAAGGTGAAGG
Source organism: Enterovibrio norvegicus DSM 15893 (assembly GCF_900115495.1). GTDB lineage: Bacteria > Pseudomonadota > Gammaproteobacteria > Enterobacterales > Vibrionaceae > Enterovibrio > Enterovibrio norvegicus. The sequence goes on along the minus strand of NZ_FOWR01000002.1, from coordinate 48,762 downwards.
TGCTCCCGCTGCCACACCTCTCTATGAAGTGATGACGTTTGAAGTTGCCGCTGACGCAACAAATGCGAGCGAGCAATACCTCGCAGCCATTTATTACAAGCAAGAAGTATTCAGACAATTAGATGACACTAAGTTTCATGATCAACGTGGTTATCTGATTTATGACCACAAAAACCAAACGGTATATAACTCTTTCTGTGTACCTCGCGGCACCTGTGTCGTTGCAGAAGGCAAAGCAGGAAATGATATGACCTTAGTTGCGTCCTCTGAAGGCATTGCACAATCAAACTTTATGTCCGAAAAAGCATCGACCAAAGGTTTCACCATGAACATCAAAATCGATGGCAACAAACTCACCTATACCGAGACGGTGAAGTTGGACATCTATGGGAAACCGTTTTCGCACACTGATAGCGATACACTGGTTCGCCAAGCACAATAAGCAGTTCACCCTCCACATTTTGTGGAGGGTTTGTCCTCATGAATGACCCGAATACACCGCACTCACTTTTCCCCCACCTTTTCCGAACTCAGCGCGCTACATTCCACACAAAAAACACGTATGCCTTGTTCACGCATAGCTGGCAAAATATAAGCAAGCATCCCCTGTTGAATTCACGCTATGGCCATGCGAATTGAGAGATAACATAATGAAATCAAAGATGTATTCAATACATGCAGAGCAATATGATCTTGCTGTTCAAGATAACCTCTATAACGCGCATTTTGAACGCCCAAACTTGCAAGCAATGCTCGACAACCTCACCGGTAAAAACGTATTGGATTTAGGGTGTGGTTCAGGGGTGTACGCGCAGTTTCTCTTGGATTCAGGCGCAGCAGAGGTGACCTGTATAGATGCTTCACAGGAGATGATTGATATTGTCTCACACAAATTTTCGGACCGCGTCAATGCCTATGCGCAAGATCTCTCTCAAGGTTTACCTCAAGAGGCATCAGACAGCAAAGATGTCATCATTTGCCCGCTCATGCTGCATTACATTGAAGATCTAACCTTGCTCTTTAAAGATGCGCATCGCGTGCTGAAATCTGGCGGATACATGGTGTTCTCCACCCATCACCCGTTTGCTGATTTTGATTATTCCACCAGCGGTGATTACTTTAAACGAGAGCCGGTTATTGATTTGTGGGATACCGTTGCCGAACCCGTTGAAGTTCACTTCTTCCGTCGTTCACTCACAGAACTATTAGGGGCTGTTACACACAGTGGACTGCTGATTTCGCAGGTTTCCGAGGGCATCGTCAGTGAAAAAATCAAAACACTGTCACCAGACACTTACCATTCTATGCGGAGACAGCCTCCTTTCATTTTTGTGAAATGCTTAAAACGTTAATTTAAACAGAAAGCTACAACGCGCCCACCATGTAAAAATCACTCCTCTGATCACTGATAAGTAAAAGCTATCAGAGTGATAGCGAAGAGCGATTTCTCTTCACACTGAGGCACACGTATCCTGTGCTTATTGGTTAATAGGAGGATGTAGCAATGGCAGGTCAACGAGCATTAGTGGTAGAAGGCGGGGCAATGCGTGGCATTTTTGCCAGCGGTGTTTTGGATGCGTTCTTAGAAAACAATTACAAACCTTATGATTTTGCTGTTGGTGTGTCTGCAGGTGCGTCGAACTTGTTGGGCTATCTGGCAGGTCAACAAAAGCGCAGTTATCACGTCATTACTGAGCTTGCCACTGACTCACGCTTTTTCAATCCAACGCGCTTTTTACGCGGTGGAAATCTGATCGATGTGCAATGGCTGTGGGATGAATCTCACTCGCGCTTTCCACTTGATCGAAAAACCTTTTTTAATGCCATTCCATTACTCGCGACTGTCACCAACGTCGACACTGGATTAGCGGATTACTATTGGGTTAACGAAGATAACATCACCGATGTCATTGAAGCGACATCTGCGTTGCCCGTTGCCTATCGACAGACGCCATGTTTCTCTGGCGGTTGTTACACCGACGGCGGCGTAGCCGATTCCATTCCTGTCGCGGAAGCGTATCGCCGCGGTGCACGAGACATTACGGTTGTTTTGTCTCACCCTGCTGATTTCACCATGTCACCCATGAAGATGCCAGGGTTGATGGATCACCTTCTGAAGAAGTACCCCAACATCGCGGATGCCATGCGCCAGCGCGCTGAACGCTACAATCAATCACTCAGCTTCATTAAAAACCCGCCTGTCGATTGCAAAATCCGTGTCATTGCGCCGCCTAAGAACTTTTCTATTGGTCGCTTCACCATGAAAAAATCGAAGCTCGATGTCGGCTATGAAATGGGCAAAAAGGCAGGAAGACGTCATATTGCAAAGCAACGTAGCGCCAATAATACGCCACACATCGCCTTTGCATTAGTAACCACGACACCCTCAAAAATGAGGGCTATCAACCCAACGAGCAACAGCGATCGTTTACGCGCGTCGTTGTAAAACACGAACAAATCGCGTGTTACGCCGCAGAGGTTGAATGGTTGCTCATCCTACACTCGACGATAGACCGTTGACTTAGCGCACCTCAACGGGTGGCGACACTAACACCACCAAATGAAACGCTGTTTGAGTTAAAGGTTGCACCAATGTAAAAGATGCTTTAGTTTCAGGGGAGTTAGTTTAAAAAACCACCAAACAGAAAAGAGCATTTATGTTTACTTCATCGCTATCACTCTGGCTTCTCCTCCTTATGCCCAACAGTCGGTAGCTTTGCTCTTTTCCGGCTGTGAGTAATGCAGCCGGATACCATTTCTCACAGCCTTGTTTTCTTTCCCAACGATAAGCAAGGACGTGACAACATGAATAATACATCCGCCGCCGAACAGCCCAATGCCGATTATCGCCAAGGCATTATCTTTGCGTTGATTGGCACTGTGCTTTTTTCCGTTAAGCCTGTTCTGATCAAACTTGCTTATGCAGCAGGTGGCGATGTAACCGACATCATGAGCCTTCGTGCAGTCTCTTCTCTACCACTCTATGTCGCGATATTAATCTGGCTATGCCGCGTCCCAGAAGAGCGCAGCAAAGTGCGACAGTTTGGATTGCAAGCTGTGCTCGTCGGCATCCTTGGCTATTACTTTGCCTCTTTGCTGAACATCACGGCGCTTGAGTTTATTTCAGCGCAACTAGAACGCCTGTTGCTGTTTCTCTTCCCTTCTTTTGTGGTGATCATCAGTTGGATATTTCTGAAAGAACCACCGCGCAAAGGCACCTTTGTGTCCATTGGCTTAGGCTATGCTGGCGTGGCCATGATCGTCTTGTATGACTTTAGTTCGTTTGGTTCGCAAGTGTGGCTAGGAAGCGCTCTGGCCGTGGGGGCAGCATTGATATTCGCGATATATCTGGTATTGAGTAAAAAAGTGATCAGCAACATAGGTGCGCAGCTTTTTACCAGTATTGGTATGGGCAGTGCCGGCGTTGTCATCATGGTCCAACAGCAGTGGCAAGGTACGCAGTTCAGCAATATGTCTGATGAATTGATTGTATTGGGTGTCGCACTCGGATTTTTCTGCACCGTGCTACCGTCGTACTTTGTCGCAGCAGCCATGGCACGTTTAACACCGTCAGTATTGAGCTTAACCAGCAATGTTGGCCCTGCGATCACTGCCCTTTTTGCCATCACTCTGCTCGATGAAGCCTTCACGATCTGGCATGGCTTAGGCATGTTGCTGGTCGTTTATGCGGTCGTAAGAATTAACAAGAAGGCATAAAACAAAAAAGCGGGAGCATTCCCGCTTTTTACATTTCGATTACCATGCCTCTTCAGATGATGTTATTTTCCGACATCAACACCGTAACGGAAACAAGATGTCATGTGGTCATTTACCATGCCTGTGGCTTGCATGTACGCGTAACAAATCGTGCTGCCAACAAACTTAAAGCCACGCTTTTTCATCGCTTTGCTCATTGCATCAGATTCTGCAGTGGTCGCTGGCACATCCGACATGCTCTCCCAATGATTGATGATGGGCTTTCCACCCACAAACGACCAAACATACGCATCGAAGCTGCCAAGTTCTTTTTGAATCTCCAGCACCAACTTGGCGTTCGTCACTGTGCCATTCACCTTAAGTTTGTTTCTAACAATGGCAGGGTTCGTCAGCAGTTCTGCAATTTTTTCGTCGTCATAAGCAGCCACGGTTTCAATATCAAAATGATCAAAGGCCTCTCGGTATCCTTCACGCTTTTTCAATATGGTTGTCCAACTCAGGCCCGCTTGTGCACCTTCTAAAATCAGCATCTCAAACAATTCTCTATCATCATGAACAGGAACGCCCCATTCCGTGTCATGATAAACCTGATCAAGTTCGCTTACATTTGCCCAGCTACAACGTTCCATCGTGTTTCCCTTGAAAAAGTAAATAATGCCGACCTAAAAACACTGTATATATAACCATAGATAAAAAACCGTAGATAGAAAAAGAGGATGCAATGATGAGAAATGCATCCTCTTAGTATGGGTATAGCCTGTTTCGGGATAGGACGCTTGACTGCCCACTAAACCGTTTGGTTTAGCCGAGTTTCACCGTATTTTGTGCGTTCAACGATTCAAGTGCAGCCTCTGCCAACACCAACGCTTGTTCGCCATCGTAGCCTGAGCATTGTGGTTCAACTTTGCCTTCCAACACATCAACAAAGTGCTGCCACTCTGCGATGTAAGCTTTCTCATAACGCTCAAGGAAAAAGTACTGAGGCTTTGCGCTGCTGCAATCTTCTTCGCCCCAATGCTCAACCAAATGCTCGCGCACGTTGCCGGCTTTGAGCATGCCTTTGCTGCCATGCAGTTCTATGCGTTGATCATAGCCGTAGCCAGAACGGCGGCTGTTGATGATGTTTGCCATCGCACCAGAGGGGAAATGCAACACAATCACAGCACTGTCGATGTCTCCCGCTTCGCCAATCTCAGGATCGACCAAACATGAACCATGCGCTGAGACGGATACTGGGTCTTCTCCCATAATAAAACGCGCCATGTCGAGGTCATGCACCGACATATCACGGAAAATACCGCCAGACACTTTGACGTAATCTACGGGCGGTGGCGACGGATCACGTGACGTAATCACTAATGTTTCGGCTTTACCAATCGCGCCACTTTCAAATAAATCTTTCAACGTACGAAATTGGGGATCATAGCGGCGGTTAAAACCCACCAAGAAAGGGACACCGCTGGCTTCAACGACCTCTAAACAGGTTCTTACACGGGCTAGGCTCAAATCTATCGGCTTTTCGCAGAAAATGGCTTTTCCCGCTTTCGCCGCTAATTCAATAAGATCTGCGTGTGTGTCTGTCGCTGAACAAATACAAACCGCATGAATATCGGGGTCAGACATGGCTTCATCTACTGTCATGACATCCGCACCGTATTGATCCGCGAGTTGCATCGCACCTTCTTGATAAGGGTCAATCACCGCACGAATCTGAGTTTCAGGGTTTGCTGCGATATTCACCGCATGCACTTTTCCTATTCGCCCACATCCGAACAACGCGATATTAAACATGGCAACTCCTTATGCTTTCCAAGTTTTTATAATGATGGGTGTACTGACTGTCTTTAAGAGACAACGTCAAGCACCTAACGTGAATGCTTTTCTTCATAAACAGGAGAATTTATCCAAGCATGATCTTCTTCCCACGTGAACAACCATTTGCGAACCGGCCCCGCCATGACGTTGAGGTAGTAGCTGTCGTAACCTGCCATGGTGGCAACCGGATGGTAGCCTTTGGGTACCATGACCACGTCTTTATCATACGCCGCCATGCACTCATCAAGATCACCATCGTCGGTATAAACCCTTTGAATACAGAAGCCTTGAGGCGGGTTTAACCTGTGATAGTAGGTTTCTTCCAGCTGGGTTTCTTCTGGCGGTGCATCGCGATCATGCTTATGGCTAGGGTAGGAGCTTGTGCACCCTTCGTCGGTATACACTTCAACAACCAACAAGCTGTCAGCTTCTTTGTCATCAGGCAGAATGTTGTGCACATACCGCTGATTGTTCCCATGGCCACGCGCTTCCGCGCCCACATCATCAGGTCCGATCAAACGTGAAGGGTACGTTCCTCGCCCTGGTGCAGAGCACACCGCAAGATCCATTCCCGTCACAGCCGTAATTGTCGCGGAGTCTCCCGCGGTAACATACAACGAATAAGGTTTTGTTCGTTCAAAAGGGTCAAGGCGCTCGCCAATCACGCCAAGCGGTTGTCCCCCCAAGGTCGTATCCGCTTTACCCGCGACAAACACCAAGCACAGTTCTGTATCACTCCCTGCATCGAATGTGTGTGTATCCCCTTCTGACAAGGAATACGCGTCAAAGCCGACATATTTCCAGCCAGCAGATTCAGGTGTGATGTGCTGATAGCGCCCAGATTGGTTTAACTCGCGCTTTTTAGACAGAAGATCAGGCACACGTCCTCCTTGGTTGTGTGTGAGTGAGTCATTGTTCGCCTCAAGTATAGAAACCGGTCCGTGGTCTCTTATTGAAGGTGGTTTAATCAGTCGATTGAAAATGTTTTCAATTTCAACGTTAGCAATAATAGAACAATTTTTTCACATATCAACAAAATGAAATTTTTATTTCATTTTGAATCAATTTTGAAATAGACTGATTTTGTCACTGGACGAATTTCCACCAGCACATCGCCATCTATTGATGCAACAGAACGCACAAAAAACCACGTAAAAGAAGTAAAGCCATAAACACGCAAGACAGGTGCATATAAAGAGAGACGCCAAAGGAGAAAGGCACAATGAATCAATCAACAAACGTTGCTCAACCCTCGTTTTTTGCGTCATCAGACACCCAACTCGATAACTTTCACACTCTCTGCCACCAAACGGCCCATACGGGTCAATATCCTCTTGCCCACGCCATCACCAATAATGTCGTTATCTATGATGGCGAAGTCATCCGTCAGCACCCTGAGAAATCGCGTGATTTTCAAAATGAAATGGCGTCCGCACTGCGTGATGGCCCCGGCGTTTTCGCCGTAAAACGCTTTTTTCAGGACACACAAGTGATTGACGAAATGAGCCAGGTCTTTGAGGACATTTTGGAATCAGAGAAAGGGTATGGTGCTGGCGACCACTTCGGAAAAACGGGCCCGCAAGCGAACGGTAGGATTTGGAATGTGTTCCAGAAAAGCGCCATTGCAGCGCCATCAAACTTCGTTGAATACTACAAAAACCCGCTATTAAGCCTCGTCTCTGAAGCTTGGTTAGGCCCCCACTATCAAGTCACTGCGCAAGTGAACATTGTGAGACCCGGCGGTGAAGCACAGGTTTCCCATCGCGACTACCACTTAGGCTTTCAACAGCCAGACGAAACCGTGCGTTACCCTCTTCATATTCAGCAAATGTCATCCATGTTGACGCTACAAGGTGCCGTCGCACACACAAACATGCCCATTGAAAGCGGCCCGACGAAATTGCTTCCGTTTTCCCAACTTTATCCTCTTGGATATGTTGCCTATCACGACGATGCTTTTAAGGCCTATTTTGAGCAACACTGCGTTCAAGTGCCTTTAGAAAAAGGTGATGCTGTCTTTTTTAACCCTGCACTTTTCCATGCTGCAGGCGCAAATAAAACGCAAGATTTCCACCGTTCGGCGAATTTACTGCAAGTTTCTTCGACGTTTGCCAAACCCATGGAAACCGTCGACCTCGCTGACATCAGTCAGGTCATTTATCCTTACCTTCGCCAAGCTTGGGAGAACAATAGCTTCAGCGATGCAGAAAAAGCCGCAATCATAACGGCAGCAACCGACGGCTATTCCTTCCCGACAAACCTCGACACGGATCCACCGATTGGTGGCTTAGCTCCAGAGTCGATGGAATCGCTATTACTCCGAGCCTTGAACAACCAATGGTCACACAAGGCCTATCAAGATGCGTTACGTGAACTGCAATCCAAACAAGGCGCGTAACGACAAATACGCATTCCTCGCCAGCCTTTGAAAAACACTTGTGTGGTGGAAAATTCGGCGTAGTCTGTGCGCCAATTTCCACCATAGAAGACGAACAACGTGTCGAACATGAATACATTTAAGCGCGGCCAAACCATCCCTTTGATGGATGGCTACACCATCGCGCTCATCCAGAGAAGCGATCTTAACGATATTATCGAGATGCTGGGCGACCCAAAGGTCACGGAATACCTCTACTTTGCGCCCGCGCCAGAAGACGTTTACCGTGATTATTTTGGTCCTATCATTGAAGGCACAGCGGAAGCGATTGGCCATGGTGAATGGCCAGAAAGCCCAACGGCCATCATTCGCGACCACGAAGGTCGTTTCATGGGCATGGTGGGTCTGCATGCGGTGATGTTTTTGTCGGGGAACTATGAACTGGGCTACCAGTTTGCTCAACACGCGTGGGGCAAAGGCCTTGCGAGCAGCAGCAGCGCATTTCTTCTGTCTATTGCCTTTGATGTGTTTGGTGCACACAAAGTGGCCGCAGATTGTTATCGATCAAACGAAGGTTCCAACAAGACGCTCGTTAAAGTCGGCTTGGTTGAAGAAGGCTGTCAAACTGCGTACTACAAAACGCAATCAGGCTTTGATGATCGCCTGCACTATGGCATCACCAAAACGCAGTACAGCGCTTTCTCGCTAACGAACAGCTATAAAAAAACCCGCTAAATGCGGGTTTTTTCGTTATTGCTGGAGGCAATTACATGCTGAAGATGTCTTCACCATCTTGCAAAACAGTTTCTGCATCCGTCCAGATCGTGATTGATTTAGAGCCTTGTGTGAACACATATGCATCCAATTCACTCGCTTGAGCATCGCTCAAGCCCATGAAGGAAATCTGTTCGGCAGACAGTTCAGCGGATACTGTTGCATTTGCTTCGTAGTTCCAGTTAACCGCTTCAAGGTTAAAGGTGTCATCACCTTCACCCAAGTAAGCCACAAAGCCATCCCAGTTACCTGGATCAACGTTAGTGGTGGTTTGGAAATTATCAGACTGAGCATCAATTGCAAACGCATTGACCGTTACAGTTTGGTCACCCACACTCGTTTCCACAACAGCTTCAACTTGTGCAATTGGCTTAGGCCCTGACGTTACGCCATATGACTTACCAGAGAAGTCGATGTTTGCGTCGCCATCAACAAAGATCTTGTCAAAACCACGGTCACCCACATAGATGTTGTTGTGCTCAGCTAAGAAGTCAGCATCGTTGAAGTCATTTTGGTCGAAGATCATGGTGTCATTGCCTTCACTACCAATGTAGATGTCTTGGTCTTCACCACCATCCATGATGATGTCATCTTCAAAGCCCGCTTGAAGCACATCATTACCTGCACCGCCGTACAATGAATCGTCGCCGCTCGCACCGAACAGTTTGTCATCGCCGTCACCGCCGTAAATAATGTCATCACCTTGGCTACCGTTGATAACGTCATCGCCCGCGCCACCGTAGATAGTGTCATCACCGAGGCCACCGATAAGATTATCATCGCCTTCGTCGCCGTTGATCAGGTCATCACCGTCGCCGCCGTGGATATAATCGTCACCGTCACCGCCGCTGATGGTGTCATTGTCACTAACAAACACTTCTTTGGTCGTTTCAGCAAACTCAGAGTAATCAAGGTCACGAAGGTTCTCATAAGAGTGAGGAACCAGCGTTAAGTCTGTCGCGTCGGTGATTTCTGGACCTTCGATTTGTAGAAGGATTTTGCCGTTCTCACCGAGGTTGTGATAGTGGTGGCGGTTGCCATCCAAGTCCACATCGATAATCGCGAACTTATAAACATTACCTGCCGCATCGCAATACTTGAGCGTGTAATCCAAGTTAACCGCGTAAGTGTTGCCATCAATCGTGACAGACTGCGACTTATCATCAGAGTATTCGTTACAGTAGTTGTCACCATTCAGTACGCCATCGTCGTCCTGGAATGTCACTTCTGATGTGCCACCGTCAAATGCAAGTTTCTGAGGGAAAGACCACGTGTGGAAGTTACCGCCCGATGGCATTTCGAAATCATCACCCATGATGAACACGCTTGCGGTCGGGTCGGTTTCAATGGTTTCGGTTGCTTCTTGTCCACCGTAAATGGTGTCGTTGCCTTCGCCACCGTAAATCTCATCGTCGCCCCATTGACCGTAGATGGTGTCATTACCTGCACCGCCATCAATGTAATCATTGTCGTTAGATTTTTGTGTTGTCGCGTTAGCAACATCATCGTAATCCAATTCATTGATGTTTTTGTATGAATGAGGAACAAGTGACAAATCGGTAGCGTCAGTGATTTCTGGGCCGTCGAGTTGAAGCAACAGGTTGCCGTTTTCATTCAAGTTGTTGTAATGATGGCCGTTGCCATCCAAATCAACGTCTAGAATGGCAAAGGTATAAACGTTGCCATCAGAATCGCAGTACTTAAGGGTGTAATCCAAATTCACTGGGTACGTGTTACCGTCAATAGTCACGGTCTGTGATTTATCGTCAGAGTACTCGTTGCAGTAGTTATCACCATTCAAAACGCCATCGTCGTCTTGGAATGTAACGTCTGTTGAACCACCGTCAAATGACAGATCTTTCGGGAAAGACCAAGTGTGGAAATTACCACCAGCCGGCATATCAAAATCTGCACCCATCTGGAAGACTGTGACACTTGGGTCTTCGCTAAAATTAGGCGTGGCCGTGTTGCCGTAGATGATGTCATCACCATCACCGCCGTACAATTTGTCATTGCCGTTTTCACCGGAGATATGATCTTCGCCTTTCAGGCCAAAGATAGTGTCGTCGCCGTCACCACCAACAATGGTGTCATTCAGGTCTGCTGGATCCACTGGCTGAGGCTCAGTGATGTCTGCATAGTCAAGGCTGCTAACATTTTGGTAAGAGTTTGGAACCAAAGAAAGGTCTGTGTCACCTGTGATCTCTGGGCCATCAATTTGGATTAGGATCTTGCCGTTCTCACCCGTGTTGCAGTAATGATGGCCATTGCCATCTGCGTCAATATCAACAATCGCAAACGTATAAATGTTGCCATCGCTGTCGCAGTATTTGAGGCTGAAATCCACGTTTGCAGAATATTCTTGGCCACCGATATCAACGGTTTGTGATTTGTCATCAGAGCGCTCATTGCAACGATCATCGCCATTTAGCTGGCCATCGTCATCGTTAAAAGTGACATCAGTCGTTGAGCCCGTGAAGTTCAATTTAGGTGGAAACGACCAAGTATGGAAGTTGCCGCTGTCCATGGTGAAGTCAGCGCCCATCACGAACATTGCGCCAGTCTTTTTAGAATCATCACCATTACCGATGTCACCGTATAGTGTATCTGCGTTAGACGTACCGTTAATATCTGCCATTTCCTTTGCCCTCACTTGTCTGTCTTATGCGCGCCAACGAATGACAGTCATACATCTTCAATAAACAGCCCTGCTTACAATGCAGCACTTATATTTGGGATAGCTAACATTCATATCACGCTTGCTGTGACAACAGTTTTATAGATAAGACATCGTTAAACAATGGGTTTGGGGCAGGTTCATAGCAAAGTCAGTTGCTTGAATTAATAAGATCTTTCAGGTTGAGCAATGAAGTACCAATATAAACATGAGTAAAGTATCAGTTTGAAAAAATAATTAGGCACACTGCATAGATTACCTATACCAAGAATACACACCAGCAACTGTCGGAATAGACTAAAAACAAAAATAAATTAGATATAGAAAGCAAGAAAAATGGACATAACAGTTAAAAATAAAGAAAAGGGATATAGATGACGCTAAATTAGCGAGTTATAGGGTACTGATTTATATTGATAATAACACGATGGGATTAATAAGAACCGTTATAAACACCCATTCAAACGTCGACAAATGGTTCACTTAGCACTTCCAATTATTCCGTACAATACCCGGTAAATAAAAACACCACAAAAAACACCAACCCATTAACGAAACGGCACCTTAAAGAAACCAGAAAACAATAAAAAGCCCAGCACTTCGCTGGGCTTTAATATTTATCTATGAAGGTATTAGTATTAGGTTAGGCTAAAAATATCATCACCGTCTTGCAGGATGTTTTCCGCATCCGTCCAAATCGTGATGGCTTTAGAACCTTGTGTAAACACATACGCATCCAATTCACTCACTTGTGAGTCAGTCAATCCCATAAAGGCAATCTGTTCTGCTGAAAGCTCTGCTGAAGGTGCAGCATCAGCTTCGTAATCCCAATTGAAAGCTTCAAGGTTAAACGTGTCATCACCCTCACCCAAATAAGCCACAAAACCGTCCCAGTTGCCTGGATCGACATTTGTCGTAGTTTGGAAGTTATCAGACTGCGCATCAATCGCAAATGCGTTAACCGTCACCGTCTGATCACCATCGTCTGTCGCAACAACAGCTTCTACTTGTGCAATCGGCTTAGGACCAGATATTACACCGTATGACTTACCAGAGAAGTCGATGTTTGCATCGCCATCAACGATGATCTTATCGAAACCACGGTCGCCAACATAAATCGTCTTGTTTGCTGTTAGGAACGATAAATCAGAGAAGTCATCTTGGTCGAAGTACATGGTGTCATTACCTTCACTACCAATATAAAGGTCTTGGCCTTCGCCACCGTCCATGATGATATCGTCTTCAAAGCCAGCTTGTAGAACATCATTACCTGCACCGCCGTACAATGAATCATCACCACTCGCACCAAACAGTTTATCGTCGCCATCACCGCCGTAAAGAACGTCATCACCTTGGCTACCGTTGATAACATCATCGCCAGCTCCACCGTAGATGGTGTCGTTGCCTTGGCCACCAATCAGGTTGTCGTTACCTTCGTCGCCACGAATCACATCATCGCCGTCACCGCCGTGGATGTAGTCGTTACCTTCACCACCATTGATGGTGTCGTTGTCGCTAAAATTCTGCTCTTGAGAAACAGTAATAGTGAATGTGGTGTCGTTGAAATCACGGTCACCTAAGTTCCACAAATCTTCCCAGCCAGATGTGTTGCCATTAACCGTTTCGTGGTCTTTACCGTCGCCGTTTTCAGCAGCATTCGCCACATAAACAACAGAGCTGCTTGAACCTTGTGAAACGGTTGAACTAGTCCCGGACAAGTTCAGCGTCACTTCACCCACATCAAAACCTGCGCGGTCGCCGTTAGGGATAAGGAACATGCCGAATGACTCACCGCCAGACACATCGATATCAACAGACAGTTCAGAAATGTTCTTCACGTTATCAGCGATAACAGCTGCACGAACAACGTTGCCGTTTTCATCAATCACGTAGTAGCCAATGCTGTTGTTGTAAGCTGCGCTGTGCGTGAAATCACTCACGTTGATGGTGACAGTACCTTCGCCTTTAACGTCGTAGATGGTTGCGCCATCTTGATGACGTAGGTCGAATGTTTGGCTTAACTCAGTACCACCAAAAATGGTGTCATCGCCTGTACCGCCGTCAATAACATCATCACCGTGTTCGCCGTAGATAGTATCGTTACCCGCGCCGCCATTGATGGTGTCGTTGTCTGTTTCATTGTTCACTTTTTGTTGAAGTGACACATTGTCAATCAGCGCACCGTAGCTGTCTGAGCGGCCTTCCGCTTCAAAACGGATAGAGATGAAGTCCACACCTTGTGGCACAACAACATCTGCCGTGAATGACTCGTAGTGGTCGTTCGATTGCGTGTTGTCGAAGTACTGGCTGTAAATGACTTTGCCTTCTTGGTCGAAGACTTTTACTTCAAACTGGCTGGTTGATGTGTCGCTGCCGCGGTAACGGTTTGCGTAATCAAAAGAAAGCTCAAGAACCGCATCGCCGTCTGAAGACAAACCTTGAACATTAACGTCTTGTTGAACCCACGTATTTCTGTGGCTGTCTAGTTCCAGCACAGTGTTAGAACCGCTGTTTGAAGCCGTGCCACCATGCTGACCTTGTTGAAGTTCAATCAGGTTAGTGCCAGGTGTATACCAACCCGTCACTTGGTGATCATGGAACAAGCCCCACTTGTTGCCTGCGTTATCACCCCAATCTTCAAAATCACCATTTATAAGTAGTTCACGTGCACCGTTACCGTGCACACCGTCGTTACCGTAAATTGTGTCAGCACCTTCACCACCTTCGATGGTATCGTCGCCATTGCCGCCGATGAGCGTATCGTCACCCTCACCACCGTGAATCGTGTCGTTACCTTCAAGGCCGTTGATGATGTCGTCAAGATCGCCCGTTTCAGATTGAGACACTGATACGTTGTCGATCAATGCGCCGTAGCTGTCAGATTGGCCTTTACCTTCAAAGCGAAGTGAAATGCCATCTGTGCCAGCAGGAACAGAGAAATCGACCTCAAAATTTTGGTAGCTTTCATTAGATTGGGTGTTGTCGAAGTACTTGCTGTAAAGCACGTTGCCTTCGTTATCCATCACCTTCACTTCGAATTGGCTCGTCGCGTGGTTGTCGCCTTTGTAGCGGTTTGCATAGTCAAAAGACAGGCTTAAAGAAACGTCGCCATCTTCTGCCAGTTCCGTCACGTCAATGTCTTGTTGAACCCATGTATTACCGGTTGAATCAAGCTCTAGAACAGTGTTGTTAGAAGGTGTGTATGGCGTGCCACCGAAAGAGCCCTGTTGAAGCTCAATTGACATGCTGCCCGGCGTATACCAGCCAGCAACTTGATTGTCAGCGAACAGTCCCCATTTTCTGTTGCCATCGTCACCCCAAGCTTCAAAATCACCGTTCATTAGGAGGTTTTCGCCAGACGCGCCTGAACCGTACAAAAAATCTGAACCGCTAGTCCCTGTAATCTTCGACATCACTTCATCCTCTATTTTCGACTGTGTTCATTTGGTCAAAAAGCAGGAGTGGTTATCACCCACCGACATCACACTGCTTATGCAACCTGAACTTAGTTAGAAATTCACGTCTCATCTAAGAGAGGTGTAAAATTGAACTCTTGTTTGTTCAGCTCAGTTTTTACGATGAGGAGGTGTCTTACAATAGATAGAAGAGATGATCAGCGTAATCTCAGGGATAGGGTCTAATTCCACAGCCTAACCATAACGAGCGATGCATGAACAAAAGTACCAATAAAGAATGATTCATATTAATTTCACACGTTTCCATTGTGAAACACATAAATCACTTTTCCTTATCACTTAATGAGTATTGACTGTAGAAGTGTGATAAAGAACAAATATTATAATTTTGACAACCTAAAATCCAATAATGTATACAGACATGTCTATTTTTAAGTCCTTACTCATACTTCAATTTCTCTATTTTTTTGACCCACCCAATCGTATTTCCGTGATAATGAGACTAGAAAAATAGTCAGAATTTTACAGTCCCTGCGGTTTTCACAAAAAAACAGCCTATAAACCTAGATGCAGTGCACTGAAAATAAAAAAGCCCAACACGAACTCGTGTTGGGCCATATTCGCTAATTCGAAATACTAGATGTTGTTTCCGTTAGTTTGAATGAACTCTGCATCACTCCAAACGGTGATCTTTTTGTCTGCATAAGTGAAAACGTAAGCACGTAGCTCAGTCACTTGGGCAAAGCTCAGTCCCATGAATTCGATCATGGCAGTAGAAAGCGTGACTGACGCAGAAGCGCTTGCATTGTATTGCCAAATGCCCGTTTCCACATTCAATGTATCATTACCAGAACCCAAGTAAGCGACAAAACCTTTCCAATCACCTGGGTTAACGTTTGTTTCAATCTGAATATCATCAGATTGTGAGAAAACCGAGTTGGCATTGACGGTGACTGTTTGATTGCCGGCATTAGCAACGATAGCTTCAACTTGTGCGATCACTTTAACGCCTGGATTACGGCCATCTTGGAAATAGGAGTGTCCCGAGAAATCGATGTTAGCGTCGCTATTAACGACTAATTTATCAAAACCTCGGTCGCCCGTATAAATATTGCCATTTTGAGTCAGGAAGGCTGTATTCGAAAAGTCTTCTTGGTCAAAGAACATGGTGTCGTTGCCTTCACTACCAATGTAAAGGTCGAGACCCGTGCCACCATCCATCACGATATCATCATCGTAACCAGCTTGGAGGACATCGTTACCCGCATCACCGTAAAGCGCATCATTACCACCCGCGCCAAACAACTTATCGTTGCCCGAGCCGCCATGGAGAACATCATCACCATTGCTACCATTGATGGTGTCATTACCTGCACCACCGTAAATAGTGTCATTGCCGTTAAAACCTGTAATGGTGTCATTACCCGAACAACCATAAAGCACATCATCGCCTGCTGTACCTTTAATCACTTGGTCAGAAGCTGTGGTACCTGCAATAACACGCATTGAACGAGGGGTAGAAAAATCGAGGTTCTGACCATTACGTGCTTTCACATTTTCTAGCTGACGGTTCGGTGTCGCGCAGTTAAAAATGCCCAAACGATTGTAAGAAAGGTTATCCCAATCTGAGAGCATTACCGCAGTACCTTCAGACGGCTCAACATACACTTCGTGCGATTTGATCCAGCTCGGTAGGGAGTAACCTGAGCGCTGACCTACAGGTAGGCAGTATCTTTCACCTGTTTCTAGACTGACGATACAGCCCAAAGGTGCACTGTTCGCAACAACGCGCATTGAACGTGGAGATGAGAAATCGAGGTTTTGCCCGTTGTAAGCACGAACATTTGTCATTTTGTTGTTTTCAACAGTGCCAGAGAACACGGCAAGACGGTTGTATGACAAGTTATCCCAGTCAGACAACATCACCCCAGTACCTTCAGACGCCTGCACGTAAACTTCGTGTGCGTAAATCCAGCTTGGTAGTGAATAACCTGAGCGCTTGCCAACAGGTAGACAGTACTTGTCGCCCGTTTGCTTACTAACAATACAGCCAAGTTTTTTGTTGCTTGCGACAACACGCATTGAACGTGGCGCAGAAAAATCGAGATTTTGACCATTGTAAGCACGAACATTAGTCAACTCACGGTTCGTTGTTGTGCCTTCAAATACCGCGAGACGGTTATAAGACAAGTTGTCCCAGTCAGACAACATCACTGCGGTACCTTCTTCTGCTTGCACATAAACCTCATGAGAGCGAATCCAGCTTGGTAATGAATAGCCTGAACGTTTACCCACAGGCAAACAATATTCAGCACCCGTCTCAAGACTCACAATACAACCTTGAGGAGTGTCACTTGCCAACGCACTGTTTCCAAGAGAGAGCATCATGAATAAACCTGATACCCATGAAAATAAACTGACTAATCTGCGCATAATCTAAAACCCTTTAGATAAAGACTGCATTACGTTTTTCGTAAGCGTGGTATTTGAATTTAATTTAAACGCTAGAATCGCCAATTAATTTACACATTCATACCCACAATTAAGAATGTCTAATATTAGAGATTACTAACAATAAATTAGTCTCATTTGAGACGTGAGAATTAATGACGAGACGCCTTATGGCAAGGTTTGACACGCAAGTTAGTTTAATAATCACGCCGAAGAATGAGAAACTTTTTAGGTTAGTTTGATTTTGTAATGGAAAGTAAGATGAAATAAGAATGAGTAAAAATGAGGCAAAGGTGAATACTTGCTCATGAAAATGGCCATGCCGACAAAGGTGTTTTGTTTGACATTCGAGCATGAAAATTTAAAGCCGCTATTAAAATGCCGACTTTGTAGCGTGAGAAAACATCGAAAGCCCAAACTCAAATTAGACAAAATGCGTATGACTGTTTAGTCATCCAGCATCCCCGCCATCAACCAATGTAGTAATGTTACTTGTTTGCCATATAGCCATCAGTTCAACAAATTTAAATCAATATAAAACAGTAGGTTATATTTTTTCGATGTCGCGACAATATTATCGACAAGGCCATTCCGCATATCAAAAGTCTATCCACACCCCGCGAAATTAAAGGAATGGCATAGTGTATGACTCATTTTTGAGCTAATTGTTAATAGGTCAATTAATTTTCGTAATGTTTGGATTGTCTTTGGGGAGAAGTATCAATGCTAAGTAACTTGAGACTGGGGCAACAGTTAACGATTTCGTTCTCTGCCGTCCTTGCCTTGCTACTCGTGGTGTCTGTTATTGGCTATAGTGGGCTTTCTGAAGGGTACAAGAACTTTACCGATTACCGTGGGCTTGCGCGCAGCTCCAATGAAGCTAGCGAAGCACAATCTACCTTGCTGAGTGCCCGACTTGGCGTATTAAAGTTCTTAAAGAATCAAAACGCCGCTCAGGTTGAGAAAGTTCAAGCGGATATGGCCCGAATAGACACACTCATTGACTCTATCCTTTCTCATGAGACAGCCCCCGACCGTATTCTTGAGCTCGAAGAATCGAAGAAACTGCTGCAAACATACAGCCAAACGTTTCCATTGGTAGTGAAAGACTTTCAAGACCGTAATGCGCTCGTCTCAAGCCAACTTGATCCTAATGGCCTGCAGATGCGTCAGATAATGACAGAAGTGATCAAAGACGCGGAGCTGATGGGGGCGGTCGAACCGCTTTACTATGCATCACAGATCCAAGAGAAGCTTCTGCTCGGTCGATTGTTTGCGGCGAAATTCCTGATCAGTAATTCAGAAGCAGACCTAAAACGTTCATTATCGGAATTGAACAACCTTCTCGTGCCTCTCAGTTCTCTTAAGCGCATTTCTATATCTCAAGCTGATATTCAACGCTCTGACGCCTTTTCAAAAGCACACCGCACGTATATTTCTGCGCTTAAAGGCACCGCAGATATCATTATTAAGCGCAACGATCGCATTTCAAACATCTTGGATGTGATTGGTCCTCAAGTCACCACAAATTTAAGTGATTTTAAAGCGTCGATCCGAAGTTCACAGGACACCCTTGGCCCTGAGGCTCAAAGTGATAGCGAAGCCGCTGTTCAATTTGTCATGATCGCATCAGCCATTGCCATTGTTGTGGGGATTATTCTTAGCATCATGGTAGCGAAAGCGATCCGTATGCCGATTGGGGGAGAACCGCGAAACATTGAAAACATGGCGCGTAACATTGCACAAGGCGACCTCACCCAAGATTTTTCAAACACGAAAAATGCCACGGGTATTTATGCTGCTATGGGAGACATGAGTACAAACTTACGCGACATCGTCACCCAGTTAAGGACATCTCTCGACACCTTGAGCGGGGCCTCGAATACCTTGGTTGACGTAACAAAAGACACCGCAAGTAACTCAGAGTCTCAGGCCAATCAGTTAGGTCAAACCTCAAAAGCCATGCATGAACTCACGCAAACCGTGGACAACATTTCTCAAAACGCGCAACAAGCATCAGAATTAGCCAATCAAGCAGACAGCCATGCTCACCAAGGCCAAACCGTGCTTGATCAGACCCGTGCCAGTATCGACTCTTTAGTGACGAACATGGGTGATGTGAGTGAAATCATTGAAAACTTGGAAAATGAAACCAAGAACGTAGGAAGTATCCTTGAAGTTATTCGCGGTATTGCAGAGCAAACCAACTTGCTGGCGCTGAATGCTGCAATTGAGGCAGCGCGTGCAGGTGAACAAGGACGCGGGTTTGCGGTGGTTGCGGATGAAGTGCGAAACCTTGCAAGCAGAACGCAGCAAAGCACCGAAGAGATCCAAGAGTTAATATTGCGTTTACAAAGTGAATCTAAACGCTCTGTGGATTCGATGCGCGTTAGCACGAAAGAAGCCTCGGATACGTCTGAGAAAGCCAACAAAACGCGAGAAGCATTTGTGTCGATTACCGAGTCTGTGGCGAGCATTCGTGACATGAACAATCAAATCGCTGTTGCTGCTGAAGAACAGAATGCCGTCGTCGTGAACATCAACCAATCTTTAGATGAACTCAACACATTGGCGAAAAATACGGCGTCGGGCGCAGATACGCTGTCAAAAGAAGCAAGCGGCTTAACGTCAATCACCCGCAGTGTGAATGACATTGTGGGGAAGTTTTCACTCGGTTAATCGCAGGTTTTAACAAACAAAAACGCGCCCAATAAGGCGCGTTTTTTCTGTTTGCTGCTTTGTGCTTTGTGCTTTCCAGCGAATTGTTATTTTTGCTTCTCGCTTTCCAAATGGATCAGATACAAGCGCGCATCAAATTCGAATTGGTGGTAATCCGGCTCCATGTGGCAACAAAGCTGATAAAACGCCTTGTTGTGATCTTTCTCTTTGAGGTGCGCAAGTTCATGCACCACTAACATTCTAAGGAAAGCCTCAGGCGCGTCTTTGAACATAGAAGCAATACGAATTTCGTTTTTTGCTTTTAGTTTGCCACCGTGCACCCGGGACACAAAGCTGTGTAACCCTAGAGCATTATTCACCACGTGAATCTTACCGTCGTAAGCAACTTTGCTCAGCGGTGAAGACTTTTTCAGGTATTGGTTTTTTATGCCAACCACATAATCATACAGAGCCTTCTCAGACGTTATGTTGTGGTTATGCGGGTAACGTTGTTTAAGCCATGCGCCGAGCGTCCCTTTCTCAACAAGCTGCTCTACTTGCGAAGTCAGGTGCTCGGGGTAACCATTTAGATAGCGTAAAGTCGGATTCATATAAAGCGTAATTAAGAGAAAAACCGGGGCGTATGCTACCAGTATTGTCGCTTACTTGCTCTTCTTCGTTGAGCCTCGCTCAACCGGTTCACACGGCAGAGTAATAGATTGCGGTGGTAAATGCGGATCAGAAATATGTTCAAACAACGCATCTATTGTACGTTGGATCATTTCTTCGTTTGGTTGACGAATAGTCGATAGATCATAGGAACGACTGTTTGCCAAACGAATATCATCCACACCCATCACACCCACGTCTTCAGGCACGCGCAATCCCAAGTCATAACGCAGTGCGTCCATACCACCACACGCCATGATGTCATCGGCGTAGAACAAGGCATCTGGACGTTCTACACTCTTAAACATACGAAGCGTAGCGTCATACCCAGCGTCGTAGCTGAACTCACCCCCTTCGATAACTTGCCATTGATTGCAGCCTCGCTCCATCAAGCGACTGATGAAACCGCGTTGGCGATCGATGGTAGCGGATGTGCCAACAGGACCCGCAACAAACGCTGGTTTGGTATAACCCGCATCTAATAACATGTCTGCCGCCATGTTGCCTGCCAAGACATTGTCACAGCTTACAACCGTGACACTGTTTTCACTGGAATCTCGGCCGAAAATAACCGCCGGAGTGTTCTGTGAACGGCACGCATCAACCAGCTCTTTTGGAAGGCTCGCAGACGTAATGATCAAACCATCAACGTTGTATTCCATGACCAGCTCAACAGCTTCTTGAATGTCCATATCGCCATCAACATGGATCAGGAGGCTATGGCAGCTCCTGTTTTGAATTTCAGAGGTAAAGCGAGACAAAATAGGCAGATAGAAGGGGTTATTAAAGTCTGTCATCAATATGCCAACCAAACTCGAACGAGACTTTATACCTCGTGCTAGTCGGTTAGGTTTGTAATTCAGTGCCGCTGCCGCCTTAAACACTTTCTCACGCAAAGGGCGAGAAATGCTGGCGTCAGGGTTAAACGCGCGAGAGACCGCAGAGACAGAAACACCTGCCGCTTCGGCAACTTCAACAACAGTAACCTTTGGCTTTTTCTTCGGTGGAAATGAAGGTGATTGATTGTCTCTGTTTTCTTTACTGACTGTCATATACCTTCCTGCCGATATTCCTTTCGATAACGATGTTCCATTTCATCTGCTCATACTACATCACGCAGTATTCAGGTAATGATAATGAAATTGATTTCAGCTAGATACTGTCAGAGGGCGTCAATCCCCGAGTTAAGTTGTTATTTGTGACGTGTAATTGAGCATTTCCTGTTATTCATACAGGTCAATGACAGCAAGGGATACAGCGAAGGAACCGAGCAAGCCCTCTTCCTTCGCGGTGGGTTCAAACAAACATACCGACAAAAGAGACGGTCGCTCATCAAAAAGCGACAACCGACCGTGTCTTTCACTCGTCGCTAAAATCAACGGTACTCGCCCGCCAATTCTTCAACCTGTGCAACGTTTTCTTTCGTTACGAAACCAGGGCCAGAGTTGATGTTGTTTGACGGTGCAATGCCATAGCGGTTGTACATAGTCAGTACCATCACTGGCACATAACCTTGCAAGAACGGCTGTTGGTCAATACCCCATTGGATGTTGCCATCTTTGATTGCTTGCGCGATTTCGCTGCTTAGGTCAAACGTACCGAAGTAGACTTTGCCTAATTGACGTGTTTTCTCAAGCGCACGCAATGTTGGGTGTGCAGACGTTGGGCCGAGCGTCAGAACCGCACCCGTATCTGGGTTTGAACGAAGGTAGGCCTGTACTTTTTTCTCAATACCGGTTGGATCCTGACCAACATCGATCATTTGGCTGCCCAACTCAACACCTAATGCGTCCGCGAAGCCCTGACAGCGCTCTACAGAAGCTGGGTTTGTGATGTAGTGGTTTACACAAACAAATGATTTCACGCCGTCTTTCTTCGCACGTTTACCCGCACCAAAGCCCGCATCGTATTCTGGTTGACCCACGTGGAGGATAGCCCCCAAGTCTTCACTTTGCTGATGCGTGCCAGAGTTCATGGTAACAATTGGAATGCCTTTCTTACGCGCTTTCTCAAGTGGGCCTTTCAACACTTCATAATCCGCGATGGTGGTGATGATCCCCTGTGGGTTCGATGCCACAGCTTGCTCGATGATACGTGCCATATCCGCTAAGTCACCTGATGGTGGGTTACGGTATTCCACTTTTACATCTAACTGTTCACCCGCTTGGTTAATCGCGGTTTTAATGGTGTTCCACCATGAGTCTGAATCAGGCGCGTGGCTGATCATAACGAAACGCTCGCCTTCTGCAAATGCGGTGCTCGGAAGCATTGCACCCATGCTGGCAGCTAAGGCCAAAACAAGTACAGATGCTCTCTTTGCTACAGATCTAAGTAGGGTATTCATCCAGTGTTCTCCAATCTACTTATTGTGACATGGCTAAGGAACGGGTCTTTCCTTTTGTCCACTTAGCCACGGCGTTTTGGTCGGGCAACATCGCTGCCCTTTTTATTACTCATTTATTGCTCTGTTAAAAGCTTAATTCGCCTCGGCAGTGTCTGCGCGTTCGAATTCTGCTAATTCTGCTTCGAGTGTTTCTAGCTCCTGTCCGCCGGACATCATTTCTAGAATTTGCTCGCGGGTGACGTCTTTCTTCAACCATGTGCCCAAGCTCTTACCACGGTTTAACAGGGTAAAGCGGTCGGCAATGGGGAAAGCATGGTGAACGTTGTGTGTGATCAAAATGACCGCGAGTCCTTTGCCACGCGCCCTTGCAATCACCTTCAGTACGTTGGCGGATTGCTTCACACCGAGCGCGGCCGTTGGTTCATCCAAAATCAGCACTTTTGCGCCGAAGTGAATCGCTCGGGCAATCGCCAGACATTGGCGTTCACCGCCTGACATGGTGCCGATGGGGTGCTCTGGGTCTCGCACATCAATGCCCATGTCTTTCATGCCCGCTTTCGCAATTTCATTAGCACGTGCTGTATCAAACACTTCAAAAGGCCCAATGCGCTTGGTCAGCTCTCGTCCCATGAAGAAATTACGTGTCACACTCATTAAAGGCACGAGCGCCAAATCTTGATAAACCGTTGCAATACCCGCATCGAGCGCGTCACGGGGTGATTTAAACGTTACCGGTTTACCGTCCATCAAGAACTCACCTTCAGACGGCGTATGCACACCGGCCAAAGTTTTAATCAGCGTTGATTTACCTGCACCGTTATCACCGAGCAAGCAATGCACTTCGCCCATTTTGACTTCCATATCGATGTCTTTCAGCGCGATAACAGAGCCAAAGTAGCGGCTGACTTTTTTCAATTCGAGGATGTATTCAGACATTGTGTTTCTCCTAAAATCCGTTTTCAGTTCGACAGTAAGGTGTGTTCACACCTTGCTATCGCGCGCTCGTGACTTTCTTGCGAATGAAGTTGTTGAACAACACCGCAATCAAAAGCATCACGCCGAGGAAAACGCGGAACCAATCTGAATCCACACCCGTAAAGAAGATGCCCATTTGCACCACACCAAAAATCAGCGCACCGAAGAAAGCACCAATCACGGAGCCATAGCCACCCGTGAGTAGCGCCCCACCGATGACCGCGGCAATAATGGCCTCAAACTCTTTCAGCAAGCCCCTATCTGCCGCCGCTGAACCAAATTCGAACACCTGACAAGCCGCAAATACCGTGGCGCAAAATGCAGTGAACATGAACAGCATGATCTTCACGCGATCCGTGGGTACACCCACGTTTTTCGCCGCGTTAGCATCACCGCCAGAAGCGAAAATCCAGTTACCGAAGCGCGTACGAAGCAACACAAATGAACACACTGCCGTTAACAAGAACCACCACACCACCACCATTGGAATACCGGTGACCACAGGCGTGCCATCAGAATAGGTTTCAAGCCAGCCAGCATTGCCGAGCCAGGTGAATAATCCCGTTCCGATTTCACCCCCAAACATGGAGGCCAACCAATCACCTTCTGCCACATCACCCACGCCTGAAAGGATTGTTTTGTTGGTCAGCATGATTGATAGTGCAATGGTCAAACCGCGAAGAATAAAGAGGAAAGCGAGCGAAACGATAAAAGAAGGAAGCCCCGTCTTCACCACGATATAGCCATTCAAAAAGCCAACCGCCATTGCCCCAGCAAACGCAAAAAGGATCGCAGCCCATGCAGGCCAACCCCAATACACAGCAGGGATTGCTATCATCATGCCCGCAAAACCAATCATCGAACCGATGGAAAGGTCAAACTCACCGGCAATCATCAACAAACACGCACCCACAGCGATAATGCCAAGCTGTGCTGATACCGTTGTCCAGTTCATGATACCGTCGGCATTGAACATGCCTGAATCCCAAGCAACCAGTGCGAAGAATACGAAAACTAAAATTGCGCCTGATACCGACCCAAGTTCGGGTCGAGATAACAGCCCACTGACCAAGGAAACCTTACGAACGCGTTCATCACTTGCTCCACCTGCTGGTTGAGTATCCGTTTCTGATGCGGCTTCTTTTACCGACATACTTGCCTCCAATCCTTTTTAGGGCAACTCGCTGCCCTGCTCCCAATATTGTCGAACACGATCAGCAGTTGTGCGCATAAACCTGTTGCGCACAACCTACTGTCAATTAACTTGCTAGCACCGCCTTTTCGATAAAGGCGCGGCTTTTCTCAGCGTCGGTTTTGGCATCGCTTTTCGCCGCCGGATCCGTGTCTTGTTCGACAGTGACCCAGCCTTTGAAATCAATCTCATGCAGCGTTTGACGCACCGCATCGAAATCCACACACCCTTGCCCTAGCGGACAAAAAATGTTGTTGCCAATCGCAGTGTAAAAATCGGTATCTTTCGCAATAGATTGCGCATGCACCTCGGCATTGATGTCTTTGAAATGAAGGTATTTAACGCGGTCTTTGTAGGTACGCAGCACATCACAAGGGTCCATGCCCGCGTAAACACAATGGCCAGTGTCAACGCACAACGACATCAACTCAGGTGGAAGATCTCGCATCGCCTTATCCAGCTCATCGCGATACTCGATATAGGTTCCAGCGTGGGCATGCAACGTTGGTGTGATGCCATACTCAGCACAGATTTTTCCGACACCCCGCAGGGTTTCCATCATCGCATCCCATTGTTCATCCGTCAGACGCGTTGCGGTGTCCACTTGACCTGCTTGGTCAGTACGCGGTGATGAAACATGGTCGATAACAACGAGGTATGACGCGCCTTGCTGCTTCAAGATCTCACAGGTTTTGTGTGTCGTTTCGTAAATGGCATCACGCGCTTCAGGTTTGTGAAGGTGCACAAACAAGGTGCCTGCCACTAAACCCAGCTCGCGAGAAGCAAGCGCACTTTGCAATGTGCTTGGCTCAGTGGGTAAGTAACCCAGTGGACCTAGCTCCGTTGCGCCATACCCTGCGCCGGAAATCTCATCGAGCACCGTTTGCCATGTTGGGTTTGCAGGGTTGTCTGCAAACTCAATTCCCCAAGAGCATGGTGCATTAGCAATTTTAAGTTCCAATCCGTTGCCTCCTTTTCATTTTTACCAACGCTGCATTGGTGAATGTGTGGGCGTATCTGTTTTAAACTTTTTGTCAGATCGTCTGCTCAGGTCTTCATCCCTGTAAACCTGAACGTCATTGCCAACACAAAACGCTTAAAGTCTCGTTAACATCTTTTAAACAATTATGGTAATGATTTCACTTTGTCAACGTAATCGGCGTCTCACAACTGAGGAATGTTCGGACGGATACCCTTCTAGAATGAAAATTGGGCGCTATATCCGATTTTTAGCTTTTTTAGTTTTGAAAACATTTTCAAATAATGACTACTATTTCATCAGAAGGGAACGTTAGGAGATTCCAAGGATGACAACAATACGACTTACTACCGCACAAGCTCTTGTGCGTTACTTAGCGGCACAACAGATTGAAATTGATGGAAAAGTTGAATCTTTGTTCGGGTGTGCTTTTGCCATATTCGGCCACGGAAACGTCACGTGTTTAGGTCAACAGCTGTTTGAAAACCAATCAGTTTTCCCCACATGGCGCGGACAAAACGAACAATCCATGGCGCTTGCTGCCGTGGCGTATGCCCGTGCAAACCAGCGTCGTCGCATTGGTATTGCCACCTCGTCTGTGGGCCCAGGGGCAACCAATATGATCACCGCAGCAGGGGTTGCGCACACCAACCGATTGCCACTTTTGTTGCTGGCTGGCGATACGTTTCAATCACGCTTGCCCGATCCCGTGCTTCAGCAAACCGAGCATTTTTCGAACCCGTCACTCACCGTGAATGACGCGTTTAAAACCGTGACGCGCTTTTGGGATCGTATCAATGCCCCTTCGCAGCTCACCGTCGCACTCCCGCAAGCCATTGCTACCATGCTTGACCCTGCAGATTGTGGCCCCGCGATGATTGCCCTGCCGCAAGATGTACAAGGCCAAGCATGGGACTTCCCTGAAAGTTTCTTTGCACCCAAAGTGCATCGCATTCGCCGTCCTCAACCTGAACCCATTGAATTGGATTTAGCCGCAGAGGCCATCAAGAAAGCGAAGCGCCCGCTGATCATCGCAGGTGGTGGCGTGGCCTATTCCGGCGCACGAAATGCCTTGATTCAGTTTGCTGAAAAACACCAAATCCCGGTGGTGGAAACCATTGCGGGTCGCACCTTGCTCAGTGCTGATCACCCGCTTAACTGTGGCCCTATCGGTACAACAGGCTCAAACAGTGCCAATCACATGTGTGAAGACGCTGATGTCGTGATTGCCATCGGTACACGCCTTCAAGACTTTACAACAGGCTCTTGGACCGTCTTCCGCGACCCTGATATGAAGCTCATCAGCATCAATGCGGGACGTTTTGACGCCACAAAACACATGGCGCAATCCATCATCTCTGATGCGAAAGCGGCTATCGCGCCGCTCAGCGAACGCTTAGGAAACTGGCAAACGCAGAACGCTTGGGTAGACAAAGCCGCAGCGGAAACCTCGCAATGGCGTGGTGTGGTTGAGCAACGCACTGCTGCAAGCGACACAGCGCTGCCTTCTTACGCGCAAATCATTGGCAAGGTGAACAGCCTTGTTAACGAGGGAGACCGCGTGATCACAGCCGCAGGAGGATTGCCTGCCGAACTCAACATGAACTGGCAAGCAACCTACCCGTATTCTCTGGATGTCGAATTTGGCTTCTCGTGCATGGGCTACGAAATCGCGGCGGGCTGGGGCAATAAAATTGCACGACCAGACCATGAGTCCATCGTGTTGGTCGGTGACGGCTCGTACTTAATGATGAACTCTGACATTTACAGCTCTGTGCTTACAGGCCACAAAATGATTGTGTTGGTGTGTGACAACGGTGGTTTTGCGGTGATTCGCAAACTTCAAACCAACACGGGCAACACCGCATTCAACAACCAACTTGAAGATTGCACCACGGAACGTTATTACGAATTACCGCGCGTCGATTTCGTCAGCCATGCTCGCGGTTTAGGAGCAAATGCAGAGAAAGTCGAACATCTCAGCGATTTTGAAGCGGCGTTCGAACGCGCGAAAGCGTCAGACAAAACCTACGTCATCGTCACCGACATTGATGACACCGTGTGGTCTTCCTGTGATGCATGGTGGGAAGTGGGCTTGTCAGAAGTGACCGATAACGAAAGCATTGCCAACGCCCGAGACCAATGGGAAGAAGGCCGTAAGCATCAACGCCGCGGCGTGTGATGTTGACCTAAGGGATTAGATTTCAGGAGAAGCGCACTATGTTCAATGAAGAAATGCACTTTGAGTCCCCGATCCGCTGGGGCATGGTCGGCGGCGGTCGAGGTAGCGAAATTGGTTACTCACACCGCGCCGCGGCACAGCGTGATCGCTTGTTCAGTTTTGTGGCTGGCGCACTCGATCTTAACGCCGAACGTGGCAAAGAATTTGGTATGAATCTGGGGCTTGCAGCCGACCGTTGCTACCCCGATTACAAAACCATGTTTGCGGAAGAAGCCAAACGTGAAGACGGCATTCAAGCCGTCTCCATCGCCACGCCAAACTCGACCCATGCTGAAATCGCCAAAGCAGCGCTAGAAGCAGGTTTGCACGTAGTGTGTGAAAAGCCCGTGACCGTGCATGTGGAAGAAGCCCTTGAACTGAAAACGTTGGCTGAAAAACAAAACAAAATGCTCGCCGTAATGTACGGCTACTGCGGTTTTCAAATGGTGCACCAAGCCAGAGAAATGGTGCAGCGTGGCGACATCGGCGCAGTGCGCGTTATTCAAATGAGTTTTGCTCATGGTTTCCACAATACCGAAGTGGAAAAAGATAACCCTGGCGCGAAATGGCGCATGAACCCTGAAGTGTCTGGCCCGAGTTTTATTATCGGCGATTGCGGCACCCACCCTTTCTACATGGCGGGTTTGATCACCGGATTGAAAGTAAAGTCGTTAATGTGTTCACGCCAAAGCTTTATTGAATCACGCGCACCACTTGAAGATAACGCGCATGTCGTCTTCAACTTTGAAGGCGGCGCGGTGGGTACATTGTGGGCCAGCGCCATCAATAGCGGTTCAATGCACCAACAGAAAATCCGCATCGTTGGCGAAAAAGCCAGCCTTGAGTGGTGGGATGAATATCCGAACCAATTGCGTTACGAGGTCCAAGGTGAGCCAGCACGTATCCTAGAACGTGGCATGCCATACCTTCACAACGACTCTCCAGGTGTGTCAGCCAATCGCCAAGGTGGCGGTCATGCTGAAGGCTTCTTCGAATCGTGGGCCAATATCTACCATCGCTATGCGTTGGCTATCGATGCGTTCGAGCGCGGTGATACACAGTTTCTTGAGGGCCACTGGTACCCGAACATTGATGGGGGTATCGACGGTGTGAAAATGGTGAATGCGTGTGCTCGCTCTGCCGATCAAGGTGCAGTCTGGGTGGATTATGATTAAAGGCATGATTCAACTCTCAGGCTGTGAGCAAAACGCCGATCGCCCCATTGATGTCATTTGTTTGGGGCGTGCGGGCGTTGATTTCTATGGCAACACTGACGGCGCAAATTTTGCGCAAGAAGTCAGTTTCAAGAAAAGTGTCGGTGGTTCGCCCGGAAATGTTGCCATTGGTCTTGCGACGTTAGGCGCGAAGGCGGGCTTCATTGGCTGCCTCTCCGACGATGCCCTTGGCCACTTTGTACGCCAATACATGTCGAACAAAGGCATCGATTTAGCAGGGATGAAAACCCTTAGGGGTGAGTATCGAACCAGTTTAGCCGTCGCTGAACTGCGCCCTGAACCCGAGGTGGTAATTTACCGTAACAACGCGGCAGATCTTGCACTTTCTCCAGACGATATCAGTACCGAATTCCTTGCCTCGGCACGTTGCTTATTCGTGTCCGGCACGGCCTTGTCGGTGAGCCCATCACGTGAAGCCACTTTAGCAGCCATGCAAACCGCGCAACTGAATGGCACGCAAGTGGTGCTCGACCTTGACTATCGCCCCTATTCTTGGGCGGCACCGGAAGATCCACCGCATTTCTACAAACTTGCCGCGTCATTCAGCGACATCGTGATTGGCAACAAGGAAGAATTTGACGTCATGGGTGTGCCTCATGATGTCACTGACAGCCACATCAATGCTGCATCTGAATTACTCAGTGGTGGCACAGACATGGTGGTGGTGAAAGCGGGAGCAGAAGGCTGCGACGTGTTCGGTCTAGACAATAACGGCGACCTCGCCCAGTTGTCTCAACCCATCTTTCGTGTTGAAGCTCGTAAACCTTATGGCGCAGGTGATGCCTTTGCCGCCGCCCTGTTGTTTGGTTTGCTCAACCAATATTCATTAAGTGATGCCGTCGCCATGGGCGCAGCCAACGCGGCAATCAATGTCACGGGTGATACCTGTGCCGATGCCATGTCGACGCTGCCAGATCTGTCAAATTTCATGTCGGCACGCGGTCATCAATTAGTCACACCATAGCGAAGGTTGGCGACACGTCGTCAGCCACATCGAATCAAGATTCAGGGAACGAAAAAGGAGTTCATCATGGGAAAGCATATACCCCCGTTCGATAACAAAAATGAGCCTGTCATTGGCGTAGATGATGACACCACCCCACTGTGTTATTTCAATCCAGTGAAATTGCACGAAGGCGCAAGTTACAGCTATTCGCTGGAAAATTACGAATCTGCCGTAGTACTGGCAGGCGGCACCTGTGATATCACGGTAGACGGTGAAACTTACAACAACATCGGTAAGCGCGCCCATGTATGGGATGGCGATCCCGCTGCTGTGTATGTCCCTGTTGGCAGTGAAGTCACCATTACATGCGTCTCTGACACCGCCGATGTGATGATTGCCGGTGGACGTTTTACGCCTGAAGAAGGCAGCGAACCTCTAACGTCATTTGCGATCGCGCCAGAAGACACTGACAAAATCCAGTACGGCAGCGACGACACCAAAACCCATCGCAAAATTAAGCATATCTTGGGACAGAAAAATGCGGATCAACGTGGTCGTTTAATGGTAAGTGAACTGTTTACCGTTGGCGCAGGTGGTTGGTCAGGCTTCCCGCCACACAAACACGATGAAGAGCGTCCACCAGCAGAAACGCGCTATGAAGAGGTGTACCAATTTAGGTTCAACCCTGACTTTGGTTTCGGTGCACAGTTCCTTTATGAGCATGAAGATGACTTCGGCCCGGTTTACCACGTGCGCACCGGTAGCGTGATCGCGATTGATAAGGGCTATCACCCTTCCGTCGCCGCCCCAGGCTATGAAATGTACTACTTCACGATCATTGTGGGTGAGAGCAGCAAATCGCTGGTTCAGCACTTCGACCCGCACCATGAATATCAGGTTCACACCATTCCTGGTATCAAAGACATGGTGGCGAAGTTTAAGTAACGCACCAACATTCACAGGGAAGATGCAATGTTAGTTAACCTCAACGATTTACTCCCCGATGCCGCCGTGTCAGACGGCGCTATCGCCTGCTGCAATGTGTTTGGGCTTGAAGAAGCCCAAGCCATCATCGCAGCCGCGGAAGCACGTTCGCTGCCCGTTATCCTAGCGGTGAACAAAGACATGGTAGACCTTGCGGGAGTCGAAGCCATGGCTGGGATGTTAGTCCCGATGGCGAAAGCCGCTTCCGTGCCCGTATGTGTGCATCTCGATCATTGCTACGAAGAAGCCATTGTGTATCGCGCCATTCATGCGGGATTTAGCTCGGTGATGTTCGATGGCTCACAACTGCCGCTTGATGAGAATATTCGTCGTACCCGCCAGGTCGTCGACGTGGCGCATGCGGTTGGGGTATCTGTCGAAGGGGAACTGGGCTCAGTGCCTTATCAAGAAGGGCGCGACCACATCAAATCCATGTCGACAGACCCAGCAGAGGCCACCCGATATGCACAAGAAAGTGGCATTGATGCCTTGGCCGTGTCTGTTGGCAACGTGCACCGTAAAACCGAGGCAGACAGCCCGATCGAGTTTGAACTGCTGAAACAAATCGAAGTCGCAACCACCCTTCCCTTGGTGATTCATGGCACAACGGGAATAGCGGAAGCCGATCTTCTGACACTCAAGCAGCAACGTGTCGCCAAATTCAATGTCGGCACAACGTTCCGCGTCGCTTTTGGCAATGCTATTCGCGCGTGCATGACACAAGAGCCTGACAAATACGACCGACAATATTTCGCCGGTAAAGCAATGCCTGCACTGCAAGCCGAGGCGGAGCGTGTGCTGGCGCTTCTGTCGGCGACCAAGCAACCGTTGTTGAAATAGATCATCACGGCGTAATGGGTAAATGGGTAAACGTGTAAATGGATTCTTTAAAAAGGACGTAACAATGAGCAAGGCATACCGCAAACTGGGAAGAAGGTTGAGACTAGGCGTAATTGGCGGAGGGCCAGATTCTTTCATTGGATCTATTCACCGCTCCGCCGCCACGATGCACGAAGAATTTGAAGTGGTGGCTGGCGTCTTTTCTTCTCATCCAGAGCGTTCCATTGCGGCTGGGCACGCGATGGGGATTGAACGCCCCTACGCCGACCCTGAAGCCTTGTTTAAGG
Source organism: Enterovibrio norvegicus DSM 15893 (assembly GCF_900115495.1). Lineage (GTDB taxonomy): Bacteria > Pseudomonadota > Gammaproteobacteria > Enterobacterales > Vibrionaceae > Enterovibrio > Enterovibrio norvegicus. The sequence goes on along the minus strand of NZ_FOWR01000002.1, from coordinate 16,205 downwards.
GCGAAGCGAATGCAGAAAACCCCATCGATGCACTCGCCATCATGACGCCCAACAACAGCCACTATGAACTGTCTTGCCGCGCGCTTGAGGCAGGGTTTAATGTGTTTTGTGAAAAGCCATTAACCATGACTGAAGACGAGTCAGCAGATTTGGTCAAACGCGTGAAAACCTCCGGTAAACGATACTGTGTCGCTTACGGCTATAGCGGTTATGCGATGGTGCGACAAGCACGTGAAATGGTGGCACAAGGTCTTATCGGCGATATCACCATGGTGCAAAGCAATTATGTTCAAGGCCACCTTGCCGAGCTCACGGAATCAGAGCGTGCGGGTTCAAACTGGCACATGAAGCCCGAACTGGCTGGCCCTTCCCTTATTCTGGGTGACATTGCCACGCACAGCTACCACCTTTCCAGCTATGTCATGGGGATGGAAGCATCTTCTTTGAGTGCTGACGTAACCGCCATTGTAGAAGGCCGCGACGCCGATGATTATTGCGGCATTTTGCTCCGGTACCCCAACAAAGCACGGGGAGTTTTCTGGGTGACACAAGCAGCCGCTGGTGGTGTTCATGGTTTGAATTTCACAATTTATGGCACCAAAGGCGGGTTGGAATGGCACCAAGAACAACCCAATGAATTGATAGTTCGCCCTATTGATAAGCCTGCATATGTGCTCACCAAAGGGGGAATTGGGCTTTCAGAAGCGGGAAAACGTGTTTCCCATGTGGCCATTGGACACCCTGAAGGCTACCGCGAAGCCTTCGCCAATCTGTATTTCGATTTTGCGTCGAACATTGTGGATGATCTTATGGGCGAGCAACCCGAACCTTTCAGCCTGTGGAACCCTACCGTGGAAGAAGGTGCGTATGGGATGGCATTTGTTTATGCTGCTGTGCGCTCGTCAGACAACGATGGAAAGTGGGAGCCTCTGAAAGATCTCACCTAACCACTGGCACTTAATACCCTCAGTTAACGCGCTTCAGTGCACAACTGAAAACGGTTTACATTTGCGAGCAGATAACCTGTCGTCGGCCTGCTCGCCTTTTTACTTTCCGTAAAGACATCCGCACTTTTTCTTCTAAACGCATCACTCCCAATGAACGCCTCCTGTTTTATTCTGAGTTTTCACGCCACAGACACCGCGTCGCAAATAGATAATCTAAGCTTATAAATCAGACAACAATAACAGACCAATTAGCGATACAGTGAGAGCGGGAACAATATTGATTGGAGGATCCATGAGTGATAAAAAAGTCGCCCTTTTCGGCTGGCACCCTGACGTTGTTAACTACGATAAATGGCCAGGCATGAGCGCAGAAAAGCTGCGTGCGGCATTAGAAGGCGACCGAGATAACTTGGTATCACTCGGTTATGACGTTGTACTGCACTATATTCGTGATGGTGAAACGGCCTTCGAAACCGCAACCAAAGCGCTCGAAGGACAAGGTTATGATTGCGTGCTAATTGGTGCCGGTGTGCGTCGTGACGAGGATCATTTTCTCGTCTTCGAACGTCTGGTCAATGCAGCGCACATGGCAGCGCCAGACGCGGCCATTTGTTTCAATACCAATCCGAGCGACACAGCGGAAGCTATCAAACGCTGGATTTAATGTTGGCCTTGTTCTTAGCCTGAGAAAAAAGGAAAAGGTAAATGACCGAGCTGGATGAAAGAGCCATTGATTGTCCGTATTGCGGTGAGTCTATTCAGGTGCTTATCGACAGTGAGGACAGTGGACAGCAATACATTGAAGATTGCCAAGTCTGTTGCCGGCCGATTACCTTTTTCGTTCAACAAGAGAACGATGGCTCTCTTTATGTCTCAGTGCATGACGAAAACGATGCATTTTGAACACACTAACACGCTCTTAACCCAATACGCTTCAAGGAAGAATACACGATGAAAGCATCAACAATCGGGTTCAAACCTGATTATGACGAAGACGCGCCCGCCATTGAAGATGTCACGCATCTAAAAGGTCTTGCAGTGATCGAATTTGGCGCACCTTGGTGTCCGCATTGCCAAGGCGCGCAAGACGCAATCAAAGAGGTACTTGAGCCTACCCCGATGCTGCATATCAAGGTGTTTGATGGCAAAGGTAAAGCGCTTGGTCGCCACTTTAAGGTGAAGCTCTGGCCAACAGTCATTTTGCTAAAAGACGGCGTAGAAGTGTCGCGTGTTGTTCGCCCAACAGAGACGCATGAAGTGCAAGCCATCATGGAAGAGGCTTGAATACGCGTCAGCCTGTATGTAGAAAAAAAGAAGGTGGCTAAGCCACCTTCTTTCGTGCCCCGTATCGAATGTTTGTCTCGATTTACTCGGGTATCCGCTAGCCAACGGAATCGCTGATGACGCGTGTTGCTTCGCTCAACACACGCTTAATGTGTTTACTCCAATTCGGCGCTCGTCGGCACAAGAGACAAGGCCACTGGTGTGTAACAAACGCTGGTTGACGCCGATTCACCGTAAGCGTCTGCATTCACTTCAGCACAGTAATCTTCGACCACACCGAGTTTACCGTCAGCCGTTGAACCCCACGCCCATACCTTGCCGTTGTCATCAACCGCAAAATGGCTTGATGTATTTGAACTCAACGACAGAACGTTTACTTCACCCAACGTTTCATTCTTCACAGGTTGAATCGCAATTTGGCGCTCGATACCAAGATCATCAACCGCGTATCCGTTACCCATGTAACCCGACCCCATGTCACCCCAAGAGTAAACATCGCCGCCCAGTGTCAGTGCGTGAGCGTTGCGGCTACCACCCTGGAATTCAACAATACGATCACTACCTAGGTTTTCAGGAAGCAAGTTTACAAGCACTTCTGGCGTTGGCAGTGAAGTGATGTCTTCCACTTTGTAAAGCGTGCCTGCGCTGTTCGCCACGGGTGTACCTTGAGCGAGTGCACCATAGTCATTGCTGCCCCAGCCATACACAGTGCCTTCGGCATCCACCGCCAAGCCGTAATCTGCACCGGTTTCTACTGCGATGATGTTTTTACCTGCTAAAATCTTCGCTGGCACGGAACGGTCTGCATTGACGGTGCCATCACCTAACTCGCCACCGCGGCCATTGTTACCCCACGAGTACACATCGCCTTGCGCCGTCAGGGCAAAAACATGGTGGTCACGAGTCGCAACAGACACAATAAATTCGTCCGCTGGAATGTCCACCAGCCCGAAGGTATTTTGGTCTGCATCCTTGTCGTCCACACGGCCTAGCTGCAAGTTACCGTTGTCACCCGCTGAATACACCTTGCCTGAGCGCGTGACAACATAGGCACTCGCACTGCCGCTGGTCGCATACACCGCTAACGCGTCATCGGGTAGTGTCACTTCCAATGGCGCATCGACGGTGTCTTCATGACCGAGACCTAATTGACCACGGTTATTAGGGCCAAACACAAACAAACGACCGTCTTCCGTCACCATGGTGCCATCAATTTGATCGGTGGAGATGGATTTGAATGTAACGCTATCCATGTCAATCCACGCAGAGGTAGGGTTAGAAAGGCCGTAGAGACGCTGGTTCAACAAATCGACATAACATTCACCTTCAGCTTCTGTCAGGCCATCTCGTGGTTCCGTGGCCAGTTCAGTGCCTTCTGGCAGATAAAGGTCGGATGCTCGGCCAAGCTTGGTGCGCATTTTCCCATCACAGTAGCGATTCGGATCCTCGCCATACGCGAAACCGCCATAGTTTTCGCCAAAGCTGAAAGGCTTACCTTCCGCGCTCAAGCCTAGGGTGTGGTGGTTACCCGCCGCCATGGCAATGTGTGAGCCTGCTTGCTCCCATTTCACAAAGGCATAAGCTTGAGCGTCACCGACATCACCCACAATGTTCTCGTACTGTTCATCTGAGAGCTTTTTGAAAGCACGTTTACGCTTAGAGGAAATATCAGTATCGAGTGATAATCCGTTGTACATGTCGCCATCGCTGTCGAGTGCGATCAGCATTTTCACAAGGCGGATAGATTCTTGATTGCGCAAGTCATCTTCACGCACCAACGTGGCGAGTGAGACCGTTTCTTTTCCTTTCACTTTCTGAAACTTCACGCCACCAACGCTGAAACGCACCTTGTCACCAGCAAAGTAATAAAACGTGCCGTCTTCATCGGTTGAGCCTTTGAAAAACGACGAGTTGTATTGCAACCCTTCTACGGGAACATCCAACTTTCCTTGTTTCAAAGCAGGGCAACCCGTCAGTATTGCCGCCGTCCCTATTACAACAAATGGCATCCATGTTCTACGATTCATCATTTCTCCAATACAATTATGCGCATGAGTTTAGTTTTGATTCTCATTTGCATTAAATGCAAAAGCAATATACACAACTTCGATAAAACCACTAAATATGACGCGCAATCTTAATCAGCACTGTTGTCTCATTTGCTGACGCATAAAACAGCTAACGTGGCTTTTCATTGCAAAGACAACGTGATGTTATGAAAGAGGTGTTGCTTGTTTTTCATACCGATAACAACGGCGAAATAATCTAGGAAGGATGGTGAAATGATGACGTTTGAAACTTGGCTCGCCTTTTTGTCGATCGCTTTTGTGACTGCGCTTTCACCAGGGCCCGCCATCTTATTGGTGATGACCCATACGCTTCGTTCCGGTTTGAAAAAAGCGTTGTTTACGATCGCAGGCAATGTGACAGGGCTTTTCTTAATGGCGTCGTTTTCAGTGTTAGGCCTTAGCGCATTAGTCCTCAGCTCCGCAACTGCATTTATGGCAATCAAAATACTCGGCGCGTGTTATCTCTTTTACCTAGGCATAAAAACGTGGCGCAATGGGATGACTATTTCACTCGAGGATGCCCCTCAAACAGACAATACTCGAAGTTATTATCTGCAAGGCGTGCTGGTCGCCATCACCAACCCTAAAGCCATTATCTTCTCCACGGCCCTGTTCCCGCAGTTCATTGATATTAATACAGCTTTGCTTCCACAATTTTCTATCCTTGTCGTGACCTTAATGTGTTGCTCAATCATTTGCCTGTGCGGCTATGGCTACTGGGGCGTCAGAGCCTTTACGCGCTCAAAGCGTCTCGCCAATTCGAAATGGTTGCCACGTACCTTTGGCGGCACATTCATGGGTGTGGGAGTCATGCTTGCGTTAACCGCGCAGCGTTAAGCCTGAACAAGTAGCGCTGTAAGCAACACCACCATCGAAAGCAACACTACAGATAATCCTTTCCAAAAGCGCACGGGGTCTTTTTCGATCATCGCGCGCTGTTGGCTTACCTTTTCCAGCTCCCGATTTGGGGTTAACAAATCTTGCTCAAATTCTGACAGCACGTCATACCGCGCGGATGGAATGGAATGACACGCCTTTTTGAACGCTGCATCAAACCAATCAGGCACATCAGGCCGAAAAACCACGGCAGGGGTGTAGGTTTGTCGCTTTGATACTCGTGGGCTTGATGCATTCACAGGTTTATAAGGTAAATGCCCCGTGAGCATTTCGTAGAAGGTCACGCCGAGTGAATAGACATCAGACGACAAGGTGGCTTTATTGCCCTTCAAATACTCAGGTGCAGCATAATTCAAATCCCCAACGGGGTAACTTTCTTCCACATGCCCTGACAGCTCCTCCAACCCATGCGCTTGCGCTGTCCCGTAATCAATCAAGACAACATTCATGTCTTTATCCACCATCAGGTTATCCGGCTTAATATCACGATGCACTACTGCCATGCGCTGTAAAACACGCATGGAGCGAATCGCGCCCTTAGCAAGCGTGCGGATTTGCGAGAGTGTCGGCGTCGGGTTATCCAGCATCCACTGCCTGAGCGTCATCCCATCGACGTAATCGCAGACATGATAGAGGAAGCGAGAATGCCACGTTTGGGGGTGAATTTTCATCACGCCCCGCTGGCGCACTTGCTCTCCGATCCACCCTTCCCGAATAAAGCCAGACAGATACACGTCGTCATCTGCGAAGTTCTGAGACGGCATTTTCAAAACGTATTGTTTGTCATCTTGCGTGCTTCTCGCGAGATACAAATGGCTTCGGCTACCGCTGTATATCACGCGTTTGATCTGGAAGTGGTCGATCTGTTGCCCTTCAGACAACACAGGCGGGATCACTTGTTCTGCGCGATGCCTAAACGCCTCATCGAAAGCGGCTTTCGGCAATTCATCTACGGCGATAAACAGGCAGGTGGCATTGTCATCGCTGCCTGCCGCCAACGCTTTGTCTACAAACGCTGTCGCAACGGTTTCAAGACTTTCGTCTTGGCCGCATACCTTGCCTTTCAGGAAGGTAAGTATGTCCTTTTCAGACAAGGCATCATGCACGCCGTCTGTGGTCATCAACAACACATCACCCGCCTGTACCGCTGATAGTTTGTAGTCCACCTCTAAGTGACTATCAATGCCAAGAGCACGCGTTAAGTGGTGCTGTGTTTTGCTGGTGTAACGACGGTGGTCTTGGGTTAACTGCGTCAGCGTTTTATCTCGAAGAAGATAAACCCGACAGTCACCCACGTGAAAAAGATGGGCAGTGTTTGATTTAATGATAACGCTGGTAAACGCAGCGACCATGGCATTGGATTTCTCACCATCTTGTTTTGCGTGATGGAAAAGCCAATGGTTAATCGATTTAAGTACCGCCCCCGCAGAGGACTTAACCGACCACGTATTTGGGGTGTCCATGTAGTCATTAATAAACTCAGTGACGCTGGTTTCACTGGCTTTTTGGCTGATCTCGCTTGAGCTCACGCCATCAGCAATCGTCGCAACCACGCCTTTGTGTTTGAGTTCACTCAGGTTGGTGGGGATTTTTACGGCAAAAGCATCCTGATTCGGGGGCTTTCGCCCCGCCACAGAGCACCCACCCGCACGAACGACGAGCCGAGAAGCAAGCTTCTCGGACTCTTTCGTGGCTTGAGACGCCATGCAAGGCGTCGACAAAACCTCGGGTTTCATAATTAGGCTTTCGCTACGTCAATCATGGTAATGGTGCCATCGTCATTCACTTCAGCAATCTGGCCTGAAGGCTCCTCCATAAAGAGTAGCGTGACAAAACCAAGCACCGCGGTACCGGCAATGATTAAGAAGAAGGTGCTGTAATCCACCAGCGATAACACGGTGAGGTACACCACAGCACCCACGTTACCGTATGCACCCGTCATACCTGCGATTTGACCTGTCATGCGGCGTTTAATCAGTGGCACAGCTGCAAATACCGCCCCTTCACCGGATTGCACGAAGAACGAACAGCCCATTGCTGCAACAACCGCCAACCAGACTGGCCAAGCGCCATCTACTTGTCCCATCACAAAGTAACCCACTGCCAATCCCGCCGTTAGGATAAGTAGCGTCGGTTTACGACCAAATTTGTCCGACAACCAGCCGCCACCTGGGCGCGACATCAAGTTCATGAAGGCATATGCCGATGCCACCATGCCTGCCACAACAGGGGTCAGTTCGAACGTGTCAGCAAAGAATAACGGCAACATCGAAACCACCGCCAACTCAGAACCAAAGGTCGCAAAGTAAAGTACGTTGAGCACTGCAACTTGCTTAAATTTGTACTGATGAATTTCAGGCACAGGTTCAACGAACACATGCTTGTTCACTTTCCACACTTGAGCTGCATCGAACGCATAAATCAGGGCAAGCACCACATAAACAGCGTTTACCACCGAATCTGAGAACATACCAATGCCTGATGGCGACAGTTTCCACGCCAGTAACGCAAGCGCGCCGTACATCGGCACTTTCATCAAAAGTAGAAGAAAGAAATCACTCTTCGAGGTCACTTCCATTGCGCCGCCGTTTTTAGGCTTGTAATAGGTCGCGCCCTTCGGCGTATCAGTCACGCTTCGGTAGAAAACGAAAGAAAACAACAGGCTCATCACACCAGTGATCGCCATGGCATAACGCCAACCGTCTTCACCACCAAACATCACTGCAACCGTTGGAAGGGTGAATGCTGCTGCCGCGGAGCCAAAGTTACCCCAACCTCCGTAAATGCCTTCTGCCGTGCCCAACTCGTTATGTGGGAACCACTCTGATACCAAGCGAATACCGATAACGAAACCGGCACCGATCAAACCCAATGCAAAACGCGCAATGGCGGCTTGAACAAAGTTATCCGAAAGGGCGAACACGAAACATGGGATGGAACAAATGGCGAGCAAGAGTGAATAAACAATGCGTGGCCCGTATTTGTCCGTGAGCATGCCAACCACGACCCGAGCGGGTATGGTGAAGGCGACGTTTAGAATAAGGAGTGTTTTAATTTCTGCGGTGGTTAATCCTAATGATTCCTTTACCGATTGCAGCAAGGGAGCAAAGTTAAACCACACCACAAACGTAATAAAAAAGGCGAACCAACTTAAATGAAGTATTTTCATTTTCCCTGTAAAGGAGAATACGTTGAACTTCTCGCTACCTGACATCATTCCTGTCCTCGTTAATTAATAATCCTTTGAACTGCAACGTTTTAATTCTGCAGCTTTCATGTCTTTGGCTTTTCATTTTTCCCTTATTTTGGGCGCACTTTCCCCACCATGGTTTGCACTGAGAGCGTCAAAGCACGGGGTTTTAAAAACAACAACCTAATAAGGAAAAGAAGACAGTGCGGTTACACCCTATTTCGCTGCGAAGACGAACACTGTCTATTAACGCTCCATCGATGCCGCTTGCATCCACAGAGCGTGAGCATCGGTTTATTCGATATTCAGCGTTCCTAATTGGACAGCACCGTCATGCTGTCGAACGGGATAGGTAATGACCGACACGGATTCGTCCTCAATGCACTCTCCACTAGTGAGGCAAAAGTGCTGTTTATACAGCGGAGAGGCAATCACGGTTTTTTCGCCAATTGACCCGAGAAGCCCGCGCGACAGCACGTTCGCTTTCCCAATCGGATCAAAGTTGTCGATCGCGTAAAGCGTGTCGGTTTTTCCGCAGAGAAAGATGGCGACCTGCTTGTCGTTAAACAGGGCACAAATACCCGTGTTCTCTACCAAATCTGTCTTATCGCAAATGGTTTGCCACTGATACATGTCGCCGCTCCTACCCTTCAATTTCTACAACATCAATGCGTTTTTCTGGTTCTGCCGCGACCTTCGTCGGCTCTAAAATTTGCACTGTAGGTGCAGGCACTCTCTGCCCACGCTCCGTGATGTATTTCAAACCACTGTCAGCTTGGTCACTGTTAATGAAATGCTGGAAGCGTTTGAGTTTTTCTGGTGATTCGATGGTGGTTTTCCATTCACATTGGTACTGACCGAGGCTGGCTGCCATCTCTGCTTCCAACTCTTCACCAATGGCGAGCTTGTCTTCAATCACCACTTGCTTGAGATAGTCCAATCCACCTTCAAGGTTTTCCAGCCACACAGAGGTGCGCTGCAAACGGTCTGCGGTGCGGATGTAGAACATCAAAATGCGGTCGATGTATTTGATCAGGGTTTCACGATCAAGGTCGGACGCGAACAAATCTGCGTGGCGCGGGCGCATGCCGCCGTTGCCACAAACATACAGGTTCCAGCCGTTTTCTGTTGCGATGATGCCAATGTCTTTCGATTGGGCTTCGGCACATTCGCGCGTACAGCCTGACACGGCAAATTTCAGTTTGTGGGGCGAGCGAAGCCCTTTGTAGCGGTCTTCGATGTTGATGGCGAAGCCCACACTGTCATCCACACCGTAGCGACACCATGTAGAACCGACACAAGATTTCACCGTTCGCACCGATTTCCCGTAGGCATGGCCAGTTTCAAACCCTGCGTCGACGAGAATCTTCCAAATTTCTGGCAGTTCATGTAACTGCGCGCCGAACAAATCAATGCGCTGACCGCCCGTCACTTTGGTGTAGAGGTTGTAGTCTTTCGCGACTTGCCCTAGCACAATCAATTTGTCGGGGGTGATTTCACCGCCCGCAACACGTGGCACGACGGAATAGGTGCCGTCTTTTTGCATGTTACCAAGGTATATATCATTGGTGTCTTGCAGCCCCATGTGCTCGTTTTTCAACACATAGTCGTTCCAGAATGACGCCAAGATCGACCCGACGGTCGGCTTACATACGTCACAGCCCAGCCCCTTACCGTGGCTGTCTAACAACTCATCGAAGGTCTTAATTTTCTTGATGCGAACAATGTCCGCCAATTCTTGGCGCGTATACTCAAAGTGCTCACACAGGTTGTTATTTACCTCATGCCCAAGCGCGGCAAGCTCTGCATCCATAACTTGCTTGGTCAGCGCCGCACAGCCGCCACACCCCGTTGAGGCTTTGGTTTCCGCTTTCAGATCTGCCATGGTGGTGCAACCTGATGCCACTGCCGTTTTAATGCATCCTTTGGTTACGTCATAACACGAACAAATCTGCGCTTCATCCGGCAAGGTCGCTAACCCTGCCGATCCAGCATCACTGTCTGCTGCGTCATTAGACAGGAGTAACACTGAAGGGAACTCTGGAAGAGGCAAGCCATTTAGCATGGTTTGTAATAGGTTCGGGTAGCTTTCGACATCACCCACCAGCACTGCGCCTAGCAAGGTTTTTCCATCTTCAGAAACGATGATGCGTTTGTAGACTTGCTCAATACCATCCGAGAAGGTGTAAGACTGCGCACCCGGCGTTGAGCCTTGCGCATCACCGATACTGGCAACATCCACACCCAACAATTTGAGTTTGGTGCTCATGTCAGCACCTTTAAACTCTGCCTCGGTGCCGCAAATTGACGCGACCGCAACCTTGGCCATTTGGTAACCCGGCGCGACTAAGCCAAAGATCTTGCCTTCCCAAAGCGCACATTCACCAATGGCGTAAATGTCGCTATCGTTGGTTTGGCATTGATTGTTAATGACGATACCGCCGCGCTCGCCCAAGGTCAGATCATGGGCTTTAGCGAGTTCATCTTGAGGGCGGATTCCGGCAGAGAACACCACCATATCAGTCTCAAGTTCTGTGCCATCTGCAAAGGAAAGTTTGTAGCGACATGTATCGCCTTTCGTGATGCTTTGCGTGGCTTTTTCGGTGTGAACATTCACGCCTAATGCCGTAATTTTCTGTTTCAGCAGCTCGCCACCGCCTTCATCCAACTGCACCGCCATCAGACGTGGAGCAAACTCCACCACATGGGTTTCCAGCCCCATATTTTGAATGGCATTTGCCGCTTCTAAGCCCAACAGCCCACCCCCGATGACCACCCCAATTTTGCTGCTGTCGCCGGAAGCGCGAATGGCTTCTAAATCTTCGATCGTGCGATACACATGGCAATGCGGCTGCTCGTTACCAGGAATGGGTGGGACAAACGGGTATGAGCCTGTGGCAAGCACCAAGCTGTCGTAAGCAATCTCGCGACCTTGGTCTGTAACCACCAATTTATTCTCGCGCTGAATAGACACCACTTTCTCGTTCAGAAAGTACGTGATGCCTTTCTCTTTGTATTCGTTTTCGCTGGTCAGCATGAGATCGTCGGCATCTTTGCCGCTAAAGAAGCTGCTGAGTTGGACGCGGTCATACGCTAAGCGCGGTTCTTCTGAAAAGGTCATGATCTCATACGGAGCATCGTCAAACTGAATGTCGCTGTTTTTCTGGGACAGTTCGTCGATGAATCGATGCCCCACCATACCGTTGCCAATAACGACAATACGTTTCTTTTCCATGCTCAAATCCTTATGCAGAAAGCTTTTCAAGTTGCTCTATGTCGAGATGTTCTGTGGTCTGCGTAATAAACCAATCCAATTCCTTTGCCAGCGAGACAACCTTGCCCACGACAATCAATGACGGCGACACTACCGCTTCGTGCTTGATGGCATCCTTGATCGTGGCAAGGTCACTGATAAATACGCGCTGGTCAGCGGTACACCCTTTCTCGATCACCGCGACAGGCGTTGTTGAAGACAAACCGGCTTGAGAGAGTTCTTCGCTGATGAGGGACAGCTTCGACAGCCCCATGTAGAACACCAAGGTGTGATCCAAAGCGGCAAGTGCGTTCCAGTTCACTGACAAATCTTTTTCGGCATGCGCTGTCACCAAGGTACAACCTTGTGATAAACCGCGATGCGTAAGAGGAATACCTGCATAGCTGGTGCAGCCGGAAGCGGCTGTGATCCCAGGAATGACTTCCACTTGAATGTCTTCCTGATGCAGGGTCTGCATTTCTTCCCCGCCTCGGCCAAAGACAAAAGCGTCTCCACCTTTTAATCGGCAAACATTTTTTCCACGCTGCGCCAATTCAACCAGCAAGGCGTTGGTATCATTCTGGGGGACACTGTGCTCGCCCTTGGCTTTACCGACGTACAAAATGTCTTTGTCTGAAGGAATGAGCGAGAGAATTTCTGGGCTGACGAGTCGGTCATACACGACAACATCGGCCTGTTGAATGCAACGTAACGCTTTGATGGTCAGTAAATCTGGGTCGCCTGGACCTGCACCAACCAGAAAGACAGTGCCAACCTTGCGCTGGCTCTCTTCGGGTTTCGCTTTCTTGCTATTCACGCCATCAAAAACGCTTGATGAAATAGCGGCGACACGTGCTTGCCTTAATAACCCTTCACGACCTTCGAGTATATAAGACTGTTTATTTGGCATAATTGAATATGTGCGATTTGCCATCCTGACCTCACCAATACATCCATGCGATAATTCAAGTAAAAGAAATAAACACGCCTCTATGCTTACGAATGCGTCTTTTATTAATCCATCGCTTTCTATTTTTTATCAATAGAGCAAGTAGAGTGCCACCACAGCCAAACACGAGATGAAAAAAATTATAAGACCATGTTTTATATTATTTATTTATTTTCACACTCTCATCATTAACAATTAAAATCGCTTGCAGTGATTTATTGAAGTGCACTTTTTGCGTGCACCTTTTTATTGCATTGAACCAGAATGAACAGAAACTATTAATAGTTTTCATTGTTCGCACTTTCTTGGCGCAGAGAGAAAAGTTCAACCACATCATTCTTTTAACGTAAGAAACCCGCATTCATTCCAAATATGCCACTGTTATTTTTACCAATATTGAAATTGGCGCGTTATTTGCTGTGTATTACTCGCAAACAAATAAGAAATGAAACAGGGATAGGTGAGTGAAGTGACAAATATCCAAACCACATCAGAGAAAGACAAAAGCGAATGGATCAAGTCTACGTGCGCCTATTGTGGTGTCGGTTGCGGCATCGAAGCCAAGGTTAATGCATCCGGAAAACTCGACGTTAGAGGGGATGAATCCCACCCTGCTAACCTAGGCCGACTCTGCTCCAAAGGATTATCACTCGGTGACACCGTCACGACTGAAGGGCGATTACTTACCCCTTCCATAGAGGGAGAAGCAACGACATGGAACACTGCGCTTAACCATGTTGCGACCTCTCTCAACGATATCATCGACGAACATGGCCACGATGCCGTCGCATTCTATGTGTCTGGACAACTTCTGACCGAGGACTACTATGTCGTCAACAAGTTGATGAAAGGCTTCATTGGTTCAGCCAACATCGACACCAATTCTCGTCTCTGCATGGCCTCTGCTGTTGCTGGTCACAAACGCGCCTTTGGGGAAGATTGTGTTCCCGGCACGTATGAAGATCTTGAGATTGCAGATCTCGTCGTTTTGGTTGGATCAAACCTCGCTTGGTGTCATCCCGTGCTGTATCAACGCTTAAAAGCCGCGAAAGAGGCACGCGGAACCAAAGTTGTGGTCATCGATCCGCGTAGAACCAGTACCTGTGAAATCGCGGACTTGCACCTCCCACTGACGCCCGGCAGCGACATCGCGCTGTTCAATGGTTTGCTGGCCGATCTCGCCAAGCATGGACAACTCAATCAAGGTTACATTGCCAACCACACGACAGGGTTAGATGACGCACTCACACAAGCACAACGTTTTAATACAGTGACTGCTGTGGCTGGAGCGACCGGGTTAAAACTGTCAGACATCGAGACCTTTTACCGCCTGTTTCGCCAACATGTCAGAACCGTCACCATGTTCTCTCAAGGTGTGAATCAATCCACCAGTGGCACGGACAATGCCAACAGTATTTTGAATTGTCACATCGCCACTGGGCGCGTTGGGCTTCCTGGCAGCACCCCCTTTTCCATCACGGGTCAACCCAATGCCATGGGTGGGCGCGAAGTTGGCGGACTTGCCAACACGCTCGCCGCGCACTTGGAGTTTGGCAACGCTGAGCACTCGGCGTTGGTCAGTGATTTTTGGCAAACCGACCGATTGGCCACGCAACAAGGTCTGAAAGCCATCGACATGTTCGATGCCATTGAGAGTGGGAAAATAAAAGCGTTATGGGTGATGGCAACAAACCCTGCAGTCAGCCTGCCTGACAGTGACCGAATTGCGCAGATTTTAAAGAAATGCCCGCTGGTTATCGTGTCTGATTGTGTGTCGACGTCCGAGACACTGGATTACGCCCACGTAAAATTACCAGCACAAGGTTGGAGCGAAAAATCCGGCACAGTCACTAACTCAGAACGCATGATTTCGCGCCAGCGTCGATTGCTGCCAACGCCGGGAGAAGGGAAACCTGACTGGTGGATCGTGAGTGAAGTGGGCAAACGCATGGGATTTCACCAAGCCTTCGATTACCCAACGGAAGCGCACATTTTCCAAGAATATGTAGCGATGACGACGATCGGAAACCAAGACGGTGATGCGACAAAACGGAAGCTAAACCTCTCCGCGCTGAAAGGATTGTCCGTCGACGATTACAACACGTTCCCGCCGACGCGCTGGCCCATCGTGAGCAATGACATTGCGTCGGGGCGTCTTTTCACCCAAGGGGATTTTTCCACACCGGATGGAAAAGCGCGGTTTATTGCCGTTGAGCACAAAGCGCCTGTAAGCCCGATTACACCGCAATACAGCATGATCCTTAACTCAGGGCGAAATAGAGACCAATGGCACACCATGACGCGTACAGGGCTTTCTGCGGCATTAAACGCCCATACCATCGAGCCCATTATCGAAATCAACCCGTTCGATGCGACAGACAGGGGCATCAAAGAAGGCCAGTTGGTTAATGTGATGAGCCATGTCGGCGAGCAGGTTTTTAAAGCCCACGTGACCAATCGCGTGATTCCGGGACAGAGCTTCGCGCCGATCCACTGGAACAAGATGAATTGCTCCGGTGGAAAGGTAACGGCGGTGATCCCCGCACACACCGACCCCATTTCGGGTCAACCCGAATTTAAAGCAACGCCGGTATCTATCAAACCTTTGATGATGCAAAGCGCGGGCAGCTTGGTCACAAAAAGACGCCTCACCAAGCAACAGCTCCATACTTTCGATGCAGACTATTGGGTACTTCAAGCCATAGAAGGGGGTTATCTATACCGCTTTCAATTCAAAGAGACTTGCAGATCGGTACCCCCGAGGTTCATGACCTTGGCTGCATCTGAGAACGCAGCACTGATTCATGGCAACGCAGAGCATGGACGTCGTGTTGTGACTTATCAGAACAAAACACCACTATTTGCATTCTCAGCCTTTCCGCTCAAGCAAGAAAGTGAACAGCCAGACATATCACAGCTTCTCGCCAGTCAATTTGATAGCCAAGACATTCACGCCTTTCTCTCAGGTTCGCTGGCCGCCCGCTCCCCAATTGTTTGTGCCTGTAAACAGGTGTCGTTGGATACCATTGAAGTCGCATTAATAGACGGCAATGCGGAAAGTGTTCAAGACGTCAGCAACCAAACGCTCGCAGGCACCGGTTGTGGCAGTTGTACCGCAGAGATAGGCAACATTGTCGATCGCGTCTGTGCACGCAAGTTGGCGCAACGAAAAGCAGGATAGAGCGAGAAGCGAGAAGCGAGAAGCGAGAAGCGAGAAGCGAGAAGCGAGAAGCGAGAAGCGAGAAGCGAGAAAAAGATAGTGGGGCTTAGCGTCGCATTCCTTCTGAGCCTGTAACAGATTCTGTGTAACTGCCATTTAATTAATATGCTTTTCGAGGCGTTCCCCGAACTCGATAATAAATCGACTCATCGCCTGGCGCCAGTTTCGAATCGGCATCGTCCATTTCTTGCTGGCGTCCTTGATGGCCAGGTACACCATCTTCCTTGCCGCATCATCACTTGGGAATACTTTTCGCTTTTTGATAGCCCTACGGATAACGCTGTTGAGCGATTCAATCGCATTGGTGGTGTATATCGCTTTGCGAATATCATCAGGATAATTGAATAACGTATTAAGGTTTTCCCAGTGATTGCGCCACGATTTGCCGATTTGTGG
>NZ_FOWR01000039.1 GCF_900115495.1 Enterovibrio norvegicus DSM 15893 | reverse complement strand
TGGCGAGAGGAGGAAGTTCCCCTTTGGTATCAGGAAAAGCCAACTCAAGTTGGTCACAAACATTCTGAATCGAGCGATTGCGCAGTAATCCAATCCCTAAAACTAGCCAAACAGCCTGCTCAGCGGGAAAGCGACGTTTACGCAAAGAAGCGCGTCCGGTTTGTTTGACTGCTTCTTCAACCCACTCAAGAGGAATGTGTTTAGAGAATGCGTTGATAGGGTGGTCTTGGCAAAACTCAGCGGTGATGTGTAACTCTTTCAAAAACTCAGACATAAAAAATCGGCCTCAACAATGTTGAGGCCGATTATGAAGCCTGCGTAGGATCGTTCAATGACTTAAAACGATCGGCATTATGCCTTGGCAGGGATTTTTCTCTCTGGGTTCGTCTATTGAAAGACTAGAACAGACGACGTTCGCGACGCTTACCAAAGAACTGAGAAAGTACAACGATAGCGAGCACAATCAGCATGGCGGCGAAAATGATCACAAGCCATTGTGGCATCGAAAGATCGAAGAATTGCCAAACCACTTTGCCGCAGTCGCCGTTTGCTTCAAACATCCAAGGTGCCCATTTGTTCAAGGGTGCCCAAGAAGGGAAGGAAACAAAGATGTCGCATGTTGCACCGAACAAGTCGCTAGGATCAGGGAATTGATAACCAACGTGTTCAATGGATAGCTTTAATCCATAACCTGCAGATACGCCCCAGCCTAATAAACCCACCCAGCGGATGAGCCCATTTTGTGGTGCCAGTAAGCCAATGAAAGCGGCGACTAAAACGCCTGCCATCGCTACGCGTTCATAAATACACATCACACATGGTGCAAGGTTCATCACGTGTTGGAAGTAAAGTGCGCATAACTCAAACCCTAAAACAGAAAGCAACAGCAGAAGCCATGCTCCGCGGGTTCTTGAGATTTCGTTGAAAAAGGCCAACATAGTTAACGTATCCATTTCAAAAAGACAAAGCCCTGCATAGGCAGGACTTTGTTATTCAATGTGTTATTTGACCAAAAATCAACAATTAATGGCCAGAAGTCACCGCACTGACGGCACTTGCATCACCCAGAGTGATCCAGCCAGCAGCGTAGAACCAATCTGTTATTGGCACCAGCAGCAGTTCAATACCTGCTAGGCCAACCAGACCCATCACCACGGTATATGGCAGTGCCATGTAAACCATTTTGCCGTAAGACAAACGAAGCAGTGGTGCCAGCGTTGACGTCAGCAAGAACAGGAAGGCCGCTTGGCCGTTTGGTGTTGCAACAGACGGCAGGTTAGTACCTGTGTTGATCGCAACGGCAAGCAATTCAAACTGTTCACGCGAAATCACGCCATCCATGAGGGCTGCTTTTACTTCGTTGATGTAAACCGTTCCAACGAATACGTTATCAGACACCATCGAAAGCAAACCGTTCGCAATGTAGAACATGGTTAGCTGTGCGCCACCTTCAAGTTCCAGTACGGCACTGATGACTGGCGTGAAAAGCTCTTGGTCAACGATGACGGCAACGATAGAGAAAAAGACGGCAAGAAGTGCAGTAAATGGCAATGCTTCTTCGAAGGCTTTACCAATATGATGCTCATCAATGACGCCGGTAAATGACGTAGCAAGGATGATAACCATTAGACCGATAAGGCCGACTGCAGCCAGGTGCATGGCAAGTGCAATCACGAGGAAGACTGCAATACATGCTTGTGCAATTAACTTAGCGACATCAATGTTTGTGCGCTTTGCTTTTTCTGCGTTGTTGAATTCAACAAGAATGGCACGCACGTTTTCTGGAAGTTCTGTGCCGTAGTCAAACAGGCGGAACTTCTCAACGAACAAACAGGTAAGTAAACCACAGAACAAAACGGGTAAGGTCACAGGCAACATGCGGATGATGAACTCACCAAACTGCCAGCCTGCTTTTTCAGCAATGATCAGGTTTTGTGGTTCGCCAACCATGGTCATTACGCCACCTAATGCAGTACCAACACCTGCATGCATGAGCAAGCTACGTAGGAAAGCACGGTATTGTTCAAGGTCATCACGGCTTAGATCATCTCCGAGATTGTCGTCAGAGGTTGGGTCGTTATCTGCTGCGCCACCCGATGCTACACGGTGGTAAATAGAGTAAAAGCCAACAGCAACGCTGATAACAACCGCGATAACGGTTAGGGCGTCCAAGAACGCAGAAAGCAAGGCTGCTGCAGAACAGAAAGCGAGAGAAAGAAGGGCTTTAGAGCGAATGCCAAGCAGTATCTTTGTGAACATGTACAGCAGAAGCTGTTTCATGAAGTAGATGCCTGCAACCATGAAGATCAGAAGCAGTAGCACTTCAAAGTTTGCCACAAGTTCGTGTTTTACTGTGCTTGCGTCGGTCATGCCGATCGCAACAGCTTCAATGGCTAACAAACCACCTGGTTGAAGTGGGTAGCACTTCAGTGCCATCGCCAGCGTGAAGATGAACTCGACAACGAGTAACCAACCTGCCACAAACGGGTCAATTGCAAAGACAATTGGGTTGATAATCAAAAATGCGATGATTGCTGCTTTGTACCAGTCAGGTGCTTTACCGAGAAAGTTCTTGGTAAAGGCATTCCTTAGCGTAATAGCCATGTCTGTTTCTCTGTTCTTATGAAATAAGCTAATTTTCTTGGAAAATTGAAAAGAAGGTGTAAATAAACTGTTGTAGAGGTTGGCGGTTGTTTTGCATTGTTCGCCTTTGGTGGAAACAGGAGAGGATTTACAAACCTAACGTCGATTTCTCGACACGCACTACCTTTTGTGCCCTATTGCATAGGTATACACGGAGCACACAATACAGTGAGTTTCTAAACAGTCAACATTCCTTTCCGTGTTAATTAAATTACTGGAATTTGTTACGAAAAAAAGCAACGAGGTCTCGAACCCGTTGACGGTTTCTGTAACATTTTGCGCGGTATTTTATGCTGCAGTGGGTATTGATACAGTGATGCGGATCAACATTGTCCGAGCAGAGTTTCATGCAATGGCGATTTTTATTCAGTGAGTTAATGCGAATACTTATGAATATTGCGCTAATTATGAATAACCATTGAATGACGTGCTCAATCTTTGCATTTAAGGTTAGCGATGAATTTGCGAAGCGCTTTGCGGTTTTACTCATCACGTTCTGTTTTAAACAGCGCAATTTTTGTTCGACTTTACTTAGCTAACGATCGGGCATGTTGTGGTGGAAATTTCTATGTATGTGAACTGGCTCAGGCGATGGGGGTTAAATGACATGAATCGATGTCACCGGAAGGTTTCTTGGTTGATGTGAGAAGTGGTATGATGAGTTATTAATCAGGATAAGAAGCAACTTGGATACAATACTAAATGGTTATTAAGGCTGATAGCCCGGCAACGTTTGCTGAGAAATATATAATAGAAAGTATCTGGAATGATCACTTTCCTCAGGGCTCTATTTTGCCTGCAGAGCGGGAGCTATCAGAGCTTATCGGTGTTACTCGAACAACGCTTCGCGAAGTCCTTCAACGTCTCGCCCGTGATGGCTGGTTAACTATCCAGCACGGCAAACCTACCCGTGTTAATGACTACATGAACACGTCTGGTTTAAACATCCTTGATACGCTTGTTACCCTTGAAGGTGAAGACGTTCATGGCGTTCTAGAAAACCTTCTCTCGGCACGTACAGACATCAGCGGCGTTTACATGCGTTATGCGATGAAAAACGACGCGCAATCTTGCGCTGCTTTGATTGAAAAAGTCATTAGCCGTTGTGAGGAGCTTCTTGCGAGCGATAGCTTTGCTGCGTTTGTTGATGACGTTGAAGAAAAAGCGGCGATTCAGCAAGACGTGAAAAAGATTTACGATACCTTCGGTAAGTTGGACACTGAACTGTGTGAAGCGGTTTGCCGTGGTCGCGCGTTCAACCACTTTGACTATATGTTGTTCCAAGGCATGGCTCAACGTTCAGGTAACAAAGTCTACGTATTGACCATGAATGGCATGCGTAAGATTTACTCGCGTGTTGGCGGCTATTACTTCATGGATCAACGTGCCTGTGAATTGGCGCTTCAGTTCTACCGTGACCTTCTGGCGTTAACACTTTCAAACAGCCATGGTGATGTGGCTGACCGTATTAAACAGTATGGTCGTGAAAGTGGCGCGATGTGGTTCGGCAACCGCGAAACCATCGCAAAGCTGATGGAACAAGAAGAAGCGTAAGCGTATTACGCCGTGTCTTTATGTGAAAACAGCAGACACAAGAGAAAACGTAAAAAAAACCGCCAATTTGGCGGTTTTTTGTTTTTGTCGCTAGGCGGTTTGAGTGGTGTCACGTTCCTGGGATTAAATCCGGATCAAACTGCGGACGCTTTGGGCACGTCGCGATGATCTTCCCTTTCCCTTCTGGCGTTTCCTCTTCGAGTACCACTTCAAAGCCCCACAAACGATGCACATGCTTGAGCACTTCTTCGTGTGAGTTACCGAGAGGAATTCGGTTGTGCGGCACATAGCGAAGCGTTAACGCGCGATTTCCACGTAAATCTACGTCCCAAACCTGAATGTTTGGTTCGTGGTTCGCCAAATTGTATTGAGCAGAAAGTCTCTCACGCAGTTGCTGATAACCTTCCTCGTTATGAATGCCTGTTACTTCAATGTAATTCTGTCTGTCATCATCATTGATGGCGAAGAATTTCATGTCGCGCATCACTTTTGGTGATAAGAACTGGCTGATGAAACTTTCATCTTTGAAATTATGCATGGCGAAATGCAGTGTTTCGAGCCAATCAGAACCAGCAATGTCTGGGAACCAGTGTTTGTCTTCTTCCGTCGGGTTCTCACAAATTCTACGAAGGTCGGTAAACATGGCAAAACCCAATGCATACGGGTTAATGCCGCTGTAGTACTTGCTGTTGTATGGCGGTTGAGCAACCACGTTAGTGTGGCTGTGCAAAAATTCTAAAATGAAGCGATCGCTCACCAAGCCTTCGTCATACATATGATTCAAGATGGTGTAGTGCCAGAACGTTGCCCAGCCTTCGTTCATTACCTGCGTTTGTTTCTGTGGGTAGAAATACTGGCTGACTTTACGAACAATACGAATGGCTTCACGTTGCCACGGTTCAAGCAGTGGTGAATGCTTCTCAAAGAAATACAGGATGTTCTCCTGAGGCTCTGACGGGAAACGTTCTACTTCGACTTCGCGCTTTTTCTCGCTGGTGGGGATAGTACGCCAAAGTGCATTTACCTGAGTTTGAAGGTAATCCTCACGGGCTTTCTGGCGTGCGACTTCTTCCGCCATGGATATTTTCTGCGGGCGCTTATAACGGTCGACACCGTAGTTCATTAAGGCATGGCAGGAATCGAGAAGCTTTTCGACTTCATCGACGCCATATTTCTCTTCGCATTCGCTGATGTAGTTTTTGGCGAAGAGCAGGTAGTCAATGATAGAGCTTGCATCTGTCCACGTTTGGAACAGGTAATTACCTTTAAAGAAAGAATTGTGGCCATAACACGCATGCGCCATGACAAGCGCCTGCATGGTAATGGTATTTTCTTCCATTAAGTAAGCAATACAAGGGTCGGAGTTAATGACGATTTCGTACGCTAACCCCATATGACCGTGTTTGTAATTGCGCTCTGTTTCGATGAATTTTTTGCCGAATGACCAATGGCTGTAGTTGATCGGCATGCCCACACTGGAGTAGGCATCCATCATCTGTTCGGCGGTGATAATCTCAATTTGGTTAACGTAAGTATCGAGCTTGTAGTGCGCCGCTACTCGCTTGATTTCAGTGTGGTATTGGTCAAGAAGATCAAATGTCCAATCTGGCCCATCACTGAGTGTCTTGTTTTTCTTCTTTGCGGAGACAGTCATCATGGTCCTCCTTGGCGTCCGAACCGAATGCGAAATGCTTAGTGCGTTTGCAACAACACGCCGACTAACTTACTTGTTTCTTAAATAGCTCCCTGAAGACAGGGAAGATGTCGTCGGCAGTTCGAATGTTCTGCATGGCGAAGTTTTCATAGTTTTCATCAAGCGTTTCATACTCTCGCCAAAGCGTTTGATGTGCACGGCGTGTGATTTCGATATAGGAATAATATCTTGTCACCGGCAGCAGTTGTTTTTCGAGCAATTCACGACAACCTGGGGAATCATCCGCCCAGTTATCGCCATCTGAAGCTTGTGCTGCATACACATTCCACTCGCTTGCGGGATAACGCGCTTTGACGATTTCATCCATTAATCGCAATGCACTGGAGACAATGGTGCCACCGGTTTCTTGCGAATAGAAAAACTCGTGCTCATCCACTTCTTTAGCTTGTGTATGGTGGCGAATAAACACCACCTCAACGCTTTTGTAAGTCCGCGTTAAGAAGAGATATAGCAGGATATAAAAGCGCTTAGCGATGTCTTTGGTGGCTTGGTCCATTGAACCTGAGACATCCATCAAACAAAACATCACGGCCTGACTGCTTGGCTGTGGGCGTTTTTCGTAGTTTTTAAAGCGCAAATCAAAGGTGTCGATAAAAGGCACGGCTTTGATTTTGTCTTTGAGCGATTGAATTTCTTCTTCGATGCGTTTTTCTTCAAGCGGCTGAGCGGGTTCTGTCCCTTTCAGCACTTCAAGTTCTGCTTCGAGCTCTTTCACTTTGCGTCGCTTACCCGCTGACATCGCAGTACGGCGAGCCAACGAGTTTTGTAGTGAACGCACGATGGCAATATTGGATGGTACCCCTGTCGCTTTAAAACCGGAGCGATGGGTTTTGTACTCGACCAATTTGGTCATCTGGTTCTTTTGAAGATTAGGCAGTTCTAAGTCTTCAAATAGCAAATCGAGATATTCGTCTTTGGAAATCTGAAACACGAATTCGTCTTGGCCTTCGCCGTCAGGACTGGCTTGTCCTTCTCCTGCGCCACCACTTCCTCCACCGCCTGGTGGACGCTCAATGCGATCACCAGGGATGAATTGGTCGTTGCCAGGGTGGACAGCATCACGCTGTCCTCCTTTGCCTTGACGAAAGGTCGGCTCTCGGATGTCGCGAGAGGGGATAGTGATGCTCTCACCACTATCCACGTCGGTAATCGAGCGTTGGTTTACTGCATCAGCAATAGACTCTTTAATCTGTCTCTTGTGACGACGTAAGAAACGTTGTCGATTGACCGTACTCTTGTTTTTTCCGTTGAGCCGTCGATCTATAAAATGCGCCATAAGCCCCCCGTATGCTGGTTACTTCTCTGACTAGGCTGAATTAAGAGGACTTACGCACGCGTAGGTACCATTCAGACAGAAGTCGCACTTGCTTGCGGGTATATCCCTTCTCCATCATACGAGCGACAAAGTCGTCGTGTTTCTTCTGTTCTTCGGTCGAGGTTTTCGCATTGAAGGAGATAACAGGCAGCAGCTCTTCTGTGTTCGAGAACATTTTCTTCTCAATCACAGTGCGAAGTTTCTCGTAGCTGGTCCAGCCAGGATTCTTGCCTTCATTGTTAGCACGAGCACGAAGCACGAAGTTAACAATTTCATTTCGGAAGTCTTTAGGGTTACTGATCCCTGCTGGCTTCTCAATTTTTTCCAGTTCACTGTTCAATGCGGAGCGGTCGAACAATTGGCCGGTGTCTGGATCGCGGTATTCTTGGTCTTGGATCCAGAAGTCTGCGTAGGTCACGTAACGGTCAAAGATGTTTTGACCGTACTCAGAGTATGACTCGAGGTAAGCGGTTTGAATTTCTTTGCCAATGAACTCGACGTACTTAGGAATCAAATAGCCTTTGAGGTTCTCTAGATACTTCTCTGCGATTTCTTGCGGGAACTGCTCACGTTCAATTTGCTGTTCGAGTACGTAGAACAGGTGCACAGGGTTAGCCGCGACCTCGGAATGGTCGAAGTTAAATACGCGTGACAGGATCTTAAAGGCGAAGCGTGTAGACAGGCCGTTCATGCCTTCGTCAACGCCCGCATAGTCACGGTATTCTTGGTAAGACTTGGCTTTTGGATCTGTGTCTTTCAGTGTTTCACCGTCGTACACACGCATCTTCGAGAAGATGCTGGAGTTTTCAGGCTCTTTCAGACGAGAAAGGACACTGAAGCGCGCAAGAATATCGAGCGTGCTTGGTGAACAAGGTGCTGACGAAAGTTCACTGCTCTCCAATAGCTTGTCGTAAATCTTCATCTCTTCCGATACGCGCAAGCAGTATGGCACTTTCACGATATAAACACGGTCGAGGAAGGCTTCGTTGTTCTTGTTGTTACGGAATGTCTGCCACTCAGATTCGTTTGAGTGCGCTAGAATCATGCCGTCAAATGGTAATGCTGACAGGCCTTCGGTACCGTTGTAGTTACCTTCTTGTGTGGCTGTTAGCAATGGGTGAAGCACTTTGATCGGTGCTTTAAACATCTCGACGAATTCCATTAAGCCTTGGTTGGCTTTACACAGCGCACCGGAGTAGCTGTATGCATCAGGGTCGTCTTGCGCGAAATGTTCGAGTTGTCGAATGTCGACTTTACCGACCAAGGACGAGATGTCTTGGTTGTTTTCATCGCCGGGCTCGGTTTT
The DNA here is from genome assembly GCF_900115495.1 of Enterovibrio norvegicus DSM 15893. Taxonomy (GTDB): domain Bacteria; phylum Pseudomonadota; class Gammaproteobacteria; order Enterobacterales; family Vibrionaceae; genus Enterovibrio; species Enterovibrio norvegicus. Next base: position 39,853 of record NZ_FOWR01000039.1, on the reverse strand, counting down.
GGCTACGGCCACTTGGTCTAAGATTGAAGGACGAACCTTCACCACGCGGAATTTGCTTATGTCGCCGCCGAATTCGTGCAGACGCTTAGCAGCCCATGGTGACATGATGGAACGTACATAACGTTGTGAAATGCCATACTCACTTTCAAGTAGCGCACCGTCTTCAACAACATCGAATAAACAGAAAGGATGATCGTTCACTGGGCTGCGTTCGCCGTTTGCTGTCAGAATGTACACAGGCACTTTCTGCATCAGGCTTTTTAGTTTTTCAGCCAGCGAGGATTTACCACCACCAACAGGACCAAGGAGATACAAGATCTGCTTACGTTCTTCCAGGCCTTGGGCGGCGTGTTTAAGGTAAGAAACGATTTGTTCTATGGCTTCTTCCATGCCGTAGAAATCTTCGAAGGTTTTGTAGCGCGAGATGACTCGGTTTGAAAAGAGGCGACTTAAACGTGGTTCTAACGCCGTATCAATCATCTCGGGTTCACCGATTGCCATTAACAAGCGTTCAGCCGCGTTGGCGTAAACACTGCGATCTTCCCGGCAAAGGTCCAGAAACTCTTGAAGGCTCAGCTCTTCGTCTTTCGCTTCTTCATAGCGCTGACGATAGTGGTCGAAAATACTCATGGTCCTGCCCCCTAAATCGTACTGTTAACATTAAGAAAGGATATCGGCGCAGTTGCTTTCATATCCTCACTACTTTAAGACTAGTACCAACTGATCAATTTGCTTGGTTGAATTACTTGTTTTTTCGATATTTTTCCCTTTTGTGATAAGGCTTTGTATTCGGTATGTAACTTTTGCCAGCCGCAATTGTCATTGTGTATTTCGTTGATTGAAGCGGGAAAATCTAAATGTTGAGACGGCAACAGAGGAATTTGCTGTTTGATTGAGGGCGTTGTTGGCAGTGGAGTCTTTGGAACAAAGTAATAAAAAAGAAGGACAAGGTAACAAAAAATAAAAACCGAAGCAGGGCGCTTCGGTTTTGTCTTTCGCGTGGCAGGCGGCGTTTTGCCGTCGCTTTGTGCGTGGTTAGCAACTTACAATTTTTGTTGAAAGCGTATGCGTCTCGCCAGCATTCAATGTCACGCTGCGATCATGCACCGCAGACTCCACACACACCATGGTTTCGTAGCTGTTATCTGCCATGTCACCCATGCTGATTGACAATGCTTTCCAAGGGTTCCACACAACCACGCCATTGTTACCACCGTTGATCACGTTAAGGCGACGCTGCAGTGCAGGATCGTCCACGACGACCGTTTCGTCTGCGTGCGGGTAAATGCGGTCAACTTCTTGATCAAATTGTGTGTTACCTGCGCTTGGTTTACGCACGCCACCTTCAATGTATTCGTTGCCGAGGCTTGATACTGTGGTTGTGGTGATGTCACCGATGTTGAGGTAAGTGTGCAGTGCGCCGCCCAGTTGGAACGGTGTATCGCCTGTGTTGGTGCTGACCAGTTTCACATCTAGCGTGTCAGTCACTTCAACGAGGAGTTCTGCCTTGAATTCATGTGGCCAAATCGCGCGGGTTTCCGCTGAATCTTGCAGCGTTAGGCTGATGATCACGCCTTCATCGTTTTCACGATGTTCGTTGAGTATCCACTCGCTGGTGCGGGCGAAGCCATGAGATGGTTCAGCCGCTTTACCAAACCAAGGCCAACAGACTGGAATGCCACCTCGAATGGCTTTGCTGCCGCCAAAGTCAGCGTTCTCGCTCATCCAAATGGTATCTTTCTTACCAGTGGGCTGAAAGCTAAGTACGTGAGCACCAAAGAGAGAAATTGTCGCAGTTGCTTTTGGATGAATAACGCGAACAACTTTGATGCCGTCCAATTCGCAAACGGTAACATAGTCAGAGAGTACAGCAAGGGTAGGGAGCTGTTTAACGTCCATGAAGCATGCCTTCTGAATGTGAAATTTAGGTACAAAAAAGGCGGCCAATAAGCCGCCTTTTGTCACTCATGCCTTAACGGCAATCCGGAATGATTACTTAGAGATGTGAGCAACCAGGTCCAGAACTTTGTTTGAGTAACCGATTTCGTTGTCGTACCAAGATACAACTTTAACGAATTTGTCAGTCAGAGCAACACCCGCTTTCGCGTCGAATACTGAAGTTTGAACTTCACCGATGAAGTCTTGAGATACAACTTCGTCTTCAGTGTAGCCAAGAACGCCAGCCATTTCGCCTTCTGAAGCAGCTTTCATTGCCGCACAGATTTCTGCGTAAGTAGCAGCTTCTTTTAGGTTAACAGTCAGGTCAACAACAGAAACGTTTGCAGTTGGTACGCGGAAAGCCATACCAGTCAGTTTGCCGTTTAGTTCAGGAAGAACTACGCCAACTGCTTTAGCTGCGCCAGTTGATGATGGGATGATGTTCTGAGAAGCACCACGACCACCACGCCAGTCTTTCGCAGAAGGACCGTCAACAGTTTTCTGAGTTGCAGTAGTAGCGTGAACAGTAGTCATAAGACCAGATTCGATGCCCCACTTGTCGTTCAGTACTTTCGCGATAGGCGCAAGACAGTTAGTCGTACAAGAAGCGTTAGAAACGATGTCTTGACCAGCGTAAGAAGCGTGGTTAACGCCCATTACGAACATTGGCGTTGCGTCTTTAGAAGGACCAGTTAGAACAACTTTCTTCGCACCAGCAGTGATGTGTTGGCGTGCAGTTTCGTCAGTCAGGAAGATACCAGTTGCTTCAGCAACAACATCAACACCTACTGCGTCCCACTGAAGTTCAGTTGGGTTACGTTCTGCAGTTACGCGTACGGTTTTACCGTTAACAACCAAGTTACCGTCTACAACTTCAACAGTACCGTTGAAACGGCCGTGAGTTGAGTCGTACTTCAGCATGTACGCCATGTAATCAACGTCGATCAGGTCGTTGATTGCTACAACTTCGATGTCGTTACGCTCAACAGATGCACGGAAAACGAAACGGCCGATACGGCCAAAACCGTTAATACCTACTTTGATAGTCATTATGTTGCTCCACAACTTAATATCTAGTGAAAGGAAATTGGTAGTAAAATTACAGAATCGGTATCCCCCATGCAAGCGAAAAACCGATCTAAATTGCGTAAAGTCAAAATTTAGTACGGATTATTTTTACATCACCCAAACAAATTTTGTGTTTCCTATTGGAAAAGTTGAATTTATTGGGGCCAATGACACGATGACTGATTTTTGAACATTGCGCACTGAAATGCATACAGCACATAAAACGTACGCAAATCGGTATATCGAAAAGTATGGTGAGAATAGTGTGATGCTTGAGTGCGAAATTTGAGAATTGGAACGCGTTACAAGTTAATCGACGGACAGGGTATGTGGCAGTGTTACTCACGCACTTTATGCGTCGTTGAGGCTAAGCGAATGTCGCTCGAATGCATTCACCTCATTGCATTATTAGAAAGACACACATAAGTCGTTAGAACTCAAAATAATGACGGTGGCTGCAAAGAAGCTCTTTAAGCTGACGCTACGTTAATTTTTACTCAGCTTTGGGTTCATACATAGAAAGGATCATGCGTTTGATCACATCTATGCGTGCGAATGCTTATTGTCTGCACGAGAACTGTTTTAAATAGGAGGCTAACTGATGCTTCGGCACGAATAAATGCATTCAACACAGGGAGTAAAGATGACAAAGGGCGGCGATGATAAGTGGAAAGCATCACTTTCTGAGTTGGCTTATAAGGTTTGTCGCTTGGGGCACACAGAGCCAGCATATAGCGGAGCCTTACTCCACAACCACCGATGTGGGTTTTACCACTGCATTTGTTGCAATCAGCGATTATTTGATTCGAACACTAAATTTGATTCTGGGTGCGGTTGGCCGAGTTTCGATGTAGCGATTGAAGGCACTGTTCGGTATGTGGCAGATAAGAGCCATGGCATGGTAAGAACGGAAATTCGTTGTGTTCAATGTGACAGTCATTTAGGGCATGTATTTGATGATGGCCCAACGAGCACAGGTCAACGCTATTGCGTGAATTCAGTTTCCATGCAGTTTGATGGCGCGTCTCCCTCCGACCAATAACGTCATGTGATTTTCGGGGAAATAAAAAAGCGAACGGCAAACGTTCGCTTTTTTGTTGTGTCCTGTCAGTGTCTTTTATTAATGTGCGTTTCCCATTCTGGTGCTGCACTATTGATCAGAGAAAAGAGTTCGTCTTAGAAACTATTCTTTCTTGTTGTCAATGATGGCTAATGTGCTTAATAAACCCGAATTAAAATCACCATCTTCAATGGCGCTCGCAATGTCGCCCGCAATGTCTGAAATTTGATCACGTCTCGCGTCTTCCATCGGGTAGAGCAATTTCAACTGTGCTTGCTTCGCAACGGGAAGATCCATTTCTGAGCCGACCAATGCCCATAGGTAAGCAATGTCCAAGTTGCCGAGTGAGTGGTTTGCTGTTGCCAGTGATTTGATGGCTTCTGGGACAGTTTTGTCTCGTGTTTTTCCTGCTCGGCCATCGTAAAGCATCAATGACTTCTGTAGCAGGTCAATGGTATGAAGCTTGTCTTTATCGACGTAGTAAGTGGCAAGGCCGAGTTGTAATTCTGGTGTGTCGAGGTACTCGGTTTCTTCTAGCTTTAAGAATTGCTCTAACGCTTCGTTATCACCCTGCGTCCAACGGTAATAGATGATTGAGGGTTGATAAGAGCTTTTCAGTTCTAGCTCTAGGCGTTCAATCGAGTCGAACGCATGAAACAACGCTTCAGTTCGGAGCGTCTTTTTCGCTTTCAATGTTGTGGTCTCAATCTGTGCGACGAGCTCCATACACCTTGCGTACTTTTTGGTGAGCATCAGTTCATCGAACTTGTTGAGATCGGACGGTTTTTTTAGAACGTTAAAACGCTTCCAGATGAGATCAGTACGTTCATGACGACACTGACCGTCTTGCACATTGAGCTTGGCACAAATCGAAGGATTGTTTTCACAAAGCTGAGCAGTGCTTCGGTTGCTTTCAAAGCAGCCAGTGACCAGTAACGTACCAAATACGGTAATGGCGAGTTGGGTGTTGAATTTGGCTCGACTTATCTTCATTCCGTGAAATGCTCTTCTGTTTTTAAATCGGGACACAAGACTTATAACATAAACACTTCTTCTTAGTTTATCTCCAATTTCGGCCTTTTGCGTGACCACGCAAAGAGAAAAAAAGGCCAGCGTGATGCTGACCTTCCTCTTGCTTACGGATTTTATCTGAATTTATAGACCGTTATACGATATCCGTGCCGAGGTAAGTAATAGTCTCTGCGTCGGTCCAAATCGTGATTTGATCGTCACTGAACTGGTCATCAAACACATAAGCCTGAAGATCGCTGACTTGCGCGTTGGTTAGCCCCATTTTTTCTATCATTGCGGGGGTTATATCAGCGTTTGATGTTGCAGATGCATTGTATGCCCAATTGACACCCGTTAGGTTCAACGTGTCGTCACCATCCCCCAACCAAGCAACAAAACCCTGCCAGTCGTCATTGTTTGTATCGTCAGATTGCTGATCAATCTCGTGTGCATTGATGGTGATGGTTTGGTTACTGTTGTCGCCAATCACGGCTTCTATGCCTGCAATAACGTTACCGCTAATGCCTGGCGTGGTTTGGTAGGCAGCTCCCGTAAAGTCGGCATGATGTTCACCTTCCATCAGCAAAGTATCAAATCCGGTTGAAGCATCGTAGATGTTCTGAGTTATCTGTCTGCCGCTTCCTAGGGTTTCGATCTGTCCTTGGAAATCATCTTGATCGAACACGAATGTGTCTGCGTTAAAACTACCGACAAGGATATCTTGACCCTCTTGCCCATCCAGATAGTTGTTATCACTCATCCAACCTGAGAATAGGTAGTCGTTTCCTTCTCCGCCCAAAAGCGTATTGCTGCCAAGAATGCCGTAGATTTCGTCGTTGCCGTCTCCGCCATCAAGGTAGTCATCACCTCGTTGACCTCGCAGGATGTCATCGCCGTCTTCGCCGTAGATTTTATCGTCACTCGAACCGCCTCGTAAATCGTCGTTACCATGGCCACCGTAAATTTCATCATCATCAATGCCGCCGAACACAAGGTCGTCGCCATCGCCTGTATCAATATAGTTACTGCCAGCGGTGCCATGAACGATGTCATCACCGTCGTCCGCCCAGAGCTCATCATCGCCCGCGCCCGCGATGATAGTGTCATCGCCGGCTTGACCGAAAATCAGGTCGTCACCGTCACCGCCACTGAGAGTGTCGTTGCCGCGTCCGCCGCGCAGTTCGTCATCACCTACACCGCCTTCTAACGTGTCGTTACCATTTTGGCCAAACAGACGGTCGTCGCCGTTTCCACCGTGAATGAGGTCGTCGCCGTCCTCACCCCACATTCTGTCGTCACCTTCGCCACCTGAAAGCACGTCGTTACCATCGCCGCCTATCAGAGAGTCATCCCCGCCTTCACCATAAAGGCGATCATCGCCGTCATAGCCATAAAGGGAATCATTGCCGCCAATGGTTGGATCGCCAGTGGTTTGTTCTACCTCAATAGAGACAGAAGAGGACGATATATTGGTTTCTACGTCGTTTAGGACGAGTGGGCGCCATTCGAACCCAGACCTGTCAGCGACAGGAAGCGAGAAAAAGACAAGCGTCGTGCCATTTGCAACGTTGATATCGATGGCACTGGTGTCTTGTGCTGTGGCCGTTGATTCGACGAGGATTTTGGTGCTCAACACATTGCCGCTGCTATCTAAAACGGCGTAGCCGACACTTTTATCATCGCCAGAAGGAAATGAAAACTGTGACAAATGTACTGACAGAAAAGTCTCACTAGAGATACTGTAACTGCCATCAGAATTTTGCGAGAGTTGAGAAATCTGACTGCTTGAGGAATCGCCATAAACAACGTCATCACCTTCATAGGCTCTAAGGGTGTCATTTCCTTCAAGGCCATAGATGAGGTCGTCGTCGGTTGTACCGTCGAGCATATTTGCGGCGTTATCGCCAGTGATTGTAGCCATGGGTTTTACCTTTTAATGGGCGCTTTCAATAATAAATAGTGCGCACAGAACCGTTCAAATTACGCATTGACGTTGTGCAAAATTACGGGGGGTAAAACCTACAGTCTTTGATTATTTTTATGTGCGATGAATTGAACTCTTTTGTTGATGACAAGTGAGGCATTCATCGTCAATTGGATAAACACGTTTTATTGAAACGCGTTTCTCTACACCCTCGATAATATGGTGATACGGTGGCAAAAGTGGACGAATATCACAAGACTATGGCTGTCTATTAATAAGAAAATCAGTACTATTAGGGTTGAGAGACATGCTGATCCTCGCGCAAAGCATGATCAAAATATGAGATCTTCATTCAAAAAAGAATGGGTTTCAAACAAGACGCAATCGTGAAATATTTGGTGTAAAGTAAACCAAATACTGGCCTTACGCGTTGATTAATGCGAGATGTAGAACCGAGGAAAGGTGCAAAACAAACATGGATATCGAACAACTACTAGAAAGCATCACACCTGAAGCATTCGAACGATTAAATTACGCCGTTGCGACGGGAAAATGGCCTGAAGGAACACCGCTGACTCAGGAGCAGCGAGACAACGCCATACAAGTGGTCATGTTGTACCAATCGCGCAACAACACTGACCCTCAGCACATGTCTGTGGCTGCGGGTGGGGACATCAAACTCAAGTCAAAGAGTGAATTAAAGCGTGATTTTTCGCCTGCGCAAGAAACCATTGTTCAGATGAAAGCATCTGACGATTAATCGGTGCTTTTTTCATTCTTAAAGATGAAAAAAACGGCCCGGTCGGGCCGTTTGATGTTACATGCTTTTTATCACAATAAGATCGTCGTCAATTAAACGATATCAATACCGGATTGCGTAACATGTTCAGCGTCCGTCCAAACAGTAATCTGTGAATTGCTGTTGAAGTCGAAAGTGAAAACGTATGCTTGAAGGTCGGCAACTTCGCCTGCAGTCAGGCCCATTTGCTGAATCATCTCTGGCGAGATATCGGCGTTAGAAACACCTGCTGCATCGTAGCTCCAATCCGCACCAACCAGGTTTAAGGTGTCATCACCCTCACCAAGGTATGCGACGAAACCATCCCAGTTGCTTAGGTCGATATCATCCGATTGTGCAAAGATGGCGAACTCGTTCAACGTGATAGTCTGGTCACCTGCATCGCCGATAACCGCTTCTACACCTGAAATGACGTTACCTGTGATGCTTGCATCAGATTGATACTCTGCACCCGTAAAGTCAGCATGCACATCTCCATCTACTTTGAGTGTATCGAAGCTGCTAGAGGCGTCGTAAAGCTTAACGTTAACCTCACGGCCGGCATTGTTCACGAAGGTGCTGCCGTCAAAGTCATTCACATCAAAGATCAGCGTATCGGTTCCAATACCACCGACATATTGGTCAACGCCAACGCCGCCATCAAGCGTGTTGTTATGGCCATTCCCCGCAAAGAGAAAGTCATCACCTTCGCCACCGAGTAATACGTTGCTGCCGTCACTACCGAACAAGCGGTCGTTACCCGCGCCACCTTCAATGGTGTCGTTACCCTCTTTGCCATGCAGTACGTCATCGCCGTCACCACCATAAATGGTGTCGTCGCCTAGGCCGCCACGAATGTCATCTTGACCTTCGTCACCATACAGTTCGTCATCACCCTGGCCACCGAAAATCAGGTCATTACCTTCTCCGCCAGAGATAGTATCTTCACCAAGACCACCGTAAACCGTATCATCACCGCCTTCCGCTGAGATCACATCATCATCAGGTTGGTTTGGTAGGAATTGATTTACATAAACATCAAAGGTGGTATCAACGAAATCACCACTGCCTAAGTTCCAACGGTCATCCCAGATGCTCGTATCACCGCAAATCCGTTCATGATCTTGACCATCACCGTTTTCGTTTTCCTGAGAAACATAAACGATAGATTCAATCGTACCTTGGGCAACAATTGGGACTTGGCCTGAGAGATCAAGATCAACCTCACCTTCAACATAGCCTTGAGAAGCGCCGTCAGGAATAAGGAAAAGACTGAGTGATGTTGCACCTTCTGTGTCAATGCTGAAGACAGTGGCGGTGGTTGCAGTTTTTGCATTGGCTGCAAGTATTTCAGCGCTCAACACATTGCCATTACTATCGAGGAGAAAATAACCGACAGAATTGTTGAATTCAGTGTCGTTGGTGAAATTCGATAGGCTGATATTAAATGTATCACCCTCACTGACATCGTAAGTTCCGTCAGCGTTTCGTGCGCTTGGAGATGCGCCATTGGCTAACTCGCCGCCGATAATGAGATCATTCCCATCACCACCGTTGAGAATATCATCCCCCTCCAACCCATAGATGGTGTCGTCGGTAGAAGTGCCGTTTAACGTATCGTTTTGGTTAGTACCAATAATAGAAGCCATTTTTCATTGCCCTGTGTATAGATAGAGCCGAAGCTCTGCAACTGACATTCATCGAAAATCCCAACATCGTTTATGTCCGTCATCGCGATGAGATCGCGATGCGATTATTCGCCTTGCAGTCGACGCTTTATGTTGTGTTGGGTGAGAAGGGTACTGAGAAGACCGACGACTATCTGGCCCTGTACCTAGGGAGAATGTAAATGTACGAATTTCTATGACAAGCGATGAGCTGTGAATTAAGTGGAATATGGAAGATAGTCTGATGTAAGTGTGACCAGATATTTTCTTAAAGTATGTAATACTGTATATAGAAAGTGCTAATAAAGAGGGGGTAGGGCAATATGGTAATGGGTCTCACTTCCGCGATTTTTGGCGGTTTTTTACTGGAAACCGCATTTACTTCGTCGTAAAACGACCATCTATGAAATTTGTTTTATTCTTTTCTCCATCGTCCGTTTTGTACAATAATCTGAGTTTCTAATGTGTGCTTATTTATACATTCAAACAGTGTGACATGGGGAAGTAATTCGATTGAATTTGGCACATTTATTCATACACCCATGCTCAGTGTAGGGGCAATGTTAGACATCGGAATGATGTAAGAAATAGCGGCAATGCTCGGAAAGTGAAGAACGAGTGTGCAAAGCAAAAAGCCAGCAGAATACTGCTGGCTTTGGGTGTGCGTTAACGAGGTTGCTTAGTGTGTTAATTCGCCACGAAGGTCTTGTTGCAGCATGGTACGAGTGATATCCATTGGCAGATTCTGGCTTAACAAATAATGCAGTTTTGCCAATGCAGCTTCTGGGGTCATGTCATAACCGCTTAGCACGCCAGCTTCTGCAAGCGCACAGCCTGTGGCATAGCCACCCATGTTTACTTTACCCGCAAGACATTGTGTAAGGTTTAGAACAATGACGCCGCGTTGAGTAGCTTCTTTCAGTAAACCCAACAGTTCCGCGTTTTGTGGGGCGTTACCAACACCAAACGTTAGCAATATCATGGCATTCACTGGTTGCTTGAGCGCATTGCTGATGACATCCGGTGAGATACCTGGGTACATCATGATGATGGCGACAGGTTGCTCTGTGATGGTGTGAACCTTAAACGCACCTTCTGGCTTTTTATCAATCTCCGCACCGTGAAGTTGAATATTGATACCAGCTTCAAGCAGGGAAGGCAGGTTTGGCGACGTGAAAGCGTTAAAACCATCAGCATGCGATTTGGTGCTGCGGTTGCCACGAAGTAATTGGTTGTTGAAGAACAATGTGACTTCGTTAATCGGATAGTTTGCCGCGATATGCAGAGAATTTAGCAAGTTGGCCTGGCCATCAGAACGAAGTTCAGCCAAAGGGATCTGTGACCCTGTTACGATAACGGGTTTATCCAAATTCTCCAGCATGAAAGAAAGCGCAGACGCCGTGTATGCCATGGTGTCAGTACCATGCAAGATCACAAAGCCATCATACTTGTCGTAGTTGTCGCGGATATCGTCAGCAATGCGTTGCCAATCCGCTGGCGTCATATCAGCAGAATCGATGAGTGGGCTGTACTCATGGATCGTGAATTCAGGCATTTCTGGGCGATGGAATTCAGGCATTTGCTTAAGTTGTTCTTGCATAAAGCCAGACACAGGAATGTAACCCTGTTCAGATTTAAGCATGCCGATCGTGCCGCCTGTATAGGCGATGTAAATATGTTTTCTTTCCATCTTCACAAATTCAATGTTGCCGAGGTAGTGGCGGCATTATACGTACCAGTGGCGTGAAAAAAACCCCGGCACTTGCCGGGGAGTTCTCAGTTTTCGAAATAGCGGCAACTTGGACACAGGGCATAGCGTCCATTTGGATCGTTGAAGTTAGTTAAATTGTTGATTTCTGATGCCGCAGCGTTAGCAAACTGTTCAAATGCCGGTGGCAATACCGACGCAGTATCAAGACCGACAAACACCATGGTTTGATTGATCATGTCATAAATAAATTGCTGCGCAGGGGTCAGAGGCTCTTCCATCCAATCTAACGAGTAATCGGTAATGCCTGCTAATTCTGCTGCAACAGAAATGGCATCGTCAAAATCGCCCATTTGATCGACCAGCCCGCGCTTCATCGCGTCATAACCGGTCCAAACTCGACCTTGAGCCACCTGATCGACATCTTCAATGGATAGGTTTCGCTGGCTTGCTACGAGCTGAATAAAACGTTGGTAACCATTTTCGATACCAAGCTGCATGATTTCACTGACTTCTTCAGGCAAGGCGCGTGTAACGCCAACGCCCGCAAGTGGCGTTGTACCAATACCGTCGTTGTATACACCATATTTTGCTAGCGCATCTTCAAAGGTAGTCAAAATGCCAAAAATACCAATAGAGCCAGTAATGGTGGTTGGCTGTGCCAAAATGCGGTTGGCGCTGGTGGATATCCAATAACCGCCAGATGCCGCAACACTTGACATAGAAACCACAACAGGCTTATCCGCCTCTTTTAGTGCTTCTACTTCATTGCGGATCACTTCAGAGGCAAACGCACTGCCGCCTGGGCTATCGACACGAAGCACGACGGCTTTCACTGCATCGTCCAAACGTGCTTCACGGAGCAGCGCGGCGGTGGTGTCGCCACCCACTGTACCTTCTCGCTCATAGCCATCAATGATGGCACCGCTAGCAACAACCACGGCAATTTGGTCTGCCTTCGGTAACATGAAATCGTTGGCGTTGTAATCGTAAATGCTGACGTAGTTAAAACTGTCATCCCCGTCGCTACCAAATGTCTCGGCCAGCTTGGTTCGGATTTGTTGGCGTGTCATCAACACATCAACCAAGCCTAGGTTTTGAGAAAGCTTAGCGAAATCGCCATTTGCTGCCTTGATGGCGCTGAGCAAGGTTGCAGAATCCGGCGATATGGATTCGACCGTCACACCACGGTTCATGGCGATATCGTCAACGAATGCCCCCCAAAGCTGATTAAGCCAAACCGCGTTGGCTTCGCGTGCTTGTTCCGACATGTCGGTACGGGTGTAAGGCTCTACAAACGATTTATAAGTACCAACGCGGAACACATGGGTGGTGATATCAAGATTCTTCAACAGATCTTTGAAGTAAAGGTTGTACGTGCCATATCCACGCAGCAGCACCGCACCGTCTGGCGACATCATGATCTCGTCAGCATAGCTGGCAAGGTAATATTGGCTTTGGTTGTAGTGCCCGCCAATCGCCACCACGGATTTCCCGGCAGCTTTAAACTCGTTAATCGCTTTCGCAATGTATCGCAGTTTAGTGAGGCTAGTTTCTGACATGTCGGACAAACTCAGTACCATGCCGTTGATCTTGTCATCTTTGGCGGCGGCACGAATTTGATCGACAACATCAAACAGCACGGTTTCAACTTCTACCGAGCGGCCAATGAGGTTTTGGGTGGCAATGTCATAGGGGTCTAGGCGACGCTGTTTTTCAACAATCGGGCCTGAAATATCAACGAGCAGAGCGCGAGCAGGTTGATCGGTTGGTGTTGGTAACTCTGCATCTTCAATCGTAAAGGCAAAGTAAATAGCAACGAGTAGACCAATAAAAAGCACGTTGAGTATTAACTGACGTGCAAACCCCAATATCTTCCAACACCACTTCAAGATGGTGCCTAGAAACTTAAAAAGCATTTTCATGAATGATTCCAGCGACTTTCCCTAGACATAATCGTAACGAATCCTATTTGGATTGCTAGGGTCTGAGGGTTTTTGATAGCACTATTCTACATAAACCGTCGGAAAGACCTCATAAAAGTCTATGTAATTAGATAAAAAATCCTCTACCCCGAGCCTTCGATGCTGGTATTTGATCGGTGTTGTAAAAATGTAAACAAACGTTTGAATTTTTGGTTTTGCAGGCTTATCTTGGTCAGACCAGAACTCATAATAAGAATGGAAGCGCCTAATGAATTCGCCTTACCCTCACTTGCTCGCTCCACTGGATCTTGGTTTTACCCAGTTGAAAAACCGTGTGTTGATGGGTTCCATGCACACAGGGCTGGAAGAATCTAACGATGGGTTTAGAAAGCTCTCTGCCTTTTATGCTGAGCGTGCCAAAGGAGGCGTCGGGCTCATTGTTACAGGGGGCTTTTCGCCAAATTTCCGGGGTCGATTGCACCCACTCAGTGCGCAGTTCAGCAGCGGCAGAGCGGCGAGGGCACACCGAAACATTACGGATGCTGTTCATGAAAATGGCGGGAAGATAGCCCTTCAACTCCTTCATGCTGGGCGTTATGCCATGCATCCTTTTGCGTTAAGTGCTTCCGAGGTGCGTTCACCGATTTCTAAATTTGCACCTTCTGAAATGAGCGAACGCCAAATCAGAAACACGATCAGTGATTTCGCGAAGAGTTCAGAACTTGCGCGTGAAGCGGGCTATGACGGTGTTGAAATCATGGGCTCTGAGGGCTATTTGATTAACCAATTCATCTGTAAGCGCTCAAACAACCGTTACGACGCATGGGGTGGTAGCTATCAAAATCGCTCGCGTTTTCCTATCGAAATCGTGAAAGCAGTGCGTGAGCGAGTGGGGAAAGATTTCATCATTATTTTCCGACTTTCCATGTTGGATTTGGTGGAACAGGGCAGCACGCATGATGAAGTGGTTGAGCTGGCCAAAGCCCTCGAAGCGGCAGGTGTTACCATTCTAAATACCGGCATTGGTTGGCACGAAGCCCGTGTCCCAACGATTGCGACCCAAGTGCCGCGCGCGGCGTTCAGTTGGGTAACGGAAAGATTGAAGGGGGAAGTCAACATTCCTCTTGTCACTTGTAACCGCATTAACACGCCAGAAGTGGGGGAATCCATTCTCTCGAGTGGGCAGGCAGACATGGTATCAATGGCGCGTCCTTTCCTCGCTGATGCAAATTTTGTGGTGAAAGCGGAAGAAGATCGTTCGGACGACATCAATACCTGTATTGCCTGTAATCAGGCGTGTCTTGACCATGTATTTAAAGGCAAGCGCGCAAGCTGCTTGGTTAATCCACAAGCCTGTTATGAAACAGAGCTGGTGGTTGCACCTGCTACCGCAAAACGAAAAGTTGCTGTGGTCGGTGGCGGCATGGCCGGTATGTCTTGCGCCGTGACGGCAGCCGAGCGTGGTTTTGATGTCGTGCTGTTTGAAAAAGCCCCTCAGCTAGGTGGCCAGTTCAACCTTGCGATGCAAATCCCCGGTAAAGAAGAATTCAAAGAATCGATCCGATATTTCACACGTCGTGTTGAGCAGTGTGGCATTGAGGTGCGTTTGAATACCGAAGTGAATGCGGAATCACTCGATGGGTTTGATGAGGTGGTGATTGCTACGGGTGTGAAACCGAGAATGCCAAACATTCAAGGAATCGATCACGAAAAAGCCATCGATTACCAAACCTTTATTCGAGAGCAACCTGCGTTGGGTGGACGTATCGCTATTGTCGGTGCGGGTGGCATCGGTATTGATGTCGCGACCATGATCACTGAGCCCGAAAATCAAACCTTGGATGAGTGGCTGCAAGATTGGGGTATTGACAAGTCTTTGTCTCATGAAGGGGGATTACTTCCTGCACCACACTATGTAGCACAACGCCAAGTTTGGTTGCTGCAACGTCGTCAAGGGCGTGTTGGTAAAGGCCCTGGTAAAACGACGGGCTGGATCCACCGTAAAACATTGGAAAAACGTGGCGTGGAACTGCTCGGCGGTGTGAGCTACGAAAAGATTGATGATGCAGGTTTGCACATTACCTTGGAAGGGCAAGAGCATATTCTGCCTGCGGATCATGTCATCATTTGTGCCGGTCAAGAATCAGTGAATGGGTTGGTGGCTGAGCTCGAAAGCAAGGGCATCAACGCACACATTATCGGCGGCGCTGAAAAGGCGGGAGAGCTTGATGCAAAACGTGCGATTCGACAAGGTGTTGAGCTCGCCATCGCGCTTTAAACGTTTGGTATAAATCCGTAAAAGCCAGAGGGAAATATCCTTCTGGCTTTGTGGTATCTTGAGGGTAATTGTTTTCTTGAATGGGACCTTTCATGGACGCTTTAAGCCTACTGACGCAACGTCGCTCTATCCCTCGCCTTGCTGAACCCGCGCCATCCGGCGATGCCCTAAACAACATGATTGCAGCGGGGCTTCGTGCACCCGATCATGGTGCATTAACGCCATGGCAATTTGTGGTGGCAACCGGCGAAGGGTTGGAAAAGCTTTCAGACATTTTGAAACGTGCTGCTGAATCTGACAATGCGGAAGACGCTGTTGTTGAGAAAGCACTGAAATCGCCGTTTCGTGCCCCTATGGTGATCACTGTTATCGCCCGTACAAAGCAACATGACAAAGTCCCTGTGATTGAACAGCACATTTCTGCTGGCTGTGCAGCCCAAGCAATGCAGATGGCTGCTGTGGCTCAGGGCTTTCAAGGCTTCTGGCGAACAGGGAAGTGGGCGTATCACCCTGTCGTGCGTGAAGCCTTCAATGTGTCAGGTGACGATGAAATCGTTGGCTTTTTGTATGTTGGGACGCCGGGATGTGAACCTGCAAACCCTCCCAAGCGTGATACGAGCAAGTTCGTCACTTTTCTTTGATCACCTGAATCCAATCTAGCGCAAATAACTGGATGAATATCCAGTTATTTGTTGTTAATAATACGCAATTTCGCTAAATTAACGTCAATATCCTCTGTTCAGATTTCCTCATGGCTCGACTCTTTATCGCAGAAAAACCCAGCCTTGGCCGTGCAATTGTTGCCGCTTTGCCTAAGCCTCATAAAAACAATGAAGGCTATATTCAAGCTGCAAATGGTGACACAGTCACGTGGTGTATTGGGCACTTACTCGAGCAAGCCGAACCCGATGCCTATGATGAAAAATACAAAACATGGCGTCTTGATGATCTGCCTATTATCCCTTCTGAATGGCAATTAAAGCCGCGAAAATCTGCGGCGAAACAACTTTCTGTCGTCAAGAAACTGCTGCGTCAGTTCGATGACATCATCCATGCCGGTGACCCTGATAGAGAAGGGCAATTGCTGGTGGATGAGGTGTTTAGTCATGCCAAGTTGCCCGCCACAAAGAAGCAAAAAATCCAACGCTTATTGATTAACGACCTAAACGTGTCCGCGGTAAAAAAAGCGTTATCAGCGCTGCGAAGTAACCTCGATTTTGTGCCTTTGTCTGTTTCTGCATTAGCGCGTTCTCGTGCTGATTGGCTTTATGGCATGAACATGTCCCGTGCTTACACCCTGTTAGGCAAGCAGGCGGGGTATCAAGGTGTGTTATCCGTAGGGCGCGTTCAAACGCCAGTATTGGGTTTGGTGGTGAGGCGCGATCGAGAGATAGAGGCGTTTATCCCTAACCCCTTTTACCAATTGGATGCTGTTATTCCTTATCAAGGTAATGACATTTTGGCGCGTTGGCAGCCAAGTGAATCCTGTGAGCCCTGGCAAGATGAAGAAGGGCGTGTGCTGTCACGCAAGTTGGTAGAGAACGTTGCTAAACGCATTGAAGGTCAACCCGCGACAGTGGCGGAATCAGAGCGAAAGAACAGCAAGCAAGCGCCGCCCTTGCCTTACAGTTTATCGACACTGCAAATTGATGCGGCAAAGCGGTTCAATATGAGCGCAGCGGATGTGTTGTCTTGCTGTCAATCGCTGTACGAAAAACACAAAGTCATTACCTATCCGCGATCGGATAGCCGCTACTTGCCGAACGGTCATTTTAAAGAAGCGGGGAGCGTGACTGCAGCCATCAGTAAAACCGCGTCATCACTTGGTGAGGCGGTTAAACATGCCAACTTATCGCTACGTTCTAAGGCGTGGAACGATGCCAAAGTTGAAGCGCACCATGCGATCATTCCTACGGGAAAGAGCAGCAGTGCGTTAAGCAGCTACGAACAGAATGTCTACGAGCTGATTGCTCGCCAGTATCTGATGCAGTTTTACTCTGCCGCAGAGTATGCCGAAGCCAAACTACGCTTTGATATTGCGGGTGGACAGTTCATTGCGAAAGGTAAACAGCTTATTGTTCACGGTTGGCGCGCGCTGTTATCCCGAGATAAAGCTGCACAAAAAGACGACATTGAAAGCCAAGTTCCACCGCTGGAAAAAGGCACCGTACTGACGTGTCTGCGTGGGGACATTAAAGATTGCATGACAGAGCCGCCAAGGCATTTCACGGAAGCCACCTTACTTCAAGCCATGACTGGTATTGGTCGATTTGTACAAGATGCCTCGTTGAAGAAAATTCTACGAGAAACGGATGGTCTTGGCACGGAGGCTACCCGTGCGGGTATTTTGGATTTGCTCTTTAAACGCAGTTTGCTTTCACGAGAAGGCAAACAGATTCGGGCGACAGCGTCTGGATGTGGCTTGATTGATGCCTTACCTGAAAAAGCGGCATACCCAGACATGACAGCGCAATGGGAGCGTCAACTGCATGACATGGCAGAAAAGAAGGGTTCGTATCAGCCCTTTATGACGGCGTTGGAATCCGAACTGTTAGCGCTAATGGGCTCCGTTCGACAAGGGCCAGTGCCTGAGAGCTTGCGCTCATTGCCACAAAGTCCTTCGCCGTTTAGGAAGAAAAAAGGCCGATCATTTTCAAGCAAGAAAAAGGGCTACCAGAAGAAATCGGCTAGCAAATAGCGGCTGACATTTACGACCAATATGAACGAAAAATAGCGAGGTTCGTCTCGCTATTTTTTATCAATGACACCTAGAGACTAGAGACTAGAGACTAGAGACACATGCCGCTACAAGACAAACGCACAATCTTTGCCGCTGCTTTTGGCTTCATATAAAGCAACATCGGCATCAATGAATAGCTGTTGTTGGTTGCTTGCTCTATCAGGTATCGTGGTTTTACCGCCAATACTGATGGTAACACATGGCGAAACCGGCGACGTTTCATGCATGATTTGAAGCTTGCGAACGGCATTCAACGCGCGCTGAGCAATGGCTGAAGCACTTTCTGAATCACAGCCAGGAAGCAGATAAACAAACTCTTCACCACCAAATCGTGCAAACAACGCGCCTGCGCGTCTCTCTACTTTGCTTAAAGCGCTCGCCACTTTCATCAAACATAAATCGCCCAACGCATGTCCGTATTTATCGTTGTATTGCTTAAAGTGGTCGATATCGATAATCAGCATAGACAGCGGCATGTGATAGCGTCTTGCACGTCGCCATTCCTCTTCGAGCTTCTCGTCGAGCATGCGTCGGTTAGGGACTTGTGTCAGGCTGTCTTCGCGTGAAATTTGATTGAGGCGTTTGTTCGCATTCTCCAACTGCGTAGTGCGTTCTGCAACACGATGCTCCAAGGATTGGTTGAGCGCTTTGAGGTCGTCTTGCGCATGTCGTTGTATGAGGTGTTGAGACATGGTCACGCCAAGAAGTTTTAACAACTCGCTGTGGTAACTTTTCAACGGTGTCCCCGTCAACAAGTTGTCGCACGCAATCCAACCAATCGCTTCATCACTGTCCCACAATGAAATTGTGGCATTCCAGCCAACGCCCACTTCTTTGCTCGCGTGATAGAGCGGTGTCCCTTCATTGATGGTGATATGTTGGCGACGATCGAGTGTCTGTTTCGCGTGATAATGTTCATCAATGGCAGCGGAATACCACTGTTCATTGGTAACAACACCGTGAACGTCTGTGCCATACGTTCCGCGCAAAATACCCGTGCGATTGTTCACCAAGAAAATTGCCATACGGTCGAAATCTAATGCGTGGATGCATTCATAAACAGCGGTATGGAGCATGTTATCAAGGGAGTGAGCATGCCATAAACGCATCGATATTTTATGCAAGATATGCAGCTGTTCGAGCAAGCCTTTTTGTGAACAGACCTCTAAGTGCCACTTTTTGAGTGTGAGGTCATGGTGGCTTTTCTCGCACTCTAACGCGTCATGTTGCAAATGACCATCAAGTGCACCTGCTATGGAAGTCGCTAGCATCGTAAGCGTCGAATACACATTGGCGTCTAATGGCTGAGAGAAACGGATGGCAAGGCAGCCAAACGTGTCTCCTCGCACTGATAAGTCGATCAGTAGATGGTTTGAACCCAGAACATCGATACGTTTATCGGCAGCAAGCCACGTGTTGATCTGTGCCACGGATGTGGACGTCTCTTTACTAAACACAATAGCAGGCACGTGAACATGAATATCTTGGTTTTCCATGGCCGTGAGTAAGTGCCAGCTATTCTCAGAACCAGAGACCACAAACAATTCGAGGTGGGAAATATCAGCATGGCTAGAGAGTGTTTGAGCGAGCGACAAACAAAAAGAATGCGTGTCTTTTTGCTGACAAACGATTTCACTCACGCGGAGGCAGAACACAGAATCCAAAGCTTGCATGCCCGCCAACTCCCTTTTCACGATCAAATTCAAAATGTGATCTTGCTTCTAAAATAGACAAGGGTTGAGTATGACACCTATTGGTATTGGAAATGCCTGAATATTTATCGTATACGACTTATGTCACAGGTAAAATAGTCGACATGTGATCATGGTAAACTCTTTGATAATAAAGAGATGTGAGGTTGTTCTAGGGTTCAATATTACAGGACATATAAAGTCGATTTATTGTCATTAATTCTATGCACTGTAAGCAAACACACACCCGACTAACGTCATGATGAACAAGAACCATTTCAAGGTGTTGGGGTTAGCTTTGACGGCAAACTTCACCGCAATCCATGCACCAAACATAGAGCCGATGGCGAGTAGCAAACCTGGCAACCAAAGAATCAAATCTTGCCAAACAAATATCGCAAGAGACACACCCGTGAATGCAAGGGTGCAGACTAGTTTAAGGGCATTACCTCGAACCAAATCGTACTTTAACGTTCCACACAGTGCGGCTAACAGAACGAAACCTACCCCCGCTTGAACGAATCCCCCATAAAACCCAGCAATGCCTAAACTCAGCCATGATGCAGGCGTGTCAGCCACCTTTTTTATGTCTGCTGCTTCTTCTGGCGCAACCAACGAAGGCTTCACGAGCATAATAAAAGCCATGAGCAACATAGTGCCTAAAAGCAAAGGTTTGATGATAGATGATGGTAGCCATGCCGCCGCAGAAGCACCGATAGTGCCACCTAGCAAGGTTGGGATAAGAATAGGGATCAGATCGGAGGTATCCAGTCGCTTATGATGACGGAAGCCTGCAACACCAGACACGCTTTGCATCATCACGCCCACACGGTTGGTTGCGTTTGCGACTTCGGCTGGCATACCGAGCACGATCAACGCGGGAATGGTGAGGTTTGAGCCGCCGCCAGCAAGCGTGTTGATGATACCAGCAACAAAACCCAGCACGATGAGTAGAACACCAAATGCTATCGAGATATCCATATCATCAACCTTTGTGTTATGTAGCGAAAACCAGCGCGTCATTCTATGCGGTAACGTGCTGTAAAAACGGGGCATGCGGCGTTTAAACGAAAAAAGCCCGCAGCGATTGTGCTGCGGGCTTTCGAAAATGGTCGGTCTGAGAGGATTTGAACCTCCGACCCCTGACACCCCATGACAGTGCGCTACCAAGCTGCGCTACAGACCGACTAACTGAAATTCATGTTACGAACTGAGTGTTAATGTGTCAATTGTCTTTATTCATTTTCTCTGTGTGATTCAACCAGTTGGATAAGGAAGAAAAAAAGCAGCCGTTGGGCTGCCTCCTTTTTATTGTTCTTCTGGGTGGTAGAACCGTTTTAGTTCGTGCATGACTTGCATTAACACAGACAGCTGCGGTTTCCCTTCTGGCTGCTGTTTATAGTTGCTGTCGTAAACACGGTAATTACCAAACTTGTCCACCACAGTGGTTTTGTCTGGTTGCACCACAACGATATCTCGGCTGTCTCCTGCCAGTACCCATTTGCGTGGCTTGTCAGCAAGCTCAAAAATATTGCGGCCACTGGTGTAAAGCTCCGCAGGGCTATCAACTGCTAACATCGATTCCATCAAGGTTGGTACGATATCGAGGTGTGAACTGTATGCTTCGATCACTTGTGGGGCTTTGTTTGGCCAATGCACAACCAATGGCACTTGTAACTGATAATTGCTGTAGTTGGTGTTGGCACCCCAACTGTTCGATCCTGTCTCGTTAAATTCAGTCCCGTGATTGGAGGTCACAATGACGATGGTGTTATCGAGTTGTCCGTTGGCTTCAAGAGAATCAAACAGGTCGCCTAGCAATTCGTCGACATAGTACGCCGCGTTGTTGTAGCTGTTTTTCAGCACCAAGGCAGTATGGTCGCCAACGCTCGCCAATTCATTGTCGAGAGAGGGCTGGAACGGGCGTGTATAGTCCCCGCCTTGTTCATAATTGGTGACGCTTTTAAGCTCTAAATAGGCGAACCAAGGGGCTTTCGTGTCAGAGGCATTGACCCACGTGTTGAGGGCATCCGTTGCTTGATCGTCAGCAAGCCACGACGCTTTTTCTTCAAAACGCTGTGCGGTGTCTAAATGCTTGCCAAACACGCTTTGGTAATAAATCGGATTGCTAAAGTTGTCTGCGCTGAAAAGCCCAAACGCATATTTCTTATTGTCGAGTGTATCGATAAGCAAAGGGCTTAGTCCCTCTGTTCTCGCGCTTTGAGCGTAGCTACCTGGTAGACCATAAAACAAACCAAAGATGCCAGCCATTGCATCATTGCTGGTGCTGAAGTGGTGCTCGAATTTGGCGTTATTATTGGCAAATTCATTGAGGCGAGGCATCACAACAGGATCAAGCATGTCGGCGCGAAGGCTTTCTACCATCACGACCAACAGGTTCTGGTTGTAGCTGTTCGCATTGGAGGCGAAAGAGACACTGTCCAGTGGATAACGGATCACTTCGCTATCTTGCTGACCGAGTTCATCTCGGCGTGCTTGGTACTCTTGACGGTCAAGCAGACCGTATTTCTCCATGAAGGTTTTTGCCGTCATAGGATAAGAAATTGGGAAATTAGAACGCTGCGCCGTCACAGGGCTATATAAGAAAGCATCCGCCCATATGTGGATCAGATGACTGCCAATGAAGCAAAGCGAGAACACGGTGGCGATAGGCACACCAACACGCTTACGCGACAGCTTACGCAGTTTGCGCCATACCCATTCAGACATGGCAATTTCGAGCAAGAAAATCGCGGGCACGACGACAAACAAGTATTGCCAGTGCGCGTTCATGTCCGTTTTTTCACCGCTCAACAACAGCTCCCACACCAAGGGATTCAGGTGCAGGTGCAGTGTTTGATACGCGTAGATGTCCAGCAATAACGCGGTCAGTCCGGCAGTGGCGACGAGCACTGCAAACAGACGCATTAAGCGCTGCGACGGAATGATAAAGCTGGCAGGGAAGATAATCAGAATATAGACAGCGAAAACCAGAAAGCCGAAATGACCTATCCACGTAAAAAGTTGATAAGTTTGTCCAAGCAGGGTTTCTGGCCAACCCGACTGAGCGATATAACGTGTGCCCAGCAACATGGCTGCAATGATGTTAAAAAAACTAAACCAGTGTCCCCAGCTGATAAGCTGTGACACTTTATCCCTGTAGGTATTTCCGCTGTCTACCATAAAGGTCAATTCTTCTCTTTATTCTTACTGCGCGATATCCGAATTAACGGCTTATTACTCTGTATCGATTGAAGACACGAGAGCTTGAGCAAATTTTTCCGCGATAATTTTACGTTGCGCGGCTGGCAGGTTGTTATTGATCAAATTTGTCGCGATATTACCAACAACCATCAGCGATAAGTCAGTTGATGCTTTGTGCTTTTCAAGAACATTGACCACATCGCTCAGGATCTGTTCAACGTTTTTATCTTGATATTTAGAAGTAACAGGCATAGAAACTCTTGTCTTGTGTCATCAGAAGCCGCGTATAATACCCCACACTCTAGTCTGACTTAAAATGTTTTCAATTATGAGCCTCACGCTTTCAAACGTAATTCTTCATCAACTGAAAAAAGACGGTGAAGACACGCTGGTCGTTCAGCTACGCGATCAACTGCTAACCCATTCTCCTTCAACGGAAAATTTAATCAGTGAAATCCACCGCATTTATAACGCAAAAGCCGGAAAAGGTTTTGGTCAATTTGCGCAGGAGAGTGACGTATCTGCGTGGCTGAAGGCCTGTCGCAATCAAGAAATGGATTTTTTGACCTTTTCTTCTCAAGCAGCAGAGCGTTTAAAGACGGAACTTTCAAAGTATCCTTTTGCTGATGAAGGGGTTTTGGTATTGGCAGAATACCGTTCACTGGCGACGGAATATTTGTTCATTGGCCTTTTAGAATCGAAAGCCAGCATGAAAGTGACCGATGATCTGGAAATCAGCTCAACGGATTACCTTGATGTGGCAAAAATGGACATCGCTGCGCGTATCGATTTGTCGACGTGGGAAAGCGATGCGGATTCAAACCGCTACCTCACTTACATTAAAGGCCGTGTTGGCCGTAAAGTGGCGGATTTCTTCCTCGACTTCATGCAAGCCGAAGTGGGCATGGACACCAAACAGCAAAACTTGGTGCTGATGCAAGCTGTCGAAGATTACTGCGCAGATTCGCGTCTTGAAAAAGATGAAAAGCAGCAATACCGTAAGCAAGTTTACGATTACTGCAAGGGCCAATTGCAATCTGGCGATGAAGTCATCGTAAAAGAATTGGCGGGTGAACTGCCTAAAAATGACCAAGGCGTGGATTTTTACCAGTTTGCGTCAGAGCAAGGTTATGAGCTTGAAGAAAGCTTCCCGGCGGACAAAACCTCAATGCGTAAGCTCACGAAATTCGTGGGTGGCGGTGGTGGCCTTTCGATTAACTTCGACAGCATGCTGCTAGGCGAACGCATTTTCTACGATCAAGACACAGATACACTCACCATCAAAGGCATTCCACCTAACCTCCGTGATCAACTTACGCGCCGCCTAAACGTTGAAGAGTAAATCTTGCTGATTTATCAATAAAAATGAAGTCGCTTATTGCGGCTTTATTTTTATATACTGCTATGCAAAAACACGCACAACATTTGCAAAATTGGGCAAAGTTTCTAACTTAAAGAAAGCATATCTAGAAAAGCTTACATAGTTAGTTTTAGCGCTGGCAGATTAATGGTTTAGGCAGTGAACAACACACAAGCTTAAGCTTTTTTAAAGGAACTCCTGTGATATCAAAGTTATCCATGTTCGCCTTGAACAGTCGGAAAAAAACAAGAAACAGCCAACGTCTTCAACTGAGTCGGCTTTCGATGTTGGTATGGGTGCTTTTTTTCATCTCTTTTTTCTACGCGATGGCGACCTACAAAGAGATGTACCACGTTAAAGAACACGCGACACATGTTGTGAAGCTCAATAACGCGGCGCAGCAGTTACGACAAGCCGTGTCGGCCTCAATGCTCAATCAGAAAATTGAGCTCTCGAACATTGAAAAAGAAATCCAACATTTTCGTTATCTGCTGCTGCAGACCAAATCCCACACGATTGACGATCAGTGGAGCGATATTCAAAGCACCTTGTTAGATGCTGATGCATTTGCGGAAGATGTGGATAATCTGCTCGCCTCCATCTACTCAGTCGCGAATGTGACCAAGAAACTTAAACAACTCTCCGAATCAGAAATCAGTGTCGATCAACAATTGTTGTATCAAAGTATTAGTAGCTACCTACTTTATGAATTGCACGGGCTAAATGATTCCGGAACAACCCGCCGTGCAGACCGTTTTAATGAATACATTGCTACGTTAGAGGCCATGCTTGCTGAGCGTTCAAGTAAGCCTGCGAGTGTTGAGGTTTATGCCTTATATACCGGTCTAGAGCGGTTGAATCAGCAGTTGGAAAACGTTGATAGCATTATGAATCATCGTTTCGTTAGAGCGATGACGCAACAGCAAACCTATTGGACGACGCAGGTCATCGCGTTGTTAGATCGCACATTACTGCTGTTCGGCATCGCGTTTTTGTTTCTCGCTGCGCAGGTTCTTGTTCGTTATAAACTCGAAAGATTGTCGACCAATTTCTCGCGAAAAATGCCACCGGTATCATCCGAAGATATTGGCTTTATTCAAAACGATGCGGTGCAGTACGACCAGTCTGTGTTTGAAATCGAGAACTTGATGGAGCAACTAGAGGGCGACACTGATGCTATTGATGCCGTTCTCGGCATGTTTGTCGAAGAGCATAAAACGGACGGCGAGAAACTTCAGACGTTTGCAAAAAACGACGATGTAGAAGGTACGCGCGGATTGATCCACAGCATGAAAGGGGTCTCGGGTAATATTGGCGCGTATGCGATGCAGCATTTTTGTATCCAGCTTGAAAAAACGCTGTCAGCGGGCGAATCACCCGACAAGCGTGCGGTTGAACAATTCGACCAATTGTTAGCACTTACTATCAAAGACGTGCTGAGCGAGATGGAAAACCTGAATAAAATGACCACTTCCTGAGGCTCAATCCGTGTTTAAAAATGATATTCCGTGGTACAAAACGATCAGCATTAAAGCATTATGGATACTCGGGCTTATGCTGGCGGTTATGGTGGTATCCATTGTGTATGTGCTTGAAACCACGGGTGACAGTATGGTGCGTGACGGCGCCAATCAGCGGGTTGAAGCGCAGGTCGAAACCGTTGCGCAAAGCCTCGGACAGCTCTCAAATAATATTGGAACTGTGGCCCTTACCATTGCCGATATTCTGTCAGTCGATGATACGGAAGCCCAAATTGAACAAAAGCTTGCGACGCTGCTGAGCAATGCGAACATCAAGAATGTGGTCGCAAGTGGTGGCTTCTGGCCTGAACCGTACCTCTATAATCCGTCAAAAGCGAAAGCATCGGTGTTTATCGCCTTTAACGAGGACGGGTCCTATCGACGCGTATCCGATTACAACGATGCATCTGCGCGTCCTTATCAAATAGAAGAGTGGTACGCGCCAGCACGTTGGTCTGTGCCAGGCTCAGCGTATTGGTCTCGTGCTTACATCGACCCTTACACGCAAGAACCTATGGTGACGTGCAGTGTGCCTATTTACGCTGAAGGCGTTTTCTTTGGTGTTGTCACCATTGATGTGCGGTTGGCTGAACTTCAGGCATTTTTAACCCGCAGTGGACAAAAACTCGGCGGCTACCTTGCCATGTTTGACCGAAGTGGACGCTTAATGTCAGACGCAGAATCGGTGACGCAAGGGAGCCCAAAATTTGGGCCATTGCCCACTGCGCGTGAAATTGCTGCTAGCGAGCCGCAGTTTTCTGAGCTTGCTTTAGTCATCAGTGTTGCAACGCAAGGTGACCACCTTGTGCGCCAAAGCAACCATAAGCTGCAAACCTTAGCGAAATCCATGGTGCAAGCGTCACCAGACATTGATATTGGCTATGCGTTGTCAATTGCGTCGGAAATGGTTCCTGATGAATCATTGTTTCAAGGCTCTGAAAGGCTCTTTACGCACCGTCTTCAAAACGATCCCATGCTTCAAGAGCCAACCTTGGTTTTTGGTCGCATTTTACCCGCGTCAAACTGGATGCTTGTCGGTGCGCTCCCTGAACGTTTATTGCTGGTAGAGGCGACAACATTAAAGAATGATTTGTTTTTTGCGATGGCATTGGTTGGCATTTTGCTAGTCGGTGTGACGTATGCGGCGATTCATTTTTATGTTGTCAGGCCTATGGCGAAAGTGCGTCTTGCGCTGATCGAACAGCGCGGTGATGGGCCTTTTTCTCCGATTGATTACACAGAACAAGATGAGTTGGGCATGTTGGTATGCGAGTTTAACGACATCAGTACCGATCTTGTGGATGCGCGGGAAAAAGCGTTAGACGCGGCGCGCGCCAAGCAATTGTTTCTTGCCAATATCAGCCATGAAATTCGAACGCCAATGAACGGGATTCTTGGTGCGACCACTTTGATGCAAGACGAGCCGATGACGGGGAAGCAGGCAGAGTATTTGTCAGTGATTGCTCACTCTTCTCGCGGTTTGATGTCACTCATCAATAACATTCTTGATTTCAGTAAGATGGAATCCAATCACCTAAAACTGGAAGAAGCGCCTTTCGACTTAGAACAAGTCGGGCGCTATGTGCATGATCTGATGCTGCCAACGATCAAAGACAAGCATCAACTCTGCTTTGAATATGAGTTTGATGAGCACTGTCCGCGCCGTTTTATGGGGGATGCACACCGTATTGAACAAGTGATATTGAACTTGGTGTCTAATGCACTGAAATTCACCGAGAACGGCTTGGTGAAATTGAAAATTGGTGTCAGTAAGCAAGGTGGTTTGTATTCCGGTGTCGTGGTACGCGTAACCGACACAGGGGTAGGTATTCCCTCTGACAAGTACAAATTGATATTTGATGAATTCCAGCAAGCGGATGCATCAACCACGCGTCGATTTGGTGGTTCAGGCCTCGGTCTCGCTATTACAAAGCAACTGGTTGATCTGATGGGTGGAGACATTTCAATTGCGAGCAAGGTTGGGCGGGGTAGCCAATTTGATGTTTCCCTGCCGCTTCAAATAGAGGACGATGTGTCGAACGAAACGGCGCAGGCATTGATAAGCCAACACTTAGATGCTTTCTCAGGAAAACAGTGCTTGCTGGTGGAAGACAATGCCATTAACTGTATGATTGCAGAGAAAATGCTGTCTAAACTTGGCTTTTCTATTGATATCGCAAGGGACGGTGTGGTGGCGCTCGAAAAAGCAGCATTACGCAGTTACGACATCATTTTCATGGATATTCAAATGCCGCGAATGGACGGGTTAGAGGCCACACGCCAAATTCGAGCATCGCAAAATATAAATCAAAGTACGCCGATTGTGGCGATGACGGCGAACGTGCTGAAAGATGATATTTGGCGTTGTATCAGTAATGGCATGCAAGGACACATAGGAAAACCGTTGCGTGAAAACGACATATACGCAGCATGCGTTAAAACCATGTCTCATGAATTTGAATCGTAAATTGAAGGCAAAGTCATCGATATCGAGCAATTAACTTGATCTGGGTCAATGGTTTTTCGCCACGCGCGAGCAAAATAGCGCGCCTATGAATACTGTATCTGTAACGTCAACCCAACGACGCCAGCCTCTGTGGCTCGTTCGCGCGATGACGACATATTATTGCAAGCACATTCACCGTGGCAGCCAACTTTGTCCTCAGTGTTCCGCCTTGATTGCCTTTGAAGAAGCACGATACTCCCAGTGTGCAACACAAATGGGAAATGCGTCTTGTCGTGAGTGTCAGCGTCAATGTTATCCTGATGCGAAGCGACTGGAAATCAATCACATTGTTCGATGGGCAGAGCCGAAAATTCGCTGGCGTATCCCGTTCATCATCGCTCGCCATTACATGCATGGCCTTTTCCAACCGCATTAAACTCAGCGCCACGTAACGGTTCGGCGTGCGTCTTCTTTGTCTTCTTTCTTAGAATGGGAAATGGGTGGAAATTCACCCCTTTCCCAATTTCGATCTCTCAAATTTGTTTTTGAATTGTTAATTAAATGTTTAAAGCATTTAACCCTCTTCCTCCTTGCGCTACTGATTAAAAGGAAAGCAAACATTCTCTGTGTGAATGTTTATCAAACGAGGAAGAAGAGGACATTCTATGAAAAACCTTCAGAAGATGGTTTCCGCCATCACACTGTGTGTGGGCATGGTTGCTGGTGCACAAGCGGCACCTGACACGATCAAATTCTCCCATGTGGTGGCTGAGAACACACCCAAAGGCCAAATGGCACTCAAGTTTAGAGATCTTGTGGCTGAGCGCATCGGTGACAAATACGTGGTTGAGGTTTACCCCAATTCACAACTGTTTGGTGACGGCAAAGAAATGGAAGCGCTGATCCTTGGAGACATACAATTTATTGCCCCCTCTCTCTCTAAATTCTCCAAATACACCAAACAACTCCAGATTTATGATCTCCCATTCCTGTTCAAAGACATGGCGGCGGTTGATCGCTTTCAACGTAGCGAAGCGGGTCAAGCATTGCTGAATTCGGTGCAAGGCAAAGGGCTGACGGGACTTGGGTATTTGCACAATGGTTTAAAGCAATTGTCAGCGAACGATCCACTGCGCGTGCCTTCGGATGCAGATGGGAAAAAATTTCGCATCATGAGCTCTGACGTGCTGGCTGCACAGTTCGAAGCGGTCGATGCTGTGCCGCTGAAAAAGCCGTTTTCCGAAGTGTTTACCTTGCTGCAAACACGCGCGATCGATGGTCAGGAAAATACGTGGTCAAACATCTATTCGAAGAAATTCTTTGAAGTTCAGCCTTACATCACTGAGTCCAATCACGGCGTGTTGGATTACATGGTGACGACTTCGAATGAGTTTTGGTCTGGCTTGCCTGACGCTGATCGAGATGTGCTAAAAAAAGCGTTGGATGAAGCCGTGGCGCACGGTAATCAGATCGCCAATGAAAAAGGCATGAAAGATCGCCAAAACATCATCGACTCTGGGCGTAGCCAAGTGATCACGCTGACTGATGCAGAGCGCCAGCAATGGGTTGAAGTCATGAAACCTGTTTGGGGTGAGTTCCAAGAACAAATTGGTCAATCGCTGATTGACGCTGCTGTTGCCTCAAACCAGTAAGTTGTTTTAGCCCGACCTAACACGTCGGGCTTTTTGATGTTTGGAGTAGAACATGGTTCAGTTTTTACACCGCTTTGAAGAAGCCGGCATCGGCTTGTTGTTGGTGGCGATGACCTTGTTGGTGTTTTTCGAAGTGATATTGCGATTCTTCTTTAACGAAGGGCTGCTGTGGGCTCAAGAGCTTACTTTGTACATGTCAGCATGGTTGGTGTTGATGGGCGCGTCGTGGGGCTTACGTGAAGGTGCACACATCGGTGTGGATGCTTTGGTGAAGCATTTGCCTACTGGCACGCAAAAGGTTGTTACCTTGATTGCGCTCGGCGGGTGCTTGGCTTATTGCGGGCTCTTTTTGTATGGGTCTTGGATTTACCTCAGCAAAATGAGAATGATCGGCATTGAAATGGAAGACATGCCGATTGAGAAGTGGAAAGCCATGTCATGTCTGGTCTTGGGTTTTGCACTGTTAGCGCTTCGCGTATTTAGCTTGGGATACGAAGTCTGGACAGGAAAACGTGCTGGGTTTGGTTTCATTGATGAAGCGAAGGAAAGCATGCATTTGGCACAGGAACTGGAAGCTGAATATGACGCCAAAGAGGGGCAAAACAAATGACCATTGCAGCACTGTTTGGATTGCTTTTTCTTTGTATGTTCATAGGGATGCCCATTGCGATTGCACTCGGTTTGTCGAGTGTGGCAACGATTTTGATGTTTTCAAATGACTCATTGGCATCCATTGCCTTGAAGTTGTTTGAGGCCACCAGTGAACACTACACCTTATTGGCCATTCCTTTTTTCATTCTTTCTTCGGCGTTTCTCTCAACGGGGGGTGTAGCAAGGCGTCTGATCAATTTTGCCATTGATTCAGTGGGTCATGTGAAAGGTGGCCTCGCCATGGCGTCTGTTATGGCCTGTATGCTGTTTGCGGCGGTGTCTGGCAGTTCTCCTGCTACAGTGGCCGCTATCGGTTCTATCGTCATTGTGGGCATGGTGAAAGCCGGATACCCCAAAGCATTTGCAGCGGGTGTTATCGCCAATGCGGGCACCTTGGGTATTTTGATTCCACCTTCTATCGTGATGTTGGTGTATGCCGCAGCAACGGAAGTGTCAGCGTCACGCATGTTTATGGCGGGCTTTATTCCTGGTTTGATGATGGGCGGTATTCTGATGCTGGCTATCTACATCGTTGCGCGTATTAAAGGCTTACCTTCTCAGCCGTTTCCGGGTGTGGGTGCGTTAATGCACTCAGGGCTTCGCGCCTTGGGTGGCCTGATGCTGATTATCATCGTGCTTGGCTCGATTTACGGCGGTGTCGCCAGCCCGACGGAGGCGGCTTCGGTGGCGGCGGTGTACGCGTGGCTTGTCAGTGTGTGGGGCTATCGCGATATTGGTCCACTCAAAGATGTGCCTTGGCGTCGTGATGGTGAAGGCACGGTAAGCATGTTGCTGAGAAACCTGGTTTCACTGCCGATGGTGATGGTGAAGTCATTTACCGACAAAGAAGTGAGCCATGTGGTTCGTGATGCTTCGAAAGTCAGCATCATGCTGCTGTTCATTATCGCGAATGCGATGTTGTTCGCCCATGTGCTCACCACTGAGCGTATTCCTCATACCATTGCGGAAACCATTGTGGCGTGGGGATTACCGGCTTGGGGCTTCTTGATCGTGGTGAACATCCTGCTATTGATTGCGGGTAACTTCATGGAACCATCGGCTATCTTGCTGATCATGGCTCCGATCTTGTTCCCTATCGCGATGCAGCTTGGTATTGACCCGATTCATTTGGGCATCATCATGGTGGTGAACATGGAAATAGGCATGTTAACGCCGCCGGTGGGGCTGAATTTGTTTGTGACCGCGGGGATTACGGGGGAAAGCATGGGGTGGGCGATACGTGCCGCGTTGCCTTGGCTTGGTCTGCTGTTGATCTTCCTGATTCTGATCACCTACATTCCGCAGATATCGCTGTTCTTACCGGATTACCTCGATTCACTTCGAGGGTATAAATCCTGATGTAGCGACCAGAGATAACGAAAAGGGGCGAATTCGCCCCTTTTTATTTGTACGTTAGCTTACGTCAAATCTGCGTTGGAGCAGGGTGAGCGTATTGGCCGACGGAGAATACTTATTTCGCCAATTTCTCAAGCACTGCTTTCAGTAGCTTGATGCGTGGTTCAATAGAGTGAAGCTCAAGGTATTCTGCGTCACTGTGGAAGCCTGCACCGATAGGGCCTAAACCATCAAGGGTGGGTACACCCAATACTGCGGTTAGGTTGGCATCAGAGCCGCCGCCCACTTCCTGCCAAGTGATGTCGATACCCAGATCGTTTCCGGTTTCTTCGATCATCGCCATAAGGCTTTCGGTTTTGCTTGTTGGTGCCATTGCAGGTTTGGTCGCTTCACGCACCAACGATACGGTGACGCCATCAACGAACGGGGTTTCTGTTAATGCGCGGATTTTGCTGTCTACGAGCGCATATTCATCGTTGTCCCAGAAACGCACGTCAACGACCGCTTCTGCGTGTTGTGGAGCAATGTTCGCACCGTCGCCGCCGTTCACAACGCCTACGTTCAGGGTGGTGCCTGTTTCGAAGTCCGTCATCGCGTTCAAGGCTAGGATCCAATGCGCCATTTCAGTGATTGCACTGCGGCCATTTTGAGGTTCGTTACCTGCGTGTGCCGCTTTGCCGTGGAACGTCATTCTGTAACGCGCCATGCCTTTGCGTGCTTTTACCAATGAGCCATCAGCACGTGCAGCTTCTGCAACCAGCACGTGGCGTGCATCTTTCGCCACGGATTTCAGCCATGCTTCTGAGTGCAGAGAGCCAATCTCTTCGTCTGGGTTCATGCAAACACAGATAGACAACGCATCACGAACACTCACATCCAGATCACGCAGTGCGTATACCACGTTCAGAAGGCCTGACTTCATGTCTGAAACGCCTGGGCCGTATGCACGGTTTTCATCGTTGCTCATTGGGCGGTCAGCCGCTGTCCCCACTGGGAATACGGTATCCATGTGACCAATCAACATCACATCAATGTGTTCTGCTTCAGGCTTGTTGCGGATCTCAAGACCCATGCCAGCAATACCACAATCAACACGCTTGATGTTCCATCCGCCCATGTCTTCGTATTTTTCGGCGATGATGTTGGCAATCACTTCGATGCCTTCAACCGTCAATGTGCCGCAATCTACATTGATCAGGGGGCGTAGTTCTTCTAAATAGGTGCTCAGAGAAAAGTTCATAGCAACTCCGGAAATCCGTTTGGAAAGCAACGCCGAGCCTTTATTGAATAAGAAAGTGCTCGGCGTGAGAGAAAAGCGTTAAACCAGAATGTTCATCACCAACATTGCGCCAAGGGCATTGATCACTGAGATGATAACCATGGCTGGGATGTAGCGGCCTTCAGTACCTATTGGGCCAAGGATGCGGCCAAGGTATTGAACTTGTGAACCCATGAGGTAAATAGCAGGAGCAAGAATGGCAATGTGTTCGCCATTTAGGATGCCTTGGTCAAACAGGCTAATCACCACGCCCACTGCGCCACCCATCGACATCCACGCGCCGATAAGCACAGCGGCCGCTTCACCAGGAAGGCCGAACACTGCCATGACAGGAGAGAACAAGGTGCCCATCAGATCCAGTGCGCCGGTGATTTGAAGCGCTTTGATGATCACGAACGCCATCAGAACGTTTGGTACGGTTGACGTTGTTGCGATGTTCCAGCCTTTTTTAGCGCCTTCTACGAAAATGTCCGTCACCATCGGCTTTTTTGCTTCAGTCATTATGCTTTCTCCTCGGTTAGCGCGTTGCCGGTTTTGTCTTCTTTGCCTTCAGTGATGTTCAAGTAAACGCGGAACAGGTTTGCGCCCACGAATTTGAATACGAACATCACGGCAACCGCGAGACCGATAGAAGAAGAAACTGCCAAAGAGCCGTCCATCAGTGTCAGGGTGAACAGCACCGCGCCTGATGAGAAGAAGTTCACGATCGCTGCACCTGCAGAGAATTGGAACATGGTGAAAATATCCGCTTCACGCTTGGTGAGGTGGCCTTCATCTTTTAGCTGACGGGTCATGGCTGCACCCGCATCGGTACTTTGCAGCGATGCAATCAAAGCAAGACCTGTGTTACCAGGGATGTTCATCAGTGGACGAAGCAGTGGCGTAAGCAGTTTACGCGCTGCATCCAGTGCGCCGTAGTGCTCTAGTACGTTGATCATACCCAGTGCGAACATCACGGTAGGGATCAGCGTTAGGGCGAACAGGAAGCCGTCACGAGCACCGCTACCGCCTTTACCACGCATAGAAGTGGTTGCAGCTTGGATGCCATCAGCGGTTTCGTTAACGCCATAAACAACGCTACCGAAAGAACCGTTCAATGTGGTGAAGTCAAAAACGCCATACCATTCGTTAGATTGGAGTAATCCTGAAAAGAAAACGACGGCGAAGGCGAGGGCAAAGTAACTACCGATAGTAACTTTGCGAGTTTGCTCGCTAGGAGTGCTCATAGATACCTCTTTGGGCTAAGTGTGTTTGCGTATGCAAAATGAAATCTGCCCCCATTCTCTTCTGCGAGGGATTCCGCACTTTGATTGGGGTCAATATGTGCTACTGAATGGTGGGGAATTCGCGTGGTGCAATGTTGAATATGTGATCGTGATCTACTATCAGTAGCAGCGTCGGGAAGGCTAAGATTTTCTGCTAAAACAAGGATGTAAACACCTTTCGAGAGATGTAAAAAAGGCAGCGTTCGCTGCCTTTAGAAAGGGGATGTTGAGATTACGCTTTTTGCAGTGCTGCAGCGCCTTCTAGGCTTGCGTTATCGGATGCCACTTCGTGTTGTTGGTTTGGTTCAACAGGGTCCACAAACCAACCAAGGTAAGAGGTCACAATGGTCACGATAATACACACGAAGCTCAGCCACATGAACGGTGCATAAGACAGGGTTGCAACACCCAAAATGCTCGCCATGTAAATACCGTTATCACTCCAAGGCACCATACCGGATGTGAGTGTGCCGCCGAACTCTGCATTACGAGAAAGGTTCTTACGGTGGTAACCAATGCGGTCATAGTTTTTCGCACAAATCTTAGGTGTCAGAATCAAAGACACGTACATGGCCGAACCAAACACGTTACCAAGGAATGCGGTACCAATGGTTGAGGTAGCAAGGCTGCCCGCAGAATTCACTTTGCGCTCGAAAATCTTCGCGATGGTTTCAAGTACACCCACCTTGTCTAGCAGGCCACCAAAGCCCAGACCGAACACAATCACAGCCACTGAACCGAGCATAGATTCCATGCCGCCGCGGTTTAAGATGGCATCAATGAAGCTCACACCCGACTCAATTTGGAACGGTGCCCATGCCGTGTTGATTGCGGCAAGAGGGTTCATGTCTTGCACCACGATAGCCCACACGATACCCAAAACAGAACCAAGAGAAATCACAGGGAACGAAGGTAGACGGAGAGCCAAAAGCACTAACACAATCGCCACTGGGATAAAGGACATTGGTGAAATCACGAATTGTTTGTCCATCGCGGCAATCACGTCACTCACTTGCGCCATGTCAACATTGCCAGCGTAGTGCAGGCCAAGTGCAGTGAACAAAATACCCGTGATGATGTAACTGATCAGAGCGATTGGCAGCATGCCTTTGATGTGTTCAACGATTTCGACACCAGACATAGAAGAAGCAAGGATCACCGAGTCAGAAAGCGGAGACAGTTTGTCGCCAAAGTAACAGCCTGACAGCACAGCGCCCGCTGTGACGGGTGCAGGAACGCCAAGACCTTGGCCAATGCCCATCATTGCGATACCCGCAGTACCTGCTGCACCCCATGATGTACCCGTCGCCAGCGCCGTTAATGAACAAATGATCATGGTGGCGGCGAGGAAGATAGAAGGGTGAATGGCATTCAAGCCGTAATAGATGATGGTTGGAACGATACCGCCCGCAATCCAGGTGCCGACAAGTGCGCCGACCGCCAGAAGGATCAAGACCGCTCCTAAGCCATTTGCAATGCCGTTGGTGGCCGCTTTTTCAAGATCTTTGTACTGATGGCCAAGCTTAATGCCAAGGCCGATGATCAAGAACCAACCAATGTACAGCGCCAATTGAATAGGTAAGTTAAGTTTGGCGGTAAAGGAGAATGCCAACAACAGGAACAGACCGAGCGCCATGAATACTTGGAACAAAGAAGGAAGTTGCACCGAGCGATTTTTCATATATGAAACCTTTCTTGAGAGTCGGGCCCGTGTCGGTTCCTTCCGGTGAAATACATAACCAAGTCACGTCAAAATGAACGTCTGTGCGCATCAATATCGCGCTCTAACGTCTCTTTCTCTGACATCGTAGACATCATTACCTTGAGGTCGCTTGGGTATACAAACAATCACAAACAGTGGGCTGTTATTACTACCATCCTGGCGGCGAGAGTTACTTTAGCGAAAGAGGATAGAAGAGGTGAACAAGAATTTCATTTTATGTGACTTATGCGCTCAAGGGGTTATTTTTCATGGTTTACCTGATGATATTTGTATGGATATGGTTAATTTGAGTGATTTAAATGCGGTTAAGATGTGTTTCTGAAATGTGTGTGTAAATGTAAATGTGCAGCATTTGAGATGGTTAAACTGCAATGTTTTGGCTCTAAACGTCGTTTTGGTTGGTATGTATAGGTGTTTTTATCTCTATGCGAATGAGAGGAAGATCGTAAAAATCATCTTTTGGTTACTTCGGTTCGTTTTAATGTCATCACTTCCATAATGAAACGTTTAAATTTGGTTGGAAGCCTGTTCAATGCAGGCAGGCTGAGATTTTTCTCGTGCTTAGGCAAAAAGATGCAGTTTTTGCTTGTTATTTGTGTCGTTAATTTTCAAGATAAGTGGAGAAATTTAAAACAAGGAGTGTGAGAGCGAATGAAAAGAGTAGGGTTAGTAGGCTGGCGCGGTATGGTGGGTTCTGTACTGATGCAGCGCATGGTAGAAGAGCGTGATTTCGATGTTATCGAGCCGGTTTTTTATAGCACCTCTCAAATTGGCATCCCTGCGCCAAACTATGGCAAAGATGCAGGTCTTCTAGAAGATGCCTTTAATATCGAAAGTCTAAAAACATTGGACGTTGTTATTACCTGTCAAGGTGGTAGCTATACCGAAGAAGTGTATCCAAAACTACTGGCCGCTGGCTGGAAGGGATATTGGATTGATGCCGCATCAACACTTCGTATGAAAGAAGACAGCATCATTACGCTGGATCCTGTCAACTTTAAGCAAATCCAAGAAGGCATTCACAAGGGGACGAAAACCTATGTGGGTGGTAACTGTACTGTCAGCTTGATGCTGATGGCGGTGGGTGGCCTTTACAAAGAAGGTCTGGTTGAGTGGATGACCGCGCAAACGTACCAAGCAGCATCTGGTGCTGGTGCGAAAAACATGCGCGAATTGATCAGCCAAATGGGCGTGATCAATGATGCAGTGAGCCTTGATCTGGCAAACCCTGCAACATCCATCTTGGATATCGACCGTAAAGTGGCTGAAACGCTGCGCTCTTCAAGTTTCCCGACTTCAGAATTTGGTGCGCCATTGGCGGGTTCTTTGATCCCTTGGATCGACGTGAAACGTGAAAACGGTCAAAGCAAGGAAGAGTGGAAAGGCACCGTTGAAACGAACAAGATCCTTGGTCTTGAAAGCAACCCAGTACCGATTGATGGTACGTGTGTTCGCATTGGTGCAATGCGCTGTCACAGCCAAGCACTCACGTTGAAGTTGAAGAAGAACGTTCCTTTGGACGAAATCGAAGGCATCATCGCTGCGCATAATGACTGGGTCAAAGTGATCCCGAATGAGCGTGACATTACGCTGCAAGAGCTGTCTCCTGCAAAAGTAACAGGAACCTTGTCTGTGCCTGTAGGTCGTCTTCGTAAGATGGCGATGGGCGATGACTTCTTGAATGCGTTCACTGTCGGTGACCAATTGCTGTGGGGTGCTGCAGAGCCTCTACGCCGCACACTTCGCATTATTCTTGCTGAAGTGTCGTAACACTGCGTTTAACGCCAGTTGAAATCTTAAGACCTAAAACAAAGCCGCTGATCATCAGCGGCTTTTTTGTGACAGACGTTTTTGGCATCTTAGTTTCTAGTTTCTAGTTTCTAGTTTCTAGTTTCTAGTTTCTCGGTGAACGACAAGCAAAAAATACCCCGCCGAAGCGAGGTATTTCATTCACACCCAAGGGTGCGAAGAGAACCGAGAGATTACGCTGCTAGGTTTTGAGCAACGAATTCCCAGTTAACCAATGCCCAGAATGCGTTCATGTAGTCTGGACGTAGGTTACGGAAATCGATGTAGTAAGCGTGTTCCCACAGGTCAACAGTCAGAAGAGGTGTAACACCTTCTTCAGTCAGTGGCGTGCCTGCGTTTGACGTGTTTACGATATCGAGAGAACCGTCAGCTTTTTTCACCAACCAAGTCCAAGAAGAACCGAAGTTGTTGATTGCTGAATCAGTGAATTTCGCTTTGAATTCTTCGAATGAACCGAATGCTTTCGCGATTGCATCAGCAACATCACCTGTTGGCTCACCGCCGCCATTTGGGCTTAGGCAGTGCCAGTAGAACGTGTGGTTCCAGATTTGTGCTGCGTTATTGAATACACCGCCAGTAGAGGTCTTGATGATCTCTTCCAGAGATTTGCTCTCAAGCTCAGTACCTTCAACTAGGCCGTTAAGCTTAACAACGTAAGTGTTGTGGTGCTTACCGTAGTGGTATTCCAAAGTCTCTTGAGAGATGTGCGGCTCAAGTGCATTTTTTTCGTAAGGAAGAGCTGGTAGTTGAAATGCCATTACTCGATTCTCCATGATGGGTGGGGTTGCCCCCTGACATTATTGCTTCCTGTAGATTTGTCTTACACTTTAGGTAACTAAATTGTCGACGTTTCTACTTATAGACTGACTGCAAAACAGTTTAGCAAGTTTTTACTTTATTAAAAGAATAATTTTAAAAAAAGCGGCTGAATATGTCCTTACAGTTTTTAGGCATTTTTTTCCGCGCTTTTCCCAGTTAATATGAACGAAGTCATCACACTTGGTGTTCGAGGAAGTAATGGAAACTATTGATAAAATCAAACAGCAGATCGAAGAAAATGCGATCCTGCTTTATATGAAAGGCTCACCCAAGCTACCTAGCTGTGGCTTTTCGTCGCAAACTAGCCAAGCGCTGATGGCGTGCGGTGAAAAATTTGCGTACGTAGATATTCTGCAAAATCCAGACATTCGTGCCGAGTTGCCAATTTATGCAGAATGGCCGACCTTCCCTCAACTATGGGTTGAAGGTGAACTGATCGGTGGTTGTGACATCGTACTGGAAATGTTCCAGAAAGGTGAGCTTCAGCCTATCATCAAAGATGCGGCAATGCGCCGTGATGCGGAATAAAACCTCGCCGTTTTTAACGCAATGATTCTGACCCGTCCTGATATGGGTTGACACTTTCTAAGCATAAAACGCCTGATGGACTTCATCGGGCGTTTTGTATTTTAACGCAGCGTGTGGCCGTCTTTGATTGTAGATATCTACGGACTCTGCCACCATCTTTCTCGCCTCCTCTAAATCACGTGGTTTGATAAGTAAGTACTCGTTCTTCAATATGCCATTCACTCGTTCAGCCAACGCATTCTGGTAACAATCATACCCATCCGTCATTGAGCACATCACGTCATGTTGCTTATGAATACGTTGATATTCGTCTGAGCAATACTGCACCCCTCGGTCAGAGTGATGAACTAACAGGCTATCAGCCCTGCGCTGTTTCAGAGCATGGGTGAATGCGCGTTTAACCGTCGATGCTTTCATGTTGTCATCTAAGTGGAACCCCATGATTTTTCTCGA
>NZ_FOWR01000029.1:39473-64611 GCF_900115495.1 Enterovibrio norvegicus DSM 15893 | reverse complement strand
AACGGTCTGAAAGAAGTTAAAGGCCAAGCGTAATCGCTTAGCACTTCATTCAGTCGGCGATACGCTGATTTAGATATGAAAACGGCTCCCTCGGGAGCCGTTTTTTTTGAAAGCAGATTAGAGAAAGAGCAGGTGCGAGATTCGAGAAAGAGCGGGTAGATCAAAGAAAGTGCTGGATTCCAGATGGAGTAGCACTCACTCTAGAAAACTCGAAACTCGAAACTCGAAACTCGAAACTCGAAACTCGAAACTCGAAACTCGAAACTCGAAACTCGAAACTATTTCTTCGCCAGCTTCGGCAAATCCCCACTTAATCCCAATGCACGCTTAATAAACTGTGTCTTAATGCCCGGTAGCGTCGCTGCGGCCATCAAACCAATACCACGAATCAATTTTTTCGCTGGGTTTTCACCGGCAAACAAATCTCTGAATGCCTGCATAGCGGCAATCATTTGAGCGGCTTCGGTTTTACGCCAGCGTTCAAACGCGCGCAGGTTTGCTTTCTCGCCGATGTCTTTGCCTTCATCGTGAAGACGCAGGATTTCTTGAGCAAGCGAAGCGGCATCGAGTAAGCCAAGGTTAACGCCTTGGCCTGCAAGCGGGTGAATGGTGTGGGCGGCATCACCAATTAAGGCAACATGCTCAAGCACGAAGTCTCGTGCATAAC
Source organism: Enterovibrio norvegicus DSM 15893 (assembly GCF_900115495.1). Lineage (GTDB taxonomy): Bacteria > Pseudomonadota > Gammaproteobacteria > Enterobacterales > Vibrionaceae > Enterovibrio > Enterovibrio norvegicus. The sequence goes on along the minus strand of NZ_FOWR01000029.1, from coordinate 63,944 downwards.
GCATTTTTAGTGGGAAAGCCGTGCGTTCACCTTCGACGGTACAGAGGCCGAGTTTCAGATCAAACGCTGCACTGAGTGCTTTGTTGAACTCTTCGTCTGACAGATTGCAGCGCGTATCGGCAAGCTCTGGTGATTGAGACCACACGATAGAGCAAAGGTGTGGGTCTGAGAGCGGCAAGAAGGCCAATGGGCCATCAGGTGTGAAGATTTGACGTGCAACGCCACCATGAGGCTCTGCGGTGCGAATATTGGCGACGAGTGCATTGTGCCCATAATCCCAATGCGTGAGTGGGATAGAGAGCTGGTTGCGCACCCATGAGTTTGCGCCATCTGCACCCACTACCAATTTGGCGGTGATGGCGTTGCCTGAATCTAGGGTCAACCACGCTTCGGTTTCACCGAACATCATGCTGGCGCATTTGTCGGGGCAAAAGAGCGTCACATTATGCTGCTGTTTGACTTTATCGAGCAGGGCGAGCTGAATGACGCGGTTTTCGACAATGTAGCCAAGGTTGGGTTGCCCCAAATCCATGGCGTCAAATTCGATGGATGCAAAGCTGTCTTGTTCCCACACGGACATTTTTTGATATGGGCTGTTTCGACGATTAAGAATACCGTTCCACGCGCCAATGTTTTTCAAAATGCTTTCGCTTGCGCGGCTGAGGGCAGATACACGCAGGTCGGGTAGGGTGTCGAAATCTGTGTTGGGGGCATTGCCTTCAATGATGGCAATGCGCAAATCGCTGTCTTCCAATGCAGCAGCGAGGGTGAGCCCTACCATGCCGCCACCAATGATCGCGATATCAAAGTTCGTCATTTTCATTATCGTTCTACTAATCCCATCGCGCGTTGCAGTAAAGGCGCTTTTAATCCTTGGAATACAGACATACTGGCTAACCCGAGATTTCGACCAAGCGCGAGTGGTGCTGAAGTGTTTGAAAAACCGTGTACCAGGCCAGACGTCATCGCGACAGTGTTATCGCGATCCGGTGTTCTGCGGCGTTGGTAACGCAGCAAGGTGCTGATGTCGCCACAATCTTGGTTGCGTTTAAATGCTGTGGTGATTTCTTCTGCCAATGACACGACATCACGCAGCCCAAGGTTAAAGCCTTGTCCCGCAATCGGGTGTAGCGTCTGGGCGGCATTGCCCACAACGGCGACACGATGACTGATTAGCGTGTTGGATTGGCGCAAAATCAACGGATACATATTGCGTTTACCCACATGAAGCAGATGACCGAGACGCCAACCAAAAGCTCGCTGTAAGGCAGCGAGGAAGGCATGATCGCTAAGGGCTAATAAATCAGGAGCATCTTCTGGTGGAACGCACCATACGAGCGAACTGCGCCCTTCTGACATTGGTAAGAGTGCGAGCGGGCCTGATGCGGTGAAACGTTCAAATGCACGGCCTTGATGTGGCAGGGTAGTCGTGATGTTCGCAATCAGAGCGACTTGTTGGAAGTCATGCGCATGACGCTCAATGCCTACCATGTCACAGCACGAAGAGGTTGCGCCATCGGCGGCCACCAGCAATTTTGTATGCAGTGTTTGACCGTCGTTTAAGGTCAGCGTCACGCCTTCTTGCGTGCGGTCAATCGTCGAGACCATGGCTGGGCAGAACAGCGTGACACCTTTGGCGTCTTCTAAAGCGCGATGAAAAACACGTCCTGCATCGGCCAGTTCAATGACATTGCCTAGGAAGGGGAGGCCTTCTTTGTCAGCATGCATTTCCGTTAACCCAAAATGGCCTTGGTCGGAGACGTGAATGTTCTTAATGGATGTAGCAAATGGAGAAAGGGTGTGCCAAATGCCAATGCGTTCAAGCAAGTCGCAACTGCCGTAAGACAGTGCAATACTTCGGGCATCGTAACCGGGGTGCGCATTGTCTGGAATGGCTGCTTCTACCACCGCCACGGACAAGCCAGTTTGCGTGTAGTGTTCAATGGCAAGTGCAAGTGTTGCCCCTGCCATTGCGCCACCCACGATCACAACATCATACGTCGATGTTGTACTGGATGTATCTTTTGACGCAGATGTTGACGGCGTACTGGCATCCATTCCTAGGTGTTCTCCATCCTAAATAACGTGAAATCAATGAAGTGTTGGTTTGCTGTCTTCGTCGTTACTTGGCTTAAGACCCAATTCTGCATGTAACGTCATGGCACATACGCGAACGTGCTCGATCACTTGTTCGAACAGCAGCGCTTGCTCTTCCATGTCACCGTCTTCATCGATGCCGAGTTGGGCGATTTCTGCTAAATCTGCCAGTACTTCTTTGCCATCTTCAGACAAAGCGCCAGACGTTACACCCACCACACCGATACCTGCGATAAACGCACTGACCCATTCCGTTAGGGCGTCACCGCGGTCAAGCAAGTTTTGGCTGTCCGCAGGAAGCAACAATTCAAAATCCAAGTCTTCGCCAGTCAATTGCTCAGACGCTTGTTGCACACAAGTTGCCGCCAAGCCTTTTGATTGAATTGGCCAACCTTGACCGTCATTGGTGTAGTCGTACAGCATGGGTGCCCAATTACCGAGCGCAGGATCTAAACCACCACACAGCATGCCAGATAGAAGGCCATGCATTTCTGCGGGGGTTACCGCTAAGCTGTCTGATGACAGCGTTGCTGTGATAGTGCTGTATTCGGGTAAAGTTACTTGGGTCACGTTGGGTCACCTTGAATGCCATTAATTCTCTGTTGTATGCTACCACTTCCCAGAATGTCGAAGAACATCTCGTAATAAAAAGTCGCTCACATGCTGAGTTATTTATAATACAGGGGTTGGAATTGCTCTGATTTTCATCACATTGATGACTTTTCGACTGTTCAGTGCGTCGAGTGGCAATCAACAATAGGATAGACTTGAAGTTTAACCTGCCATTTCCTATAGTTTGTGCCCGTTACGTCAGGGTGCGACATCGCGCTTTGAAGGGAGCTCAAAAAAGATTATGACTACGCAGGCTGTTGAAATTCAAATTCTTGGAAAAACCACGCGGGTGAATTGCCCAGCAGGTCAGGAGCAGTCTCTTACTGAGGCGGCAAATGACTTTGATCAGCGGTTGCATGAATTGTCTGAGCGCACTAAAGTAACGAATACAGAGCAACTGCTCACTATCGCCGCTTTGAACCTTTGCTATGAACTTCGTGAAGAACGAAAGCAAAGCGTTAGCGATACGAGCGAAATGGAACAGCGCATCATGCTGTTACAACAAACGATTGAAGAGGCGTTGTTAAAACACAGCGCGTCGAAAGCCTAAGGGCTGCACCCGTTTGACCCTGGAGTGTACGTCAGTGGATCTATGTCCCTGAGCCGATAAGCAAATTTAAGGATGTGTCGTTATTGGGCTATTGAGCAAGCTCGGCTCGTACCGAGAAGCCTACGGTCTGTTCTTCATATCCGCCTTGAACCGCAGGGTTCAAGGGCTGACGATCCCCAACGGCACTCCGGGGCCATCCCTTTCTACACCATCTCGCTTTACGGCAAGGACAGCCGATGCAAGAGACATCCCCTTCAATGATTCAACGCGCTGCGTTGAGAAAATCTATCCGCGCTAAGCGACAAGCATTATCGCAAGACCAACAACACCAGGCTGCTGCCGCTCTTCTCGCGCACTTCCAATCTGTCGATGATATCCAGCGCGCACAAAAGGTTTCGCTCTATTTGTCTGTTGATGGTGAATTGGATACGACGCCACTGATCGAACATTGCTGGTCTTTGAACAAAGACGTATATTTGCCTGTTATTCACCCGTTCAGCAAAGGCAACCTCCTGTTTCTTCATTACCACCCTAAGACTGAGCTTGTGCCTAATCGCTTTGGTATTTTAGAACCTAAGTTAGACGTGCGAGATGTGCTGCCTGCGCATCGGCTTGATGTGATTTGCACTCCGCTCGTGGCGTTCGATAGAACGGGGCAGCGCTTGGGCATGGGGGGCGGTTACTATGACAGAACGTTAGCCCCTTGGTTTAATGCACAGCAGGGCGCTAAACCCATTGGCCTCGCTCATGATTGCCAGCAAGTTGACGCCTTACCCGTTGAAGCATGGGATGTCCCGCTACCGAAAATAATGACGCCATCTCGCGTGTGGACATGGTGACGCTTGTTCATCATTTCTGTCACCTTTTAACCGCTGAATAGAACGGGATCTCGCACCGGAAAAAGCTGCGCGCGTTGCGTCTCGATCTGTATAATCATCGGCATATTTCCCCTACGAATCCAAATTAGCAGGAGACTCTCATGACTCAGGATGAAATGAAAAAAGCGGCTGGCTGGGCTGCATTAGAATATGTTGAGAAAGACAGCATTGTGGGTGTCGGTACTGGCTCAACAGTGAATCATTTCATTGATGCTTTAGAGACAATGAAAGATCAAATCAAAGGCGCGGTATCTAGTTCTGTCGCTTCTACCGAACGTCTTGAGAAGATTGGTATCCCTGTGTTTGATGCAAACGAAGTCGCGTACTTGGATATTTATGTTGATGGTGCGGATGAGATCAATCCAACCAACGATATGATCAAAGGCGGTGGTGCAGCACTTACGCGTGAAAAGATTGTCGCGGCCATTTCTAAGAAATTTATTTGCATCATTGATGACACCAAGAAAGTGGATGTCATGGGAAGTTTCCCTCTTCCTGTTGAAGTGATCCCGATGGCCCGTTCATATGTGGGTCGTGAGCTTGTTAAATTGGGGGGTGATCCTTGCTACCGCGAAGGTTGCATCACAGATAACGGCAATGTCATCCTTGATGTACACAACCTTGAAATCACGGATGCCAAGGCGCTAGAAGACAAGATCAATGCTATTGCAGGTGTTGTTACTGTGGGTCTTTTTGCAAACCGTGGTGCAGATGTTGTGCTCGAAGGCACGCCAAACGGTGTTGTAAAAAGCTAAAAATTCTTTAGCTTGCAAGCCTTTAGCTTTTCACTTTTTTTGATGGTTTAGCCAAACGTTTGCGTCTAAGTAACTCAATAAGTTAGCGGTGCTATTTTGGCACCGCTTTTTTTCGCTTATATGACGTAATATTCTTACCCTTTCTGAATACTTTTTGTTACCTTAGTCACTAATTAATGCCATCTGGATGGCGAAAACCGATTTTCTAGTTCTGGTTTTGTTTTTAAGGATGAGATTTCCCATGGCTAAAGTGTCACTTGAAAAAGACAAAATAAAAATCCTTCTTCTTGAAGGTGTTCACCCATCTGCTCTAGAAGTGCTTCAAAGCGCTGGTTACAGCAATATTGAATATCACAAAGGTTCATTAGCGGGCGAAGAGCTCGAGAAAGCCATTGAAGATGCTCATTTTGTTGGTATTCGCTCCCGTACTCAGCTTACTGAAGACGTTTTCCAAAAAGCGAAGAAGCTTATTGCTGTTGGTTGTTTCTGTATTGGTACCAACCAAGTTGATCTTACTGCTGCAGCGAAGCGTGGTATTCCTGTTTTTAACGCCCCATTCTCCAATACACGTAGCGTTGCTGAATTAGTGTTGGGTGAAATTCTTTTGCTGCTTCGTGGCATTCCTGCCAAAAACGCAGCAGCACACCGCGGCGACTGGATCAAATCAGCAGACCGTTCATTCGAAGCGCGTGGTAAAAACCTTGGTATCATCGGTTACGGTCACATTGGTACGCAATTGGGTATCTTGGCTGAAAACTTGGGTATGCGCGTTTACTTCTATGACATTGAAAACAAGCTGTCTTTGGGTAATGCAACCCAGGTGGCGTCGATGTCAGAATTGCTGAACAAGAGTGATGTGATCACTTTGCACGTGCCTGAAACGGATTCAACGCAAGACATGATGGGCAGCGAAGAGTTTGCTCGCATGAAGCCTGGTGCGATTTTCATTAACGCAGCGCGTGGCACAGTGGTTGATATTGATGCACTTTGCGGAGCACTTGAAAGCGGTCACATTGGTGGTGCGGCAGTGGATGTTTTCCCTACTGAGCCAAAAACCAACAGCGACCCATTTGAATCTCCATTGCAAGCGTATGACAACGTGATCCTTACGCCACACATCGGTGGTTCTACGCATGAAGCGCAGGAAAACATCGGTATTGAAGTGATCGGCAAGATGGTGAAGTACTCAGACAATGGTTCAACACTGTCTTCTGTTAACTTCCCTGAAGTGTCACTCCCAGAGCATTCTGGTACATCGCGTTTGCTTCATATTCACGAAAACAGACCTGGTATCCTGACAAAGATCAACACCATCTTTGCCGAGGAAGGTATCAACATCGCAGGTCAGTACCTGCAAACCAATGCTGAATACGGTTATGTTGTGATTGACGTCGAAACTGAGCATTCAGAGAAGGCGCTTAAGAAGCTAAAAGCGATCGAAGGGACACTTCGTTCACGTATTCTTCACTGATTCACTTGTTTGTTCCCCCAACAAACAGCCCAAAGGCCGCGAAAGCGGCCTTTTTTCTATGTCGAATTTTTTCACACTGTGTGTTGCGCAGTGTTACTCGGAGAGCGCAAATACCACTTCAACACGGTCACGAATGGTGATTTCAGCGTCCATGTACGACGCATTGGCGTTTTCAGCTTGTGCCATGCGCATGGCGACGGGGCGAATTGGGTTCTGATCCATGTAGCGGATTTCCCAAACACCGTTAAGGGTTTCACCGAAACCAGACGCGAGCGATTCAGCCTTCGCTTTAGCATCTTTAATGGCGGCCATACGGGCTTTCTCTTTCAGTTCAGCTTCTTTGCTCGATGAGAACGAAATGCCATTCACACGGTTAACACCGTCGCTCAGTGCGCCATCAAGAATACTGTTCAACATCGTCAGCTCTGAAATGGTCACTGACACATTGCGGCTTGCGCGGTAGCCCGTTAGCTTCGGTTCAGCATTTTTCGGGTAGCTGTATTGAGGCTGCAAAGACAAGTTAGCGCTTTCAACGTCTTTCTTATCGATCCCCATTTTGTCGAGGCGGTTGAGCAATGCCGTGATGGCATCGTCAGAGGCTTTCTTCGCCGCTTTTGCAGACGTGCGCGTGAGCGAAACAGCAACCTGAATGTTTGCAGTATCTGGTGTTGCGATAACTTCGCCAATCCCGACGGTTTCTAAATGCGGAAACTCAGGTGTTGCAGCAGAAGCAACAGGAGAAGAAAGCGCGACAGTCGCGCCAATCAGTGTAGCAATCAGATGCTTTTTCATTGAAATGCTTCCATTAAGTGATGAGTCAGCGGTATGACCACGTTTCTCGGTAAAATATCCCGATGATGATAAAAGATGTTGGCGGTTGCACATTATGCCAACACGTTACGCGCATAACGTAAGCATGCTTCCGTCATGTCTGCCAGCACGCCACCTTCGGTACTAAAGTGATGCCAATAGAGTTGGCGAGTGACGCCATCTCCCGGACACAGATCGACAAGTTCCCCCGTGCTTAACTCTTGCTCAATTTGAAGACGTGGAATCAAGCAGTAAGCGACGCCCAATTTCGCCATTTTCACAAACGCTTCAGATGAGCGAACCATATGACTACGCCAGCCTACGGTAGGAAGATTGAAACGCTCAGAAACGAACAGAGTGTGCATATCATCTAGGCGATCGAAGACCACTGCTGGGGCTTTGCTCACGGTTTCTGCATTCATGCCATTGGGGAAAAAGCGCGCTTTGAACTCTGGTGTAGATACACACAAGTATTCCATTTTCCCAAGGTACTGCGCTGAACATCCATGCAGAGGGTTAGGTTCGGTGCTGATGGCAACGACCGCTTCCCCTGACCGGATCCGATTCAGGCTTCGCACCTCATCACCCACAATCAAGCTAAGTTCCAGCGCTTGTGCTTTCATGAGCGGCGTTAACGCAGGTAAAAGCCACGTGGCGAGGCTGTCGGCATTCGTTGAAATGGGCACGGTAACAGCACTGGATTGGCCTTCCGGCATTAATTCTGGGATCAACTCTTGCTCTAAAAGCTGAACGCGTTGGTGAAGGCCAAGTAACTTTCTTCCAATGGCGGTGGGTTGTGGCGGGTTTTCTCTGATCAAAACCGGCTGTGCAACCAGCTTTTCAAGTTGTTTGATGCGCTGAGACACCGCCGACTGGGTGATGAAAAGCGTATCTGCTGCTTTTTCAAAACTGCCATTGGCGATAACTGCATCCAGCGCGGCAACCCAACGGTAATCGAGTCCTTTCGTTCCTTTGACCTTAAAATTTGTCAGCCACTAAGGGCTGCATTTACGACGACATGACGGTGTGTTTACAAATATTAGTCACTCTAATGTAGCATTAAATTTATTAGTTTTACTTACGATGATGCCCCCCTTATCGTGTGGCTTCAGTCAATGCCGAAGTCAGAAGGATGTCGATTCATGAGCAGCACCATTATTCTCCAAGGGTTCGGCTTAGGGCTGAGTATGATCATTCCGATCGGTGCACAAAATGCCTATGTGCTTAACCAAGGAATACGTCAGCATCACCATGTCGTGACGGCGACGATTTGTTTTCTTTGCGATGCCATTTTGATTGCGCTAGGGATCTTTGGTGGCGGTGCCATGTTGGCAAGCAACGAGTTACTGCTGAATGTTGTCACAATTGGCGGGGTGGCTTTTCTCGTGACGTACGCCCTACAATCACTGTATCGCGCTTGGAAAGGTGAGAAAGACGATATGCCAGAAGGAGATCATGTTAGTCGAAGAAGTATGATCGCTGTTGTGCTCGGTGCACTTGCGGTTACTGTTCTCAACCCTCATGTGTATCTTGATACCGTGGTGGTTTTAGGGTCGATTGGCGGTCAGTTTGAGCCTTCACAGCGTATCGCGTTTGCAATAGGCACGGTGCTCGCGTCTTTTGTGTGGTTTTATGGCATTTCTTTAGGCGCGGCGAAAATGTCGCCTTTACTGTTACGTCCACGTGTTCGTCAAGCGATTGATATGTTGGTGGCAGCGATGATGCTCTACGTCGCGTTCTTATTGATGCAAAAATGGTTAGCGGGGTGACAAGGAATGAACCAAGAAACGCTCAAGGACATTTTCCAGCGTAACGTATCGCTCATGAAAGCGTGTGGCGTAACGTACGAGCAGTGGCAGCATGAGCCTATCTTAGATTTTGACACTGATCTAAGGGTCGGGGAGCGTTTAGGCTGGACGGCAATGCCCACCAAGAGTTTGTTTCTTCGTTTTAAGTCCGGCGATTTTGCACTGCTTCTTACGCACAAAAACGCACGTTTAGACGCGAAGCGTGTGAAGGCGTTGATGGGGCAACGACCCTCCATTGCGTCTGATGATGAAATGATGGCGGCCATTGGTTGTGTGCCGGGGGCAGTGTGTCCGTTTGGCTTGCCAGAAAGTATCCATGTTATTTTGGATGAAAGTCTGCTGACCTTTGAGTCATTGATGTACACACCGGGATTGCCTGAGTTCACTTTTGCGTTTCCTGCCGCTAATTTAATGGCTTTACTCGATGCACTCCCTAACCGTATTTTGCGTTTGCCTGTAGTGGAAAGTCACTAATCCTCAATGGGTTATGCTTTCGTCACGAGAGCAACCTCTAATAACGTATGCATTACACGCGACACGGCTATCGATTTCTTCATCTCCTCCTTTATCCCGCACAGAATGCCTGACCTCAGTGTGAGGCAGAGTGTCCAATTTGTTGATATCTGCATGATTGTCTTTGCCATTGCTGGTGTGAAAGAGGCGAATGTGGGATTATTACTGACTACTATTGAAGAATATTTCTGTATTAGCGCATCATTCGATAAACCATGTGCAGGTGACGTAGGGAGGTCAATCCAGTGCGAATGTTAACACTCAGCTTATTCGTGTTATTTGGTTGGCTTCAGTATCACTTGTGGTGGGGCAAGAACGGCATGACGGATTACCTCGAAGTGAGCGCTGTGTCTGAATTGGCCATTCAAGCGAATGACAAACTCCACCAACGCAATCAACAGATGTATGCAGAAATAGCCGATCTCAAACGCGGGCAAGAAGCGATTGAAGAGCGAGCTCGCAATGAGCTGGGAATGATCAAACCGGGAGAAACCTTCTTCCGTATCGTCAACGATTAACCCTCGCCCGCCTTTACAAAAAACGAAGAGAATCATGAATACCCCGGCCAGTGATGAAAAAGCGCGTGCGTCACACACTCCCGTATCTGACGTGGTAGCGATTGTGCCTGCCGCAGGGGTAGGAAAGCGCATGCGTGCCGCTTGCCCGAAACAATACCTCACCATCAATGACAAAACCTTGCTTGAGCATACGGTGCACTATTTGTTGGCGCACCCATCTATCTCTCAAGTGGTTGTTGCTATTGGTGCGGAAGACGAATATTTCCAAGACACGTCATTAGTGAATGATGAACGTGTGATTGTGACAACGGGCGGTAGAGAACGCGCGGATTCTGTACTTGCAGGCCTGAAAGTGACGAATGCGACATGGGTGATGGTGCATGATGCAGCCAGGCCTTGTGTTCGTCACGACGATATTGATGCGCTCATCTTGGCAGCAACAGAACATGAAGACGGCGCGCTATTGGCCAGTCCGGTGCGTGACACCATGAAACGTGGTAATCGCGAAAACGGTGTTGATAGCACGGTGTGCCGTGAACAACTTTGGCATGCCTTGACGCCACAGATGTTTAAGCGTGAGTCCCTGTTTACAGCTTTGGAATCTGCGCTTGCACGTTCTCTCGCGGTAACCGATGAAGCGTCCGCCATTGAGTTTGCGGGTGGCTCACCGAAATTAGTGGTGGGGCATGCAGATAACATTAAAGTCACTCAACCTGAAGATTTGGTATTAGCCGCGTTTTTCCTAACACAACGTGCTACACAGGGTTGAGATAAAGAGGACAAATTATGATGCGTATTGGACACGGTTTTGACGTTCACAAGTTTGGTGGTGAAGGCCCGGTCATTATTGGCGGTGTCGCCGTGCCTTATGAGCAAGGTTTGATTGCGCATTCTGACGGTGATGTCGCACTACACGCAGTGTGTGATGCATTGCTAGGTGCCATTGCTGCAGGCGATATTGGTCGCCATTTCCCTGATACAGACGCGGAGTGGAAAGGGGCCGATAGCCGTTTTCTACTTCGTGACGTTTACGCAAAAGTGAAAGCGAAAGGATACATTCTCGGTAACCTTGACGTGACCATCATGGCGCAAGCGCCAAAAATGGCACCGCACATTGATGCAATGTGTGCGGCTATCGCGCAAGACCTCGAAACGGACATCAGCAATATTAATGTGAAAGCGACTACCACGGAGCGCCTTGGCTTTACTGGCCGAAAAGAGGGCATTGCTTGTGAAGCGGTAGTCATTATCCGCAAGGAATCCTATGACTGATGTAATGCACTCGCTGGCTTACCAACATGGTAAACCGACAGCGACAGGTCGTTTAAAAGCCCAACCTGAACACTTTTTTGTCAGTGAAACTCTTGATTTTACCCCTGCCGGTCACGGTGAACATTTTCTTGTTCGCATTCGTAAAATCGGTGAAAACACCAAGTACGTTGCCAATGAACTGGCAAAGGCATGTGGGGTGAAATCTCGCGATGTGAGCTGGGCAGGTCTTAAAGATCGCCACGCTGTTACCGAGCAATGGTTTAGCGTTCACTTGCCAGGGCAAGATGACCCTGACTTGACTGAATTTGTTGATACCCATGAAGGTGTCGATGCCATTCTTGAAACGACGCGTCACGACAAAAAATTGCGCCCAGGTGATTTGATCGGTAACCGCTTCTCGCTAGTGATCACAGATTTTACTGGTGATGCCGCGATAGACGCGCGTCTAAGCAACATTCGCGACAAAGGTGTACCAAACTATTTTGGCAGCCAGCGATTTGGCCGTAACGGTAACAACGTTGTTTCAGCCCGTGAATGGGGACAAGATAAATTTCGCGTCCGCGACAAAAGCAAGCGCAGTTTCTATTTGTCTGCCGCACGCTCATACATGTTTAACCAAGTGTTGTCGGCTCGTATAGAGCAAGGCATGACGCACACGCCAATGCGCGGCGATATGCTGATTGATGACACTGAACACCTTAAATTGGTGCTAGATACCGATAAAGCGACTGAGCTGCTTGAAAAAGGCCACTGGTTAATTTCAGGCCCAATGACCGGTGACAACGCGTTACCGACAGAAGCTGATGCGCGAAAATTTGAGCAAAACATCATTGATCAGGAACCTGATTTGCTGGCGGTTATTCGCAGCAACCGCATGCGCCATGACCGCCGTGCACTGATGTTGTTTCCGCAAGAAATGGAATGGACGTGTGAAAAAGACACGTTAACAGTCTCATTCTCATTGCCTGCAGGTAGCTTTGCGACAGCAGTCATGCGAGAAGTGATTGAGGAATCAATGGATGAAGAATTCGATGCACATTCTGATCAGTAATGACGATGGCGTATTTGCCGAAGGGATTAATGTATTGGCAGAGGTTCTGTCAGACATCGCAACGGTGACTGTGGTAGCGCCAGATCGCAACCGTTCGGGTGCGTCTAATTCACTGACGCTTGAAAACCCGCTTCGCATTCGCCAAGTGGGTGAGCGTCGCTACGCGGTACAAGGAACACCAACCGACAGCGTGCACATTGCGCTAAACGAATTGGTGAAAGAAGACGTCGATTTCGTGATCGCAGGCATAAACCATGGCGCGAACCTCGGTGATGACGTGCTTTATTCCGGCACTGTTGCGGCGGCGACGGAAGGCTTCTTCCTTGGTGCACCAGCGATTGCTGTTTCATTGTGTGGTTCTACGCACTTTGCTACAGCGGCTGAAGTGGTGAAGCAAGTGGTATTGGGTGACAAAACACAGCCCTTACCGCGCAACCGAATTTTGAACATTAACGTGCCTGATTGTGCGCTGAATGAACTACAAGGTTGGCAAGTCACTCGCCTAGGCGCAAGACACCGTGCTGAAGGTATGATCCGAGAAAAAGACCCAAGAGGTCAGGATATCTTATGGATTGGCCCTCCGGGCGCGACGCAAGATGCAGGCCCCGGCACGGATTTCTATGCCATTGAAAATAAATGTGTCTCTTTAACACCCCTACAAGTCGATTTAACAGCGCATGATACCTTGGATGCGTTGTCGCAATGGGTTAGCTCCACGACGAATAATTAAGGATATTATTAGTGAATTATTCGCATTCACTTATTCAACTATTGCAACAACAAGGGATCACTGACGCAAACGTGCTCGATGCTATCAGCCGTCTACCTCGTCATGTGTTTGTCTCTGAAGCGATGGCGCATCAAGCCTACGACAACAATGCCTTACCGATTGGTTTTGGACAGACTATCTCTCAGCCCTACATTGTGGCAAAGATGACAGAGTTGTTAAATCTGACACATAGCAGTCGTGTACTCGAAGTAGGAACAGGATCGGGCTTTCAGACATGTGTGCTAGCGCAACTGGTTGAGCATGTTTATTCTGTGGAGCGAATTAAGCAGCTGCAAATGGTTGCCAAGCGTCGTTTTAAACAGTTTGAACTTTATAATATTTCGACCAAGCACGGTGATGGCTGGCAAGGATGGGCAAGCAAAGGGCCTTTTGATGCAATCATTGTGACAGCGGCCGCAGCAAGCATGCCTAAAGCGCTGTGTGAACAGCTTGCCGATGGTGGGACATTGATCGTACCCGTTGGTGAAACAGAACAAGTTTTGTACAAAGTAATGCGTAATGGCGATGAGTTTGAAACAACAGCAATTGAAGCTGTGCGTTTCGTCCCACTTGTCGCTGGTGATTTGGCTTAGGTATCGTCAAGTGGTTGGGGATTAAATTCGGTTGAAAGTTCTACTTTTTCTTTCATTGCTGGCATTTCTCACTGCTTGTACGGTTTCAAGTCCGGCACCTGTTTCGAGTGTTGGACCTGACTATGGTGAAATTGAGCGCGGAAGCTTTAGAGGCAGCTATTACGAGGTCCAGAAAGGCGACACCCTGTACTATATTGCATACGTCACGGCCAGAGATGTAAAAGAAATCATTAGTGCAAACAACCTCAAAGAACCGTACACCATCTTCCCCGGCCAAAAGCTAAACTTATGGAAGCAAAAGTACGTCCCGCCTACGTATGGCAAGAAATCTCAGGTTCCTGTAGTACCCATTGTGCCGGCTGCACCGCCACCAATACCCGTAACAGCATCATCGTCTAAATCAGCAGAAAAGAATCAAAAAAACGCTCCGCAAATTAAGTCTGGAACCAGTTCTCAGAACAAGAAATCGGTTGAACAGCAAAAAGCGAAGGAGTACAGTCAAGCTGTAACAAAAAATAAACCATCTGTTGAAAAAGCTGCTAACAAGCCCGAAACGCAAAAAGCGATTTCTTGGCAATGGCCTGCTCGCGGACGCGTCGTCTCTGGTTTTTCTAGTTCTGAATTAGGGAATAAAGGTATCGATATCGCCGGTAAGCGAGGTCAAAGCATTCATGCATCAGGCGGTGGAAAGGTTGTGTATGCGGGCAACGCGTTACGTGGATACGGCAATTTAATCATCATTAAACATAACGATGATTACCTAAGCGCTTATGCACATAACGACCGCATTTTTGTTTCGGAACGACAGAGCGTCAAGAAGGGGCAAAAAATAGCTTCGATGGGTAGCTCTGGTACGAACAGTGTCCGGTTGCACTTTGAGATACGTTATAAGGGAAAATCGGTTAATCCGTTGAGGTACTTGCCCAAACGGTAGACCGTGACAGTTTTGCTGTACTGTCTTGCTTGCTACGCCAAATTGGGAGGCGCTATGAGTCAGAATAATACTGCAAAGAAAGTCGAGGACTTGGTAGTCGACGAAGCTGAAATGGAACAAATTGAAACTGACGCTGAGGTTGAAACAACCGAAGAAGCTGAAGCTGAAGAATCCGTATCCTTCGCGGCATCATCCAAAGCTTTGGATGCAACGCAACTCTACCTTAGCGAAATTGGTTATTCTCCTCTGCTTACTGCAGAAGAAGAAGTCCTATATGCACGACGCGCATTGCGCGGTGATGAAGCTGCTCGCAAACGCATGATCGAAAGTAACTTGCGTTTAGTGGTTAAGATCTCTCGCCGTTATTCAAACCGTGGTCTTGCTCTGCTTGATCTGGTTGAAGAAGGTAACCTTGGTCTTATCCGTGCGGTTGAGAAGTTTGACCCAGAACGTGGGTTCCGTTTTTCAACGTATGCGACATGGTGGATCCGCCAGACAATCGAACGTGCAATCATGAATCAGACGCGTACCATTCGTCTGCCTATTCATGTTGTGAAAGAGCTGAATGTTTACCTGCGTACTGCACGTGAACTTGCACAGAAGCTCGATCACGAACCAACTGCAGAAGACATCGCATTTCAACTGGATAAACCAGTCGAAGATGTGAACCGTATGCTTCGTCTTAACGAACGTATTAGTTCGGTCGATAACCCTATCGGCGGTGACTCTGAAAAAGCACTTCTTGATATCATCCCTGATGAGAAAGAAGGTGGCCCAGAGAGCACAACACAAGACGATGACATGAAGAAGTCTATCGTGCACTGGTTACAAGAACTAAACCCGAAACAACGTGAAGTACTAGCGCGTCGCTTTGGCCTATTGGGTCATGAAGCATCAACGTTAGAAGACGTAGGTCGTGAGATTGGTTTGACACGTGAACGCGTTCGTCAAATTCAGGTTGAGGGTCTCAGGCGTCTTCGTGACATGCTTACGCACCAAGGTTTGAACATCGAATCGTTGTTCAATACTGAGCACTAAGCAGTCCGAACTTTATGTTAGAGAGGTTGTGAACACTGCGCCAAAACACAGTTTGAAGCACATTTTATGTGTTCGCAAAAAAGCCCCATTGTCTGGGGCTTTTTTTTGTCAGCGTGTTTGTGGGTTTTTATCCGCTAATGGCTTTGAGCATGTAAAGCGCATCGAGTGCCTGACGCGGGGTTAGGTTATCTGGCTCAATGTCAGCAAACGCTTTTTCCATCTCGCTCAATTCTGGCAGCAATGACAGTTGCGTTGCAGGCACATGGCTGTGTTCACCAGTGACGACTTCATGTCCACTTGCTTCAAGTTGACGCAGCTTGGTTTTCGCTCGCTGAATCACGGTTTTCGGCACTCCAGCCAAACTTGCCACTGCAAGACCATATGATTTGCTTGCTGCACCTTCTTGAACGGCATGCATGAAAGCAATCTCATCGCCGTGCTCAACGGCATCTAAGTGGACGTTGACTAAGCCATCAACCTGACCCGATAGCTCTGTGAGTTCAAAATAGTGGGTGGCGAATAACGTCATGGCTTTGAGTCTTTCAGCCAACCATTCTGCACTTGCCCATGCTAACGAAAGACCGTCATAAGTACTGGTGCCTCGACCAATTTCATCCATCAATACCAAACTGTTCTCTGTGGCGTTGTGAAGGATGTTTGCCGTCTCGGTCATTTCAACCATAAAGGTCGAGCGGCCAGAAGCGAGATCGTCTGATGCCCCAATACGCGTGAAGATGCGATCAACGGGACCCATGGTGACGGACTCTGCAGGCACGTAAGAGCCAATATGCGCCAATAGGGTAATCAGCGCCGTTTGACGCATGTATGTCGATTTACCTCCCATGTTCGGGCCTGTAATGATTAACATACGGCGACGTGGATGCAGCATCGTTGGGTTGGCAATGAAAGGTGCATCTAGCACTTGTTCAACAACAGGGTGACGACCGCCAGCAATGTCGATTCCACGCGTGTCTGTCAGTGTTGGACGGCAGTAGTTCAACGTCTCAGCGCGTTCGGCAAGGTTAGCCAGCACATCCATTGACGAGAGGGCATCGGCAGCACGTTGCAACGTTTCTAAATGCGGAAGCAATTGGTCGAACAGCTCTTCCCACAGCTTTTTCTCGAGTGCGAGGGCTTTTGATTTGGAATTGAGGACTTTGTCCTCATGTTCTTTCAACTCAGGGATGATGTAGCGTTCTGCATTTTTCAGTGTCTGACGGCGAACATAATATGGCGGTACAAGGTGACTTTGTCCGCGACTGACTTGAATAAAGAAGCCATGAACCTGATTGAAGCCGACCTTTAAGGTGTCGATGTCATGACGCTCTCGCTCGCGCTTTTCAAGCTCATCAAGATAGCGAGTTGCGCCATCTGCAAGCTCACGCCATTCATCCAACTCTGCGTTATATCCAGGGGCGATAACGCCACCGTCTCGAATAACAACTGGCGGCGCTTCAACCACGGCACGCTCAAGCAAGGCAGTGAGTTCAGGCATCGGCGTGGCGGCTTGTTTTAGCGGGATGATCGCATTATCTGTCAGTTCATCAAGCAGTGTTTCGATGTCGGGCAGCTGTTGCAAGGCACCGCGTAATCTTGCCATGTCGCGAGGGCGTGCAGAGCGAAGCGCCAAGCGCGCCAAAATACGCTCCATGTCACCCACTGGGCGAAGAGTGGCAGCAAGTTCAACATAGAGGCCCGATACTTTCAGCGCTGTAATCGCATCAAGTCGGTCATTCACCATCTCGACGTTTCTGATGGGTTGATGCAACCAGCGTTTAAGCAGACGGCTGCCCATGGCGGTGGTGGTTTTATCAAGGACGGATGCCAAGGTGTTCTCTAACCCGCCTGAAAGGTTTTGGGTCAGTTCGAGGTTGCGTCGCGTCGCGGCATCTAAGATCACCGATTGATCTTTGTTTTCTTTCACCAAAGAACGAATGTGTGGCAGGGCAGTACGCTGGGTGTCTTTAATGTATTGCATCAAGCAGCCCGCAGCAGCCAAACCTAGACTACAATCTTCAACACCAAAACCCACTAAGTCTCGCGTGCCAAACTGTTGATTAAGCTGCTGCTTTGCGGTGTCGAGGTCGAATTCCCAAATGGGACGACGACGACTCCCTTTGCTCATCTCTGTCAGTGTATGGTGCGTGAAATCTTCTGGATAAAGTAACTCGGCAGGGCGAGTGCGTTGCAATTCCGCGGCCATTTCTTCTTCGGTGGAAGGTTCACTCAATAAAAAACGACCAGAGGTGATATCTAGTGTGGCGTAACCAAAACGATCACCGCGAGAGAAAATCGCAGCCAGCAAGTTATCGACGCGTTCATTCAATAACGCTTCATCAGAGACCGTGCCCGGCGTGATGATACGGACAACCTGACGCTCAACTGGACCTTTGCTGGTGGCAGGATCGCCAATTTGTTCACAAATCGCGGCGGATTCTCCAAGCTGAACCAGACGTGCGAGGTACCCTTCGACAGAATGGTAGGGTACGCCAGCCATCGGAATAGGCTCACCTGCAGACGCGCCACGTTTTGTGAGTGAGATATCGAGTAATTGCGATGCGCGTTTTGCGTCGTCATAGAAAAGCTCGTAGAAATCACCCATCCGATAGAAGAGAAGCTCTTCGGGATGTTGCGCTTTTAGTTTGTGATATTGCTGCATCATCGGAGTGTGATTTGCTGTTGCTTGTTCTGTCACGGTTTGGCCTGCAAAATTACAAAGGATAGGGATTAGGTAATAAGGATACGTGAATCGCTGCGAAGCGGTAAAGTATACTTATTGCGATGGCGAGCAAATGAGGCCAATAGAGAGAACGATGGAGCAATTAATTAAACTGGCGACGCAGGTTGGTGAGCGACTGAAAGCTTCTGGCGAGACGGTGACCACAGCGGAATCTTGCACGGGCGGCGGTATCTCATATTTTTTGACAGAAGTGGCGGGAAGCTCCGCATGGTTCGAGCGTGCATTTGTTACCTACAGCAATGATGCCAAACATGAACTGGTCGGCGTAAAGCAAGAAACGTTAGCGGCATACGGTGCGGTGAGTGAAGAGGTTGTCGCAGAAATGGCGGCAGGTGCATTGAAAGCGGCGAACGCAGATTATGCCTTGGCCGTGAGTGGTATTGCTGGCCCTACAGGTGGAAGTGACGATAAGCCCGTTGGCTTAGTCTGCTTTGGTTGGGCGACAAAATTAGGGGTTGTGACTGAAACCTGTTTGTTTGATGGAGATAGGCATGTCATTCGTTTCAATACCATCGCCCATAGCTTATGTCGTTTGCAGTCTTATTTAGAAAGCCAAAAATAAGAGCGGCGACACGAAAGGAAAGAAAAAGTTTGCACAGGGCTAGACACTGTATAAATGGACAGTATACTTAGCAGCAATTGATGAACAGTTATCTGAACGAATATTGCTTCCGTTGGAGAATCAAATGGACGACAACAAACAGAAGGCGCTTGCCGCGGCCCTAGGCCAAATTGAAAAACAATTCGGTAAAGGATCGATCATGCGTCTAGGCGATGATCGCACCATGGACATTGAAACAGTATCAACTGGCTCTTTGTCATTGGATATCGCGTTGGGAGCGGGTGGCTTGCCATTCGGTCGTATTGTTGAAATCTATGGCCCTGAGTCTTCAGGTAAAACAACCCTGACACTTCAAGTGGTCGCGGAAGCACAAAAAGCAGGTAAAACCTGTGCGTTTATCGATGCGGAGCACGCACTAGACCCTGTTTATGCGCGTAAGCTAGGCGTTGATATCGATAACCTTCTCGTTTCTCAGCCTGATACGGGTGAGCAAGCGCTTGAAATCGCAGATGCACTGACACGTTCAGGTGCAGTTGACGTTATCATCATTGACTCCGTCGCGGCATTGACGCCAAAAGCGGAAATCGAAGGTGAGATGGGCGACTCTCACATGGGTCTGCAAGCACGTATGCTTTCTCAAGCAATGCGTAAGCTGACTGCGAATATCAAAAACAGCAACACGCTAATGATCTTCATTAACCAAATCCGTATGAAGATTGGTGTGATGTTCGGTAATCCCGAAACCACCACAGGTGGTAACGCACTGAAATTCTACGCGTCAGTTCGTCTTGATATTCGCCGTATCGGCTCTATCAAAGAAGGCGACGAGATCGTAGGTAACGACACGCGTGTTAAAGTGGTGAAGAACAAGATTGCTGCACCATTTAAACAAGCAGAATTCCAAATCATGTACGGCGAAGGTATTAACCTTTATGGCGAACTGATTGACTTGGGCGTTAAGCACAAGTTAGTTGAGAAAGCCGGTGCATGGTATAGCTACAACGGCGACAAGATTGGTCAAGGTAAAGCGAATTCTTGTAAGTTCTTGAAAGAAAACCAGCACCTAGCCAAAGAGCTTGATAAGACACTGCGCGACATGTTGCTACAAAGCGCAACGTTGAGCGAAGAAGACGCGAAAAATAAAGAAGAGCAGCCAGAAGGCGAAGCGTTCTGAGTTTAACTGCACGAGAAAAAGCGGTGGGCCTTTTGGCCCGCCGTGACCATTCAGAACTGGAGCTTCGTCAGAAATTGGCGCAGAAACAGTACCCCTCTGAAGACATTGATACCGCCATAGAGCACTGCTTTTATCATGGTTGGATCGATGACAAACGTTTCGCAGAGAGTATGCTTCGACAAGGTGTTCTAAAAGGGCATGGCTGGCAGCGCATTTGCTTTGACGCAAAACGAAAAGGCATTTCAACGCCGCTATTAGAAACCGCACAAGAAAATCAACAACACGATTGGTACGCGCTTGCGAAAGAGTTGGCGGTTCGACGATTTGGTGATTACGACGGTGTCTTACCGGAAGCAGATTTCAAACAACGTTCAAAGTGGATGCGTTACTTACAAAGTCGCGGATTTAACTTCGATCAAATTAATTACGCGTTATCCTCTTCTGACTGACTTCTCTATCAATAAACGCAAAAAACTACCCTGACAGCGCCCACACGACGCGCAAACTTCTCTCCGCCTCTTTTCGCAACTGGTCAGGTTGTTTACAATGGCTCTCAACTGACTCTAGTCAATCGCACCGAAAGCGATTTAGTTGCTACTACAACCCCAATTTCAGGATTAGCCAATGTACATGAGCACCGACGAGATCCGCATAGCGTATCTTGAATTCTTTGAAAGCAAAGGGCACCAAATCGTGCCTAGCTCATCGCTTGTACCTGCAAACGACCCGACGCTGTTGTTTACAAACGCAGGTATGAACCAGTTTAAAGATTGCTTCCTTGGTGCTGAAAAACGCGCCTATACGCGTGCAACCTCAGCACAACGCTGTGTACGTGCCGGTGGTAAGCATAACGACCTGGAAAACGTGGGCTTCACTGCCCGTCACCACACTTTCTTTGAAATGCTGGGTAACTTCAGCTTCGGTGACTACTTCAAAGAAGATGCTATCAACTACGCTTGGGAATTTCTGACTGACGTTTTGAAACTACCAAAAGAAAAACTGATGGTAACGGTTTACGAAACGGATGATGAAGCCTTTGCGCTTTGGAATGAAAAAATTGGCATTCCAGCAGACCGTATCGTACGCATTGGCGATAAAGAAGGTGGTAAACCTTTTGAGTCAGACAATTTCTGGCAAATGGGTGACACGGGTCCATGTGGCCCATGTACTGAAATCTTCTATGATCACGGCGATCACATCTGGGGTGGTCCTCCAGGCTCACCAGAAGAAGATGGCGATCGTTACATCGAGATCTGGAACAACGTATTCATGCAGTTCAACCGTCAAGCCGATGGCACGATGGAACCACTGCCAAAGCCGTCCGTTGATACCGGTATGGGTATTGAACGTATTGCTGCAATCATGCAGGGCGTTCACTCAAACTACGAAATCGACATCTTCCAAACGTTGATTAAATCAGCGGCAGACGTGATTGGCTATGATGATCTGTCTAACCAATCCCTGCGCGTTGTTGCTGACCACATTCGCTCTTGTGCGTTCTTAATTGTTGATGGTGTGATGCCGTCAAATGAAGGCCGTGGCTATGTACTGCGTCGTATCATTCGTCGTGCAGTTCGTCACGGTAACAAGCTTGGCGCGAAAGGTTCTTACTTCTACAAGCTTGTTGGTCCATTGGCAGAGATCATGGGTACCGCTGGCGAAGAGTTGAAGAAGCAGCAAGCATTGGTTGAGAAAGTGCTAAAGATTGAAGAAGAGAACTTCGGTCGTACACTCGAGCGCGGCATGGCCATACTTAATGAAGCACTTGAAAACTTGGAAGGCGATGTGCTTGATGGCGAAACCGTCTTTAAGCTTTACGATACATACGGCTTCCCAGCGGATCTGACCAACGACGTTGCTCGTGAACGCAATTTGTCGATTGATGAAGAAGGCTTTGAAGTTGCGATGGAAGCACAGCGTCAGCGTGCGCGCGAAGCTGGCCAATTTGGTACTGACTACAACGCGGTTATCAAAGTAGACAACAGTTCTGCGTTTACTGGTTACGGTGAAACGCAAGGTAACGGCCTTATTACCGATATCTTTGTTGACGGTATGTCGACCGAAGCGCTTGCGACGTCTGACGAAGCGGTCATCATTCTTGACCAAACACCCTTCTATGCAGAATCAGGTGGTCAATGTGGTGATGCTGGCTTCCTAATGACGGAAGCGGGCAAGTTCGAGGTTGTTGACACGCAAAAGTATGGATCGGCGATCGGTCACCGCGGTAAGTTGGTAGACGGTACCTTGTCTGTTGGTGATAACGTTGACGCGAAAGTGAATGCAGAGCGTCGTCAAGCGATTGCGCTAAACCACTCAGCAACGCACTTGTTGCATGAAGCACTGCGCATTATTCTCGGTGACCATGTTCAACAGAAAGGATCTTTGGTGCGTGCTGAAGGTCTACGTTTTGACTTTTCTCACCTTGAAGCAGTGAAAGCTGAAGAGCTACGTGCCGTTGAGAAAATGGTGAACGAGCAAATTCGTCTTAACCATGATGTGTCGACTGAACTGATGGGTATTGACGCTGCTAAAGCAAAAGGCGCAATGGCACTGTTTGGTGAGAAATATGACGATGAAGTTCGCGTATTGACCATGGGCGATTTCTCTATTGAACTTTGTGGTGGTACTCACGCAAACCGCACTGGCGATATCGGTATGTTGAAACTGACGTCTGAAGGCGGTATTGCAGCGGGTGTACGTCGTATCGAAGCGGTTACTGGCCAAGGCGCAGAAGAAGCGTTCTACCGTCAGCAGCGAGAGTTCTCACAAAAGGTAAGCGAATCTCAAACTCGAGCGAAAGCATTGGAGAAAGAAATTCAGCAGCTTAAAGAGAAACTAGCAGCACAAGAGAGCGCAAGCCTCATCAATAACGTGACTGAAATCAATGGCGTTAAAGTGCTTATCAGCAAGCTTGATGGCGCTGATAGCAAAGCACTTCGCACCATGGTTGATGACCTGAAAAACCAAATGGGTAGCGGTGTTGTTTTCCTTGGTAATGTTGCAGATGACAAAGTGGCGTTAATTGCGGGTGTGACTAAAGACCTGATTGGCAAGGTGAAAGCCGGCGAATTGGTGAACATGGTTGCTCAGCAAGTGGGTGGTAAGGGCGGTGGTCGTCCTGATATGGCGCAAGCAGGCGGCAGTGATGCAGCGGCATTGCCAAACGCACTTGAATCTGTGACGCCTTGGCTGGCGGAGCGCTTGTAAGCGCAAACGACAGCCCAAGCTAGCTGTAAACGATGTCATTAAGGGCCTCCTTTGTAGGCCCTTTTTTGTGATGCGTTTATTATTTGCACTTTGTTTCATTATCTGTATAGTGCATCGCCTTAACGTTTGTAAGGTTTTAATTGAAACCTTATTCACCCGTTTTTAGCTCTATTGGATAATATTTCCTTACCATTTGATGTGTGACACCGTGATCTTCTGGGCACGAGGGTCACATTGTCTGGATTGATTGTGCGAATTCTCATTGGCAAACTGGAGTTGGCCAAAGAAATAAGCCATATTGAGAATCCAGACAGGCGTTGATTGTATTGGCGTAGCGCCTGTTAAAGGATGCTCGCAAGGAAGGAAAGTAGTTGTTAGTCCATCTCGGAGCTTGAGCTGCCGTATGAGTTTACTTCGTGCAGTAAGAAGACCAAACAGACTCAACTAGAAGAAAGTTGTAATTACTCAAGGAGTAGAAGAATGCTGATTTTGACTCGTCGCGTAGGTGAAACGCTGATGATTGGTGATGAAGTCACCGTGACTGTACTGGGCGTGAAGGGCAACCAAGTTCGTATCGGTGTAAACGCGCCGAAAGAGGTGTCTGTGCACCGTGAAGAGATCTATATGCGTATCCAAGCTGAAAAAGGTAACCCTGCACCGACAACAGGTAACTTTTAAGCGACACGCAAATGAAATTCCCTGGAGGCCGATCATTTTAATCGGCCTTTTTGTTATCTTTAGATTGTTCATTTAAAAAGCAATTGAGGGGATTTCTACCCGATATCACTCAAGGTCGGTTGAGAAGTGTGCAAACACATCGTGAGTGCAGGTTTTTATAGATAAAGTGTTTGACATATTTCTGGCTCAAAGTAATATGTGCCTCCGCAAGACGGTGAGGTGGCCGAGAGGCTGAAGGCGCTCCCCTGCTAAGGGAGTATACGGTTTATCCCGTATCGAGGGTTCGAATCCCTCCTTCACCGCCATTATTTTGTTGGTGGTTAGCGATAACAATCAACACGTTTTCTTTAGTAAAGAAAACACTGCGCGTGTAGCTCAGCTGGATAGAGTACCTGGCTACGAACCAGGCGGTCGGAGGTTCGAATCCTCCCACGCGCACCA
>NZ_FOWR01000029.1:0-38818 GCF_900115495.1 Enterovibrio norvegicus DSM 15893 | reverse complement strand
AAAATGCGCGTGTAGCTCAGCTGGATAGAGTACCTGGCTACGAACCAGGCGGTCGGAGGTTCGAATCCTCCCACGCGCACCATTTTCTTTCTGCATGAAAATTCATTTAAGTTGCTTATTTGCGTGTTATCTCAAAAAGCGAACTTTCTGTATCTAATATACTGTTCCTCGTCTTTTGAAGACTTCCTTATTCTTACCCGATTTATACCTCAAAAAAACGACTTAATACCCTGACATACCGTTACTTTATCTGTTGATCATTTCTTAACAGAACCAGGTTGGTTTACCGCTTTTTGTGTTAACAAAATGATAACATTTGCACGTGTTTATTGCGTCAGAGGCCGAAAATGGCAGAAATGATCAGTATTACAGGATTGTCATTATTGTAGATTGTTAGTATTTTGACCGCATACTTAACTGAATAAGTAAATTCTCAACAAAATGTAAAACACATTTTGTGAGCATTGATGTGCTGTGCAAACACTGCAGGTTTGCCAGTTTAGAAGCAAAGGAAGCTCGTATATGGATCTGGGAAGTACACTCCAGCAAGCTGCTACGCTCATGTTTACTGGCATGGCGGTAGTCTTCGTTTTTCTCACCATTTTGATCGTCTTGGTCAAATTGATGTCCCGCATTGTTCCTGAAGAATTGCCCCCACAAATCGCGTCTACCTCGACGCCTACTCAAAATAACGGGCAAATCCCTGGAGAAACCATTGCCGCCATTTCAGCAGCAGTGAATAAATATCGTAGTCGCCAGCGCTAGCTGATGCGAAACATACAATTACAAGGAGTTATGTAGTATGTCTAAGCCACTCGCTATAACAGATGTTGTCTTGCGTGATGCGCATCAGTCGTTGTTTGCGACACGTATGCGTCTTGATGATATGTTGCCCATCGCGGCAGCGTTGGATGATGTAGGTTACTGGTCTCTAGAAACGTGGGGCGGGGCGACATTCGATTCTTGCATCCGTTTCCTTGGTGAAGATCCTTGGGTTCGTTTGCGCGAGCTGAAAAAAGCCATGCCTAAAACCCCGATGCAAATGCTGCTTCGCGGTCAAAACCTTTTAGGGTACCGTCACTACGCGGATGACGTTGTCGAGAAGTTCGTTGAGCGTGCACACGCAAACGGTATGGATGTATTCCGTATCTTTGATGCGATGAACGATGTGCGCAACTTTGAAAAAGCGGTAAAAACAGCGGTCTCTGTAGGCGCTCACGCGCAAGGTACGCTGTCTTACACGACGAGCCCTTTCCATACCATTGATACGTGGACTGATTTGGCGAAGCGTTTAGAAGACCTTGGCTGCCATTCGCTGTGTATCAAAGACATGTCAGGCTTGCTTCGCCCATACGAAGCAGAAGAGCTGATCACGCGCATTAAAGCCTCTTGTGATATTCCTCTTGCGCTTCACTGTCATGCAACGACAGGTCTTTCTACTGCAACCGCAGTAAAAGCTGTTGAAGCAGGTCTCGATATTCTGGATACAGCCATTTCTTCAATGAGCCAAACTTACGGCCATACGCCGACGGAAACCGTTGTCGCTATGCTGCAAGATACTCCGTTTGATACTGGCCTCAAGCTTGAAACTATTGAACCTATCGCTGCGTATTTCCGCGAAGTTCGTAAGAAATATGCCAAGTTCGAAGGTCAGCTAAAAGGTGTGGATTCTCGCATTCTGATAGCACAAGTGCCGGGCGGTATGTTGACGAATATGGAAGGTCAACTGAAAGAACAAGGCGCTCAAGATCGCATGGACGAGGTGCTGCAAGAAATCCCTCGTGTACGTGAAGACCTCGGATACATTCCGTTGGTCACGCCAACGTCTCAAATCGTTGGTACTCAGGCAGTGATTAACGTGCTCACGGGTGAACGTTATAAGAGCATCACCAAAGAAACAGCAGGCGTTTTGAAAGGTGAATACGGTAAAGCACCAACCGAAGTAAACGCAGAGTTACAAGCTCGCGTTCTGGATGGTAAAGAGCCTATCACTTGCCGTCCTGCTGATTTGCTTGAAGCTGAGCTGCACACACTGACCGACGAATTGATTGCGAAATCAAAAGAAGACGGCATTTTGCTTGCAGAAGCGCAAGTTGATGACGTACTGACCTACGCCTTGTTCCCACAAGTTGGTTTGAAGTTCCTGAAAAACCGTGGCAACCCAGACGCGTTTGAACCTGCGCCAGGCCTTGAGCCTGCAGCGGCACCAAGTGCACCCGCACCTGCTGCATCTGCTGGCGGTACTGAAGCGTATAGCGTGAAAGTGAACGGTCAGGTTTACGATGTAGAAGTTGGCCCTCAAGGTGAATTGACGTCTGTGGCACCGAGTACTGCACAAGCTGCACCTGCGCCATCTGCTGCACCGTCTGCGGGCGCATCTGAAGCCGTTGCTGCGCCACTTGCGGGTAATATCTTCAAAGTGGTTGCCAAGACCGGTCACCAAGTTCAGGAAGGCGATGTATTGCTTATTCTTGAAGCGATGAAGATGGAAACTGAAGTACGTGCTGCACGTGCTGGTGTGATTCAAGATGTCATGGTGAAAGAGGGCGATTCAGTGACTGTCGGCTCACCATTGATGAATCTGGCTTAAGAGGGCGACATGGAAGGTTTGTTGATCCTCTGGCAAGGCACTGGTCTTGCCAATTTCCAGATTGGCCAATTGGTCATGATCTTTGTCGGATGCGTGCTGTTGTATTTGGCGATTCGCAAAGGGTTTGAACCGCTCTTGCTATTACCAATCGGTTTCGGTGCCATTCTTGCCAATATTCCTGAAGTTGGTTTGGCAAACAATGCGATTCAAAATGCGTTGTACGCCGCGAGTCCAGATGTGATGGGCGAATTTGCCCGCATCCTTGGTCTCGGCAGTGCGAACCCAGAAGCGATTAAAGTGGCAGTGGACGGTGCAAACCTCCATCAACTGAAAGAGTTAGATGAAGCGGCTCATGCTGCCAAGTTTGCTGACGGTACACTGTATTCTTTCTACAACGTGGCGATTGCGTCGGGTATTGCGCCGCTCCTCATCTTTATGGGTGTAGGGGCAATGACAGACTTTGGTGCGCTTATCGCTAACCCTCGTACCTTGTGGTTAGGTGCTGCGGCGCAGTTTGGTATTTTCGCGACCTTGTTTGGTGCGATTCTATTGAACCTGATCCCGGGCATGGAGTTCTCGCTCGCGGATGCGGCATCGATTGCAATCATTGGTGGTGCAGATGGCCCTACGGCTATTTTCCTTGCGAGTAAGCTATCTCCTGATTTGCTAGGCGCGATTGCGGTAGCAGCATACAGCTACATGGCATTGGTGCCGATCATTCAGCCACCAATCATGAAGCTGTTTACCTCAGAAGAAGAACGTAAGATCGAGATGAAGCAACTACGCCACGTCTCGAAAACTGAAAAGATCATCTTCCCACTGGCCGTACTGGTCATGGCGATTATTTTCTTACCGTCGGCAACGCCGTTGGTCGGTATGTTCTGTCTGGGTAACCTAATGCGCGAAAGTGGCGTGGTCGATCGTCTGTCGAATACGGCGCAGAACGAACTGATCAACATTGTGACCATTTTCTTGGGTCTGTCTGTCGGCTCTAAACTTCAAGCTGATCAGTTCTTGCATCTTGAAACCTTGGGTATTTTGGTGCTCGGCGCGGTTGCGTTCAGTATTGGTACGGCGGCGGGCGTATTGATGGCGAAACTGCTGAACAAATACAGCAAAGACAACATCAACCCATTGATTGGTGCTGCGGGTGTCTCTGCTGTACCGATGGCGGCACGTGTAGTGAACAAAGTGGGCTTAGACTCTAACCCTCAAAACTTCCTACTCATGCACGCGATGGGACCAAACGTTGCCGGTGTATTGGGTTCAGCGGTTGCAGCGGGCGTGCTGTTGGCCCTTGTCGGGTAAAGCGCGTTTAGCGCAGGGTTACCCCTCTCAACCAAGCAATACGACAAACTGATGAAATAAAGGCGGAAGGCATTGTGTCTTCCGCCTTTTTTATTGAAACTGAGCAAAGGACATCACACGCATTAAGGACGACATATGCCTCATAATCTCCAACTCGCCATCACCGCATTCGGCGGACCTGAAACGTTAAAACTCCAACAGACTGCAATGCCAGAGCCTCAAGATGGGCAAGTTCTCATTAAAGTGGCGTTTGCTGGCGTAAACCCTGTGGATGCAAAAACACGCGCAGGCCTAGGGTGGGGCGCGGAGAAAATAAAAGATATGTTGCCTTGGGTGCCGGGTTTTGATGCAGCAGGGGTTGTGGTGAACGATGTTGGTGAATACAAAGCAGGCGATCGCGTTGCAGGGCGTATTGTTGAAGGTGGCGGGTATGGGCAGTATTTGTGCGCTGATGTGAGTGCTCTGTCACGTATTCCAGATGACGTATCGTTTGAGGCTGCAGTTTCGTTACCTGTTGCGGGTTTGACGGCGTGGCAGGCATTGGAACTTGCAGGGCTTCAGGCTGGCGAGACAGTGCTCATATTGGCAGGTGCTGGCGGCGTTGGGCATATCGCTATTCAATTGGCAAAAGCGAAAGGTGCCAATGTGTATGCAAGCTGCTCAACAGTGAATTCGGCTTTTGTGAGCGCTCTAGGGGCGACAGCGTTAGATTACACGGCTTCCGAACTTCACGAACAGGTCAACAATATCAATGTATTAATTGACCTTGTAGGTGGAGATGTTGGAGAGGCTGCGCTGACTTGTGTTGCGAAAAATGGCCGTGTCGTAACGGTACCAACTATCACGGCTGATCGTATTATTGATGCTGCTAAACCCCTAGGTATTGAAGCTAAAGGTATGCTTGTTGTTCCTAAACCTGAGCAGCTAAATGCATTATTGTCTTTGGTGAATGATGGCGCAGTACGCGTTGAAGTTGCTAAAACATATCCCCTTGAAGAGGGCGTGCAAGCCCATATTGATATTCAAACTGGCCGCACTCGCGGAAAACTTTTATTGGAGATGCCTGAATGAGTCGGTATGACGGCTATGAAGGATTAATTTTTGATCTTGATGGAACCCTGTTGGATTCCATGCCGGGTCATTATGCTGCTTGGCAACAAACAGCCGCTGATTTTGGTTTTACGGTGTCGGAGACGTGGTATCACACCCGCGGTGGTAGCCCGACGATTCTGACGGCGCGTTCTTTGATTGAGCAACTCAACCTCGATATTGATGCGCAGGTTTTAGCCGATCATAAAACACAGTGCTTTTCGTCTCTGTTAGAAAATCATCTCACCATTTTGCCGTTTACGGACGTCGCCCGTCACTTTGCGGGAAAGAAACCCATGGCAGTGGGTACAGGCACGCTGACAGAGCTTGCTTCTCGCATGATGGAAAAGGCCGGCATACTCGATTTGTTCGATCACGTTGTGGGGGCTGACCAAGTTGGCGCACACAAGCCAGCCCCTGATACCTTTTTGCGCTGTGCAGCGCTATTGGGTGTCGAACCAGAAAAGTGTTTAGTGTTTGAAGATGCGGTATTTGGATTTGATGCCGCAAAAGCCGCTGGCATGGATGTCATTGATGTTCGGGTGACAGATGTTGGATTGGCTTAGCGGTGACTCGGCGCTATGGGTGTTGTTTTCTACTGGTTTTCTCAGTGCCACCTTACTTCCCGGAGGATCAGAGGCGAACCTCATCCTTCTGCTCAAAGAGAGCAGTTATAGCATTGCCGTGCTCGTTTTGGTCGCCACCTTGGGCAATACGCTTGGCGGCATGACCAACTATTGGATTGGTCGTTTTCTTCCTGCGCGAACCCAAGAGCAAAAACACGGTCAAAGAGCCATTAGCTGGCTTCAGCGCTACGGGTATTGGACCTTATTGCTAAGCTGGCTGCCTGTTATCGGTGATCCCTTATGTTTGGCTGCTGGATGGCTGAGGTTAAAGCAACGCTGGTGCTGGATTTTGATCGCACTTGGCAAAGCCCTCAGGTATGTCGTACTTGCCCTCGTGACTCGCGGTTTACTGTTTCTCTGAATGATATGTTGAAAGGATAGTGTGTGCGTTATTTTATCCTGACGGCAGCCCTATTGGGGTTGTCTGGGTGCGGCTTGAACCAAGCCGTACCGAATGCTTCTTTGCCGGAAGGCGTTACCTTCATCGAACAAAAGAATGCGCAAAATGATGCGCCTTCTATTCCTTACCAGAAATACCAACTACAAAACGGGTTAACCGTTGTTTTGCACCCGGATACCTCCGATCCTTTGGTGCATGTTGATGTGACCTATCACGTCGGTTCGGCACGAGAAGTGCCGGGCAAATCAGGCTTTGCGCATTTCTTTGAACACATGATGTTTCAAGGGTCGAAGCATGTTGGTGACCAACAGCACTTCAAGTATGTGACGGAATCGGGCGGTAGCGTCAATGGCACCACCAACCGTGATAGAACCAATTACTACGAAACCGTGCCCGCTAATGAGCTAGAGAAAATGCTGTGGCTCGAATCTGATCGCATGGGCTTTTTGCTTGAAGCTGTCTCTCAACGTAAGTTCGAAATTCAGCGTGATACCGTGAAGAATGAGCGCGCACAAAATGTCGATAACCGTCCTTATGGTCGCGTGCAAGAAACGCTAGCGGCGGCGCTGTATCCACCGGAACACCCCTACAGTTGGCCAACCATTGGTTATATCGAAGACCTTAACCGTGTCGATGTGAATGACCTAAAAGCCTTCTTTTTGCGATGGTATGGACCAAATAACGCTACCTTGACGATTGGCGGCGATATCGACGCTAAACAAACCCTTGAATGGGTTGAAAAGTACTTCGGTGATATTCCTCGTGGGCCGGACGTGGCGAAGGCTGACAAATGGCCAGTGACGATCGACAGCGATCGTTTCGTGACACTGGAAGATCGTATTCAGCAACCCATGTTGTTGATGAGTTGGCCAACCTTGGATCCAACAGCTGAATCTCGACAAGCACTCGATATGCTTGCTTCTGTATTAGGACAGGGAAGAAACAGCCTGCTTTATCAAGATCTTGTGAAGTCAGGTAAAGTACTGAGCGCCAGTGCTTATCAAGATTGCGCGGAGCTTTCATGTAACTTCCAGCTTTATGTATTGGCGAACCGAGGGCAAGACCTCACTCAAGTTCGTAAAGATGTACTCAAGGTGCTGGATGCATTCAAAGCGCGAGGCATCAAAGAAGATGACCTCGACCAAGTGAAAGGTAGCGCTGAAGCCGGTGCGGTGTTTGGTTTGCAAAGTGTGCACGGCAAAGTGGCACAGCTGGCGTCCAATGAAACCTTCTATGGTGAGCCAGACCGTTTGGCCTCTTGGCTTGAATCATTGGATGCGGTGACAACCAAAGATGTCGAAAATGTTTTCGATACCTTTGTATGGAAAAAGCCATCGGTGAATGTGTCAGTGGTGCCAGATGGCCACGTTGCGTTAGAAGCTGAACCACAAAACTTCACTGCTAAACGTGCGATGTCCCGCGGCCTTGATGACAAAGATAGTACTAATGACAAAGAGCGTGCTGACGACAAAGGGTTGGTTGAAACGGCTCAACGGCAAACCCCAGAAACCTTTGATCGCAGTGTCGCGCCTTCACCAAACGGTGCCGTTAGCGTGAATGTACCCACGCTTTATCACAGTAAATTAGGCAATGGCATTGAAGTCAGTGGCGCAGAATCGACAGAAACACCGACGGTCGCACTGCACCTTATTCTTCCTGCTGGTAGTTTGATGGCACCTGAAGGGAAGAACGGTCTGGCATCGCTCACCGCGGATCTGATCGCTGAAGGCAGTAAAACACAAACCAGTGAAGAAATTGCCGCCAAACTTGACCGGTTGGGCTCAAGCATCAGTATCGATGCATCACTGAATGGCACGACAGTGAGCGTGTCATCATTGACGAAGCACCTTCGCGAAACCTTGCTGATAGCCGGTGATGTTCTTTTCAATCCAGCGCTCAATCAAGACGATTTCGACCGCTTGAAAAAACAAACCTTGGAAGGCATTCGATTTAGTCATCAAACGCCGCAATGGCAGGCCAGTCAGGCGAGGCGCGAGGTGTTGTTCAAAGACGAATGGCATGCACTTCCATCAGAAGGCACCTTTAAAACATTGAACAGCTTAACGCTCGAAGATGTGAAGGCGTTTTACGCGGAAAACTACACGCCTAATAATGCGCGCTTAATTGTGGTGGGTGATATCGACAAAGCTGGTCTGTTATCCGCAACCCAAGGGTTGAATCGCTGGCAGGGCGCTGAAGCAAAAGCACCGGCGAAAGCAGAGTTAAATACTTACGAGCAATCGCAAATTTGGCTGGTGGACAAGCCGGGTGCGCCACAAAGTGTTGTGCAGATGGTGCGTCATGCGATGCCTTTTGATGCCACGGGTGACATGTTCCGAACACAGCTCGCGAACTTCAATTTGGCCGGTAATTTTAACTCTCGCTTAAACCTCAACCTTCGTGAGGACAAAGGCTACACTTATGGGGCAAGTGGGTACGTGGTTGGCGGAAAAGACGCAGGTCGCATTGTCTATCAAGCCCAAGTACGCGCGAACAGCACACTCGACACCGTGAAAGAAATGCAGAAAGAATTGCGCCAAATGGCGGAAAACGGCATCACGGATGACGAACTGGCTTTTCTGCGTTTGGCGGTGGGTCAAAAAGATGCACTGAGCTATGAAACGCCAAGGGATAAGGCCGGTCTTATTGCTACGATCATGCGTCATCGCCTGGCGGCAGATTACAAAGCAAAGCAAAAAGCGATTATTGGGTCTGTCTCCAAAAATGAATTGAATGCCTTGGCAAATAACTGGTTCCAGCCTGAGGATTATCAGATCATTATCGTGGGCGATGCGGACGTGTTGACACCAAGCTTATCGACATTGGGATTACCGATAAAACGTTTAGTGATTGAGAATTGAGCGACTTTTATCGTTAGTTGAGCAAACCCTAAAAACAGTGATATGGCTTTTGCGTTTCAGAGTGATTATGCTTAGCCATCTTAACAGTTTACTAATATAAATGAGTACAGCCTTGACTAGTTTTTCACAACGGTTGGCGGCGCTGGCTGAACATCCAGAAGCGCTAAAAGGAATGGGCCGCGGTGTAGAGCGCGAAGCTTTGCGTATTACATCGGAAGGCACGCTTTCTTCTGAGGCCCATCCAAAGGCGCTTGGCTCTGCGCTAACCCATAAATGGATCACGACGGACTTTGCAGAATCTCTGCTGGAGTTCATCACGCCTGTGAGTTATTCCGTCTCTGAAACGTTGATGCAATTAGACGATATTCATCGTTTTACCTACCGTGAGCTAGAGGGGGAGTCGCTGTGGCCTCTCTCCATGCCATGTTATGTTGCCAAAGAAGATGACATCACGTTGGCGCAATATGGTTCGTCAAATGTGGGTCGTATGAAAACCCTTTATCGCCAAGGCTTGAAGCACCGCTACGGCAGTGTGATGCAGGTGATTTCCGGTGTGCATTTCAATTTTTCATTTCCGCAGAGTTTTTGGCAGCAGTTGTTTGGCGATCAAACACCGTATGCACGACAAGAGTCCGTGTCTGACGCCTACTTCGGTGTGATCCGAAATTACTACCGCTTCGGTTGGATGATCCCTTATCTGTTTGGTGCATCACCTGCGTTATGTGGTTCATTCATTAAAAACACCGACACGGCGCTGGATTTCAAGAAGGTGGGTGAAGGGACCTATTATTTGCCCTACGCAACTTCATTGCGTTTGAGCGACTTGGGGTACACCAACAGTGCCCAAAGCGTGCTGAAAATTGGTTTTGATGGCCTAGAAAAGTACCTTGAAGGTGTTCGTGACGCTATCCGTACACCGTCGGCTGCGTTTGCAAAAATCGGTGTAAAAGATGCGTCGGGCTACCGTCAATTGAATGCAAATGTGCTTCAGATTGAAAACGAACTTTACGCACCTATTCGTCCTAAACGCGTTGCGAAAAGTGGCGAGAAACCGTCTGATGCACTGGAGCGTGGCGGCGTTGAATACATTGAGGTTCGCTCGTTAGACGTGAACCCATTCAGCCCCACCGGGATTGATGAAACCCAAGTGTATTTCCTTGATCTGTTCGTCACATGGTGTGCGTTGTCTGATTCCTCTTTGATGACAGATTGCGAACTTGAATGCTGGCATGACAATTGGGACAAAGTGGTGATGGAAGGGCGTAAGCCGGGTCTCACCCTTAAGATCGGTTGTGACGGTGAACAGCTCACACAAGCAGAGTGGGGACGTCGCGTCTTTGACGATCTTGCGAAGCTTGCGGTTGTGATGGATCAAGCCAATGGTGGTGACAAGTATCAAGCAGTGTGCAAAGAGTTAGTGACATGGTTTGATCAGCCGGAGAAAACACTCTCGGCGCGTTTGCTCAACGATATCCTCGCTCAAGAAAGCATTGGTAAAGTGGGCCTTGCGATAGCTGCTGAAAATGCTGAGCGCTTTGCGGGTGGCAACTACACTGAATTTTCTGACGCACAATTCCGCGAAGAAGCCATTGCCAGCTTAAAGCGTCAGCAAGAGGTTGAGCAGGGCGACAGTGTGAGCCTTGATCAGTATCTGGCTGAGTACTTTGGTGATAGTGTATCGATATAGTGAGATACACGTTTTACACCTTGTTGTAACGCCCGCCCTCACGTGATTCGGCGGCGCGAAAAAAAACGAGGTAGAGAAACAGGCAGGTCTCACCCTGCCTGTTTTTTTATGTGCATTTTTCCGCAATGAGCAAAAGAGTGGAGATAAGGACACCCATGCAATTTTCATTATTCAGTCTTTTATCGCAGCGCCTTTCATCTTGCCGTATTTCTCGACGTTGGCTTGCGTTAATCGGCGTGTTGTTGCTGACGGGGTGTGCGACGCCGCCCCCCAAGAACCCAGATAACATTTGCAGTATTTTTCGTGAATACGATGGCTGGTATGAAGATGCCGTCGACATGCAGGAAGAATGGGGAACGCCTATTCATGTGGCGATGGCGTTCGTCAAACAAGAGAGCTCTTACGTGCACGATGCTGTGCCACCGCGAGATTATGTCCTTTGGGTGATCCCGTGGGGAAGGATCAGCAGCGCGTATGGCTACGCGCAAGCACAAGATCCAGCCTGGTCTGATTATCAAAAAGCGACCCGAAATGGAGGATCGCGAACAGACTTTGGGGATGCGATGCAGTTCATTGGTTGGTACACCACGGAAACACAACGTCAATTGGGTATTTCTAAGTGGGATCCGTATAACCAATACTTGGCATACCATGAAGGTCGCGGTGGGTATAAACGCGGTTCTTACAAGGCGAAACCGAAGGTGATGCAGGTTGCACGCAAAGTTGAACGACAAGCGAAAAAATACGGCGGGCAACTCAGTAGTTGCCGCGAAGCGTTAGAAAGCAACCGAAGCTGGTGGTCGTTCTAACGCTCTCTACAAAAACATAAAAAGCGCCAAATGGCGCTTTTGTTTTTCCTCATGTAATTGCGCGCTTTCTCGCGTCTTATTCAAACCCCATCTGTTGACGCCCGAGTGGCGACAAGTCAGCTTCGGTTGCGCGGCCTTCATAGTTGCGCTCATGGTTTTCAGCGGCGAAATCAGGGCAACTGTCCCCATTTAAAAAGGTGGGACGTTGCTTGGCGAGAAACGCACGGTTCTTTTCGCAATCTGGTGCCGCGCCGATAAACAGCACATTGCTGTAGCCGTCACCGTTATGCTTGTCCTCCACTGCGTGAATGGTGTCTGGATGCCACCACACGGTATCACCCGGCTGCATTTTCGGAATGGAAACCAGCCCTTCAAGCAGCAATGGGTGCCATTCTTTGTAGACCGTCAGTGCGCGTCCCGGCGCGGCACCACATAGGTCTTCCTCTTCAACATCATCTTGTATGGCACGAAGCAGCATAAAAGGCATGGCTAAGGTGGAAGGGACGGTTTGTAATGTGCCATCGCCTTTTCCTTGCTGTGTGAGTGCGACCCAACCTTGAAACGTACGGAAGACACTGCACACGGCAGGGGAAGGAAACTCCTCTACATCAACGCGACTCCGCCCGTCAAATGCTTGATATTTTGTCCAATCACCATGGAACACTTCATGGTAGACATCGCGGTAGTGAGGCTCAATCCAGCGTTCAATGGAGCCTGAATCAACATGCGGTGACAGGCCCAATGTGGCATCGCCCGGTTCACGACGGCGCACGCGATCCGCGTAACTCGATTCAAGGTCGGGGTTGAAGTAAGCTTTGCCGCTACGGGGATCTTGCCACTGCCAAAGGTGATTCAGATGACGGCGCAGTGTCGCCATATTCTGATGCTGCCTTGCCCATACCTGTGCTTGAGACCAATAGATCCCGAAGATCTGGGGCTTGTCCGATTTAAGCTGACTGAAGTAGTTATCTTCTACTGTGGATTTGTGGTCGTAATAGCCATTATCAATGATGTATTTAGACAGATTTTCATTGTGAGCGGATACCTCATCACGCGGTAACGCATTATGTACAATGCAGCACCCAGCGCGATGAACACGTGCTCTTTGCTCGTCATTAAACCCCGATGCTGCAATGTCCGAATACTCAAATTGAGGAATGGCAGAACCTTCAGATTCTTCCTGTTTGATGCGCGCAATTTCAGCTTTCATCGCGTCGGTTACGGATTCAAATCTTGCTTTGTAGTCGGGACTTTGTTGCTTAAGGGCAGCTTTGAATTCGAGGATCTGTTGAGACAAATTTTCTGTAGAGAGTGCCATCGTTCTTTCCTTTCTCGTGCTTTCCATCCGTAACAACGCGGTACAAAACAGTATGTTTTGTTCCAGAACATCGACAGTCATGCATATGCCATCGAACTTGCCGTGATCTAGCGCTTGTTTCTCTATTGATAATTAACTTAATTGCAACTTTATTTACACAAATATACTACCTTTATTGGAACGTTCCAGTTTATTTTTTGAACAGAAACTGTCTTTGCTCGCAGATGACTGTAATGCATCAATAACTTTTTATTCAGCTGGTGGGATGGACGCATGAATGGTTTTTGTCATGGCTGGTCGTAAATCAGCAAGTTATGTGGCCAGTAAAAAAGCAACGGTGATTGATGTTGCGAGAACGGCAGGTGTGTCCAAATCTACGGTCTCTTTGGTGCTGCGTGGTGGTGTGGGCGTGAAAGCGCGAACCATCGAGAAAGTGAACGCGGCGATTGATGCATTGGGTTATGTCTATAACCGCGAAGCTGCTGGGCTTAGAAACCGTGAATCAAACATGCTGGCAATCGTCGCGAATGATCTCGCTAACCCTTATTTGGCGCAGGTCATTATTGCACTTGAGACGGCGTTGACAGACCAAGGACTTGTGCCTGTTGTGGTCAACATTAATGAGAGTGAGGCACGTCAGAGAGCACTGGTGGCATCGCTGAAAGAACACAATGTGGCCGGATTTTTTATCACGCCAGCACCGGAAACATCGGCGGATTGGCTGCAAGGCTTAGCCAGTGCAGGGTATCCCACCGTGTGTCTAATGCGAGAAATTGCCGGTGCGAATGTGCCGGTTGTTGTACCAGATAACCGTCGAGGCATGTATTTATCGACCAAGTATCTGATTGATCTCGGGCATACGCGAATCGCATTTGTTGGCGGTGTAGAAAGTATTTCAGATTACCAGGAACGAAAAGAAGGATTTCTCTCTGCCATGCAAGAGGCCGAGTTAGCCGTGAAAGACAGTGATATTGAGCCGAGTTCGACCAAGCGAGAGGGTGGGCAGTTAGCGGTAACGCGCGTGCTTGACCGTGACCCAAGCATTTCGGCAATGGTGTGTTTTACCGATGTGGTGGCGTATGGCGCTTACACCGCATTGCGTGATCGTGGGTTGGTACCTGGAAAGGATATCTCCGTGGTGGGGTTTGATGATTTAGAGGACAGTCGATTGATGTCTCCAGCGTTAACAACAATACGTGTGAATGCGGAAGACATTGGTCGAGTGGCAAGTGAACGCATGCAGCAATGCAGGGAACATTCCCTTTCCTCTGACAACGATGTTGTTGGTGTGAAATTGATGGTTCGCTCATCGTGCTGCGCGATCGGGGATAAGGTTGCTCACTCAACCTCTGTTCCCAAGGACTGAAAGGAACACTGCAGTCATTGCAGGTCAACGATAAACGGGACGACATATCATGAAAAAGAACACCATGATTCAAACCTTGCCCCTCGCGGGTGCTTTGCTGCTCTCAACGGCAGCGGTACAGGCAGAAGATGTAGAAGTCTTGCACTGGTGGACATCGGGCGGTGAAGCTGCGGCTCTGAATGTGTTGAAAGACGATCTGGGTACCAAAGGTGTCGGCTGGCAAGACATGCCAGTGGCGGGCGGTGGTGGCGGGAATGCTATGACTGTGCTCCGTGCGCGTGTGACCTCAGGCAATCCGCCTACCGCAGTTCAAATGCTCGGTTTTGATATTCAAGACTGGGCGGCGGAAGATGTGGTAGCAAACCTGAACAGTGTCGCGGAAGCCGAAGGTTGGAACGAGGTTGTACCAACAGCACTTCAACGCTTCGCTAAATACGACGACAAATGGGTATCTGCGCCTGTTAATGTGCACTCCACCAACTGGATTTGGGCGAACAAAAAGCTCCTTGATGAGGTGGGTGCGAAGCAACCTGAAAACTGGGATGAGCTGATCTCTGCCCTCGATAAGCTCAAAGCCGCGGGCTATATCCCGTTGGCTCATGGCGGTCAGGCATGGCAAGACGCGACCATTTTTGATGGCGTTGTACTCACCACGGGCGGCATCGATTTCTACCGTAAAGCCATGGTTGATTTAGACCCAGAAGCGCTGAGTTCTGACACCATGTTGAAAGTTTTTGACCGCATGACGCAGCTTCGCGGCTATGTGGACAAAAACTTCCCGGGCCGTGATTGGAACTTGGCATCGGCGATGGTGATTGAAAATAAAGCGGGCATGCAAATCATGGGTGACTGGGCGAAAGGGGAATTCCTCAAAGCAGGCCTGAAACCCAATGAAGATTTCTTGTGCTTCCGTATGCCGGGGACTCAAGGCATGGTGACCTTTAACTCGGATCAGTTCGTGATGTTCGATGTGGGCGAGTCGAAAGCGCAGGACGAAATGGCGAAAGCCATCATGGCACCTACGTTCCAATCCGCGTTTAACGTGGTGAAAGGTTCTGTACCTGCACGTACCGATGTGTCAAATGCAGATTTTGATGCGTGTGGTAAAAAAGGCATGGCCGACCTCGCGGAAGCAAACAAAAACGACACCTTGGTGGGCAGTATGGCACATGGTCATGCTGCGCCAGCTGCGGTGAAAAATGCGGTATATGATGTGGTGACCAATCACTTCAACGGCGGCATGGACTCACAGCAAGCAACGAAAGCACTGGTCTCTGCGGTTCAAGACGCAATCTAGGGATAGTGAGAGTGACGCTGGCAGAAGGCGGTTTTAGATCCTAGAACCGCGCTTTTCATGCCAGTGTCGCTTTACCTCAAGGATCGATTTATGTCTTCACAAGGAAAATACAGTTCGCGCCATTTTTGGCAGCAACTGTTACCCAAAATCGTTATTGCGCCTTCTTTTGCGCTCATCCTATTTTTTGTTTATGGCTTTATTGCATGGACAACGTACATCTCGTTCAGCCGTTCTCGTATGCTGCCGAACTACAACCTTGATGGCGTGCGTCCTTACGAAAAATTGTGGAACAGTCTGAATTGGCAAGTGGCGCTCGAAAATCTCGCTATCTTCGGCATTCTTTATATCGTCATATGTTGTGCCCTTGGTTTGCTTCTGGCGATATTACTCGATCAAAAGATTCGCATTGAAGGTGGCTTACGTCCTATCTTCCTGTATCCGATGGCATTGAGTTTCATCGTGACGGGGACAGCATGGAAGTGGTTTTTAAATCCGGGTTTAGGGCTTGAGAAAACCATGCATGAATTGGGCTGGGAGAGTTTCAGCTTTGATTGGTTGATAAACCCCGACATGGCGATTTACACCATTGTGATTGCGGGTGTCTGGCAAACGTCTGGGTTCGTCATGGCGATGTTCCTTGCGGGTTTGCGTGGCATCGACAGTGAAATGTTAAAAGCGGCCCAGCTTGATGGCGCATCATCGTTTCAAATGTATCGCCGCATCATTATTCCGCAGCTTCGTCCCGTCTTCCTCAGTGCTTTTATCGTGCTCGCGCACATGGCCATCAAAAGTTATGACTTGGTCATTGCCTTAACGGGTGGCGGTCCGGGGAATGCCACAGCAATGCCCGCGACCTTTATGTATTCGTACACTTTTTCGCGTAACCAAATGGCGGTGGGCTCTGCCAGTGCGATCATCATGTTGATGACCATTGCGGCCATTATCATTCCGTATCTGTATAGCGAGTTGAAGGAGAAGAAGCATGAGTAGCAGTGAAACCTCTTCTCCTTTTCAAGGAACTCGCTTTTGGCGGATATTGATTTACACCACGTTAATCGTGTTTGCCTGCATGTACTTACTGCCGCTGTTTGTCATGTTGGTGACGTCATTTAAAGAACTCGATGAGATTCGCCAAGGGAACATGTTGGCCTTGCCTCAAGTCTGGACCGTCGAACCTTGGATTTCTGCGTGGGGAACGGCGTGTATTGGCCTGACGTGTGAAGGTATAAGCGGATACTTTACGAACTCCATCATGATCACTGTGCCGGGCGTGTTGTTATCAACCACCCTTGGTGCATTAAACGGATATGTGCTGACGAAATGGCGCTTTCGAGGACACCGTTGGGTGTT
Source organism: Enterovibrio norvegicus DSM 15893 (assembly GCF_900115495.1). GTDB lineage: Bacteria > Pseudomonadota > Gammaproteobacteria > Enterobacterales > Vibrionaceae > Enterovibrio > Enterovibrio norvegicus. The sequence goes on along the minus strand of NZ_FOWR01000029.1, from coordinate 22,117 downwards.
TGGCTTGATGCTGTTTGGGTGTTTTATTCCGTTCCAAGTGGTATTGGTGCCAATGAGTCAGGTGCTCGGTACGCTGGGGTTAGCAAATACTACGGCAGGGTTGGTGTTGGTGCATGCGATTTATGGATTAGGGTTTACCACTTTGTTCTTCCGCAATTACTACGAAGCCTTCCCAAGTGAATTAATTCGCGCTGCCATGATTGATGGTGCAGGATTCTTCCGTATGTTTTTCCGCATTTTATTGCCAAGTTCGGGGCCCATCATTGTGGTGACCATCATTTGGCAGTTCACCAACATTTGGAATGATTTCTTGTTCGGTGCGTCATTTGCGTCGGGAGATACCGCGCCAATCACAGTAGCACTGAATAATTTGGTGAACTCTTCTACCGGTGTAAAGGAATACAACGTGCACATGGCTGGCGCCATGATTGCCGCACTCCCCACCTTGTTGGTGTACATCTTAGCGGGACGTTATTTCGTTCGTGGCCTGATGGCGGGATCAGTAAAAGGATAAGGTAATGGCATCTCTAACGCTCAATAACGTAAAAAAACGCTTCGGCCACGTTGAGGTATTAAAAGGCATCAATATCGGCATTGATGATGGTGATTTTCTGGTGCTGGTGGGGCCATCAGGGTGTGGTAAATCGACCTTACTGAATATGATTGCTGGGTTAGACAGCATTAGCGATGGTGAGGTCAGCATTGGTGATAGCGTGATTAATGAACTGCACCCCGCAGAACGTGATATCGCCATGGTGTTCCAGTCTTATGCGCTTTACCCAAACATGACGGTGGGGCAGAACATCTCGTTTGGCCTTGAAATGCGCCATGTGCCAAAGCCGGAAAGGGAAAAGAAAATCGGTGAGGTGTCAGCGATGCTGCAAATCGAGCATTTGCTGAAGCGTAAACCTGGGCAGCTTTCTGGCGGTCAACGTCAGCGGGTGGCAATGGGACGCGCACTTGTACGCGATCCAAAAATATTCTTGTTTGATGAACCGTTGTCGAACTTGGATGCAAAGCTCCGTGTTGATATGCGCACGGAAATTAAACGCCTACATCAGCGTTTAAATGCAACCATTGTCTATGTCACCCATGACCAAATTGAAGCCATGACACTGGCGACAAAAATAGCGGTGATGAAAGACGGTGAACTGCAACAACTTGGCTCTCCTGCCGAGGTGTATGACGATCCGGCCAATACCTTTGTTGCCACCTTTATGGGAAGTCCTTCCATGAATTTGGTGGAAGTGTTGGTTGAACGCGCTGATACATCAGAAACCCAACTGCAATTGACGGGGTTTGATGGAGAGCCACAATCCGTCACCATTAGTTGTGGGTTTGGAGAGCTAAGCGCATATGTGGGGAAAACGGTGCAAATGGGCGTTAGGCCTGAAGACATTACAGAGAGCGAAGGCAGCACGCCTTCGACCTTGCATTGCAAGGTGGATGTCACCGAACCAACGGGCGCAGACACATACGTGATTACCTCTCTTGGCGGAACAGAAGTGGTGGCGCGCATGCCAGCAAACATCTGTTTGAAGGCGGGCGACATGGCGCACTTTCGTTTTAATCCTGAAAAGCTGGTGTTGTTTGATAGCGAGTCTGGAAATCGAATCCGATAATAAAAGCGCTCCTGAGGGAGCGCTTTTGAATTTTTGTTCATTTGAAAAGATGTCGATTAGCCGACATTCAACCCTGAAACCGTCTGAGCAACCGTCTGTGCACTCGCTTTAATCTCTTCCATCACGCCCGAGGCTTCGGATATTTGAGACTGACCTTTTTGAGCAGATTCGGAAACACTCGACATCTTGGCTGTGGCTTCAGACGTCAATTCGCGGTTCTTTTTCACCACGTCTGCAATTTCTGCCGTGGATTGGCTAGTACGTGCTGCCAGTTGTCTGACTTCATCTGCAACCACTGCGAACCCTCGCCCTTGATCGCCAGCTCGCGCAGCTTCTATCGCCGCATTTAATGCCAGTAAGTTAGTTTGGTCGGCGATATCACTGATTGTTGAGACAATCGCTTCGATGCTTTTAGATTGCTCATTCAATTGCGATATAGATGATGCGGTCTCTATGACCTGTTCAGAGATAGAGCGGGATGTCGACACTGTTGATTCCAGCACATCAGAACCTTGCTGTGCGACTTCTGCTGTTTTGACGGAGTTGGTATACGCCACTTCTGCTGCAGATCGAATCGCCTGTTCTTGTTCGACTTTCTCGGTAATGTTAGAGGCAAATTTCACAACGCTGACAACCTTCCCTTTGCTATCAAATATGGGATTGTAGGTGGCACGCAGCCAAAGCACACGACCAGCACTGTCTTTGCGTTCAAACTGACCCGCTTTAAAATCTCCTGACGCGAGTTCAGCCCAAAAATTAGGTTGGGCTTCATAAAATGAATCAGGGCAAAACATACGGTGATGCTTACCTTGTATTTGTTCTAATGAGTAACCAACTGCACTAAGGAAGTTAGCATTGGCTTTAATGATTGTACCGTCAGGTTGAAATTCAATTGTTGCCATAGATTTATCTAAGGCTTCTGATACAGCACTTTGTTGGTCTAGACGGATTTTCTCTTTGGTGATGTCTGAAGCGATCTTCATTACACCTGTCACTGCACCATCAGTTTTTATCGGGAAGTAAGAGGCTTCTAACCAAATACGGTGGCCTTTACTGTTAAAGCGTGGAAAGGTGCCGTTTATCACTTCGCCTGAACGTAATCGTTCCCAAAATCGTTGGTAATCTGCACTGTTTGCAAGTTCTGGGTCACAAAGTTCTCTGTGATGTTTCCCCGTAACTTCCTCAAGAGAAAAACCAATCACCCCAAGGAAAATGGCATTGGCATGCTTCACGATACCTTCGGGGGTGAAATAAATGGTGGCGATGCTGTTATCTATCGCATCTAAAATTGCTTGTTTTTCAGCGGCGCTTTCGCGGCTTGCTTGTAATTCTTTTTTTAATTTACCGTTGAACATAATGACACCCTGTCGCGTTAAACGGCGGTACGCCGCAGAATTTTACGGGAAGTGAAACATGCTGTTTAACCCATCATGGTTTACAGCTGCTCTATAAAATTAGCTGAAAAACAGTCGGGGTGTCTTTATTGTGAGTTGTGATGTGTAAAATTTAATGACAGGTTTGCGAGGGAGGAAGTACTATGTGGCTGTTGTATGAAATATGCATCAACCCAAATAGCACCTATTCGGGTTGATGCACACGGTTAGCTTTGGGGCGCTTTAGGGACTGGAAGTATTTTTACCTGCTTAATCATGTTTTCAGCCACATCGATGATCTCCATTTGGTGGCCTTCCACTTCAATGCTCACTTGGCAATCAGGAATGTCTTCGAGGTGTTCCAAGATCAGGCCATTCAATGTGCGCGGTCCATCAGTCGGTAACGCCCAGTTTAAACTCTTGTTCAAATCACGGATGTTCGCACTGCCTTCGATCATGTAACTGCCATCAGGCAATGCTGTGATTTCTTCCGCAAGGCTTGGCGAAAGCGACGTCGTGAATTCACCGACAATTTCTTCCAAGATATCTTCTAACGTGACCAAACCAATGATGTCGCCATACTCATCGACAATCAGGCCGATACGTTCTTTATTGCGTTGGAATTTGAGCATTTGGACATTGAGCGGTGTTCCTTCGGGAATGTAGTACACCTCGTCAGCAGCACGTAGCAAGTTCTCTTTGTTGAACTCATTTTCCACCATCATTCGGTAGGCTTCACGGACACGCAGCATGCCGACGACTTCGTCAATGTTGTCGCGGTAGAGCACCATTCTTCCATGAGGGGCATGAGTAAGTTGGCGCATGATGGCTTTCCAATCATCGTTGACATTGATGCCCGTGATTTCATTGCGCGGCACCATGATGTCATTAACAGCGATTTCTTCGAGCTCGAGGATGGAAATCAACATGTCTTGGTGACGGCGAGGGATAAGCCCACCCGCTTCATTGACCACGGTTCTTAATTCTTCCGAGCTTAAATGGTCTTTACCGTCATGGCTGGTGGTGAGCCCAAGCAAACGAAGGAAGCCATTCGTTATGCCATTGATCAACCAAACCAGCGGGTACATCACCTTCATTAGTATGTTGAGCAATATGCTGCTGGTGTAGGAAACGCGTTCAGGGTAAATAGCGGCCAAGGTTTTAGGCGTGACTTCAGCAAAGACGAGAACAACGAGGGTGAGGCCACCTGTGGCGATCGCAACACCAGCATCGCCGTAGAGGCGCATGCCTAAAATAGTGGCAATGGCAGAGGCCAGAATATTGACGAGGTTGTTGCCGATCAATATAAGACCGATCAACCTATCTGGACGATCTAGCAGCCTTTCTACACGTTTAGCGCCTTTATGCCCTTGATTGGCAAGGTGCCTAAGCCGGTAACGGTTTAGCGCCATCATACCGGTTTCTGAACCGGAAAAATAAGCGGATATGAAGATGAGCAATACCAAAAGGGACGCGAGTGTTCCCGTCGATATGTCGTCCAAACTGTAAATTCCTTTTTATTGTGTTCAACCCTAATTAAGGGCAAAGATCGCACTCGCTGTCAAACTCAATGGTGATAATTCCACCGGTTACACTCAATATGCGTTTTGACAGCGAATGAAGGTATGGTGTCTAGGCGATAATGACTTCACGAACAAAGCGACTGCCAAAGTAAGCCAGGGTCAGTAAAAATGCGCCCACGATACTGATCCAGATGACGCGGCGACCACGCCATCCTGAGCGATAATGCCCCCACAGTAAGACGCCATATACAACCCATGCCATTGCGGAAAGTACCGCTTTATGCGCTTTACCTTGCGCAACCATGTCTTGCACGAACACAGCACCCGTTACCAGTGAGAGGGTGAGCAGCACTTCACCAATCAAAATAATGTTGAAGAGTTGGCGTTCAACTGCCATCAATGGTGGGAGGTTTGGGTTCATTACCAGCTTTTTCTTATTCTTTAATTGGTGATCAAGCCAGGCCAATTGAATGGCGTATAAGGTGGCGATCATCAAGGTGGAATAAGAGAACAAGGCCAACGAAATATGAATCAATACCTGAGGGTTGGCTTCTAAGTGCGTGATGAAAGCGCCAGGCAATAAGGTGGCTGCGGCGAGGTTAATCGCAGAGAAGCTATAGACAACGGGGAGCAATACCCACACCCGCATTCTGAACATCAAGCCTGTTGTCATTGCGGCAATGATAAAGCTAATCAGTGATGCCACATTGAGAATGCTGAGGTTTTGCCCACTAGATGCATCAATAAGGTCGAAAAGAAGGTAGGCATGAAGGGCTAACGCGCCGCTTGCGCTAAGAAACACTGAGCGTGCTGGGATCTGGCTAGGGCCAGACAAGCCGGGAATGATCTGTATGAGCGCTGCAAAGTAAAGCAGTGCGGCAGTAATGGCGATTAAGATATCCATGTATTTTTCAGCATCGTCGCATGAAAATGAAAACATCGAGTATACCTTGCTCAACCCTTCGTCGCTATTCAAGGGCATGGATCTTTAGGGGTTATCGCTGCGTAACGCGCTACAGCGCACTGCTTTTGCGTGCTGCAGACATTATTACATTTCCCTACTTATGTACTTTGCCCGCCATTTTCGCCCCTATATTTAACCGAGACCAATAAAGAAAGTGATATAGGCACTTTAAAACTATCGTTGAAGGCATCATGTTAGCGAGAAGGATAATGCGTTATAATCGCGGCAATTTTGTGTTTATCGCCACTTAAGCCTCATTAATTGAAGTCGTGGCACCGCCGCGTAGAGAGCGAGTAGGACATGTTTGAAAACTTAACAGATCGTCTATCCCGAACGCTGAAGAACATCAGCGGTCGTGGCCGTCTTACTGAAGACAATATTAAAGACACCTTGCGCGAAGTGCGCATGGCGTTGCTGGAAGCGGATGTTGCCCTTCCTGTTGTGCGTGAATTCGTCAAACGCGTAAAAGAAGCCGCGGTTGGTCTTGAAGTATCAAAGAGCCTGACGCCAGGTCAGGAATTCATCAAGATTGTTCAATCTGAACTTGAAGCGGTGATGGGGGAATCTAACGCAGAGTTAGATCTTGCTTCGCAGCCGCCTGCAGTTGTCTTGATGGCTGGTCTACAAGGTGCGGGTAAAACAACCAGCGTCGGTAAACTGGGTAAGATGCTTAAAGAGCGTCATAAGAAAAAGGTACTGGTTGTTTCTGCCGACGTTTATCGCCCTGCGGCGATCAAACAGTTGGAAACCTTGGCAACCGATGTGGGTATCGACTTCTTCCCCTCATCAACTGACCAAAGCCCAGTCGACATTGCCAAAGCAGCACTGGCACACGGCAAACTAAAATTCTATGACGTTGTCATCGTCGATACTGCAGGTCGCCTGCACGTCGACGAAGAAATGATGGACGAAATTAAAGACGTCCACGCAGCCATTAACCCAATTGAAACGTTGTTCGTGGTTGACGCCATGATCGGTCAAGATGCGGCGACCACGGCGAAAGCCTTCAACGATGCATTACCACTTACGGGTGTGATCCTGACGAAAGTCGATGGTGATGCACGTGGTGGTGCGGCATTGTCTGTTCGTCATATCACGGGTAAGCCTATTAAGTTCTTGGGTGTGGGTGAGAAAACCGATGCACTTGAACCGTTCCACCCTGATCGTGTTGCAAGCCGCATTCTAGGCATGGGTGACGTACTGTCACTGATTGAAGATCTAGAGCGCAATGTCGACAAAGACAAAGCTGAACAACTTGCGAAGAAGTTTAAAGAGAAGAAAGGCTTCGATTTACAAGATTTTCGCGATCAGCTTCAGCAGATGAAAAACATGGGCGGCATGATGGGAATGATGGATAAGCTTCCGGGCATGTCTAACCTTCCTGATGATGTGAAAAACCAAGTGGACGACAAAATGTTTGTTCAAATGGAAGCCATCATTAATTCCATGACAGCGAAAGAACGCGCTCGCCCAGACTTGATTAAAGGTTCACGCAAGAAACGTATTGCTGCGGGTTCTGGTACTCAGGTTCAAGACGTTAACCGCTTGCTTAAACAATTTACCCAGATGCAGAAGATGATGAAAAAAATGCAGAAGGGTGGAATGAAGAACATGATGCGTAATATGAAAGGCATGATGGGTGGTATGGGCGGTGGTGGTGGTATGTTCCCACGCTAATTACTTCTTCCTTCCTTATATAACGAAGACTTAAAGCGGCGGAGTTTCGCTAAGTGATTGAATGCTTCTTACAGCTGGTGCTTTTTTAGCTAAAGCAGTTGCATTCGATCACAGAAAGCGTAAAATTCCGAGGCTTTATTTTGGCACGAGGCCCCGTACTACTACGGGGCCAATTTAATTCAGTAATGCAAAGAGGACGATATGGTAACCATTCGTTTGGCACGTCACGGCGCTAAAAAGCGTCCATTCTATCAAATCGTTGTTGCCGACAGCCGCCAAGCGCGCGACGGTCGTTTCATCGAGAAAGTAGGTTTCTTCAACCCTATCGCACAGGGTCAAGAAGAGAAGCTGCGTCTAGACCTGGATCGCGTTAACCATTGGGTTGGCGAAGGTGCAGCTGTTTCTGACCGCGTAGCACGACTGATCAAAGACGCAGCGAAAGCGGCGTAATTAATCAGTGTCAGGGTTGAAAGAAAAGATGAGTGAGCAAGAAAAGGTTGTAGTAGGCAAGCTAGGTTCTTCTTATGGCATCCGTGGCTGGCTCAAAGTTTTTTCTTACACTGAAAATGCTGAAAGTATTTTTGACTACAAACCTTGGTTTATCAAGGTGCGTGGCGAGTGGCAAGAGTTTCAAGTCGAAGACTGGAAACGCCACGGTCAAGGGTGGGTTGGCAAATTGAATGGTCTGGATCTGCGTGAAGACGCACAGGCTATGACAAATGCTGAAATCGCTATTAATGCAGACGCTTTACCTGCGCTGTCAGATGAAGAATTCTACTGGCGCGAATTGTTCGGAATGGACGTGTTCACGACCCAAGGTTACAACCTTGGTAAAGTCACTGACATTTTGGAAACAGGTTCTAACGATGTATTGGTAGTGGCTGCCAATGTGAAAGATGCTTTTGGTAAGAAGGAACGACTAGTACCGTTCCTCGATGGGCAAGTCATCAAGCTGATTGATCGCTCTGCTCAACGGATCGAAGTTGACTGGGATCCTGGATTTTAAATCCCCCGGTAACGTTTAAAGTCATGGGAGAGGAAATATGTGGGTTGGTGTTATCAGCCTTTTTCCTGAGATGTTCCGTGCTGTTACCGAATTTGGGGTAACTGGCCAGGCGGTAAAAAAAGGCCTGCTCAAGGTAGAAACGTGGAATCCCCGCGATTTTACCCATGACAAACACCGGACTGTCGATGACCGTCCATATGGTGGAGGCCCAGGTATGTTGATGATGGTACAGCCTTTGCGCGATGCCATTGAAGCTGCCAAAAATACCGCCGGAGGCAAGGCGAAAGTGGTTTACCTATCACCTCAAGGCCGTAAGCTTGATCAAGCTGGTGTTGAGGAGCTGGCGCAGAACGAGAAGTTGATTCTTATCTGTGGACGCTATGAAGGGGTAGACGAGCGCATTATACAAACCGAAGTCGATGAAGAATGGTCTATCGGTGATTTTGTGCTCAGTGGAGGCGAACTGCCTGCCATGACGTTAGTGGATTCAGTGGCTCGGTTTGTTCCGGGTGTACTGGGAGACTTTGCGTCAGCAGAAGAAGATTCTTTTGCAAATGGCTTGCTAGATTGTCCGCACTACACGCGACCTGAAGTATTAGACGGATTAGAAGTACCTGCGGTACTGAAGTCTGGCAATCATCAGGACATTCGCCGCTGGCGACTACAACAGTCGCTGGGCCGAACCTGGCTCAGAAGACCAGAGCTCCTGGAAAACCTAGCTCTGACTGACGAACAGGAATTACTGCTTGCAGCGTTCATTAGTGAACACAATGCAAGTACCTAAACATACTTAGTATCAGTTTATTCTAGGGTATAGAAAATGAGTAACATCATCAAAGCGCTCGAAGAAGAGCAACTTAAGCAAGACCTTCCTGAAATCAAAGTGGGTGACACTGTTGTTATTCAGGTTAAAGTTAAAGAAGGTAACCGTGAGCGTCTACAGGCCTATGAAGGTGTTGTAATCGCGAAGCGTAACCGTGGTCTACACTCTGCAATCACCGTTCGTAAGATCTCTAACGGCGAAGGCGTTGAGCGTGTATTCCAAATCCACTCGCCAGTGGTTGACAGCATTACTGTTAAGCGCCGCGGTGCAGTACGTCGTGCCAAACTGTACTACCTGCGTGAGCGTTCTGGTAAGGCAGCTCGTATCAAAGAGCGTCTGGCTAAGAAATAATCGCTCCGGCGTTTATGATCCCTTCAAAGGGATAGCGAAAAGCCCGCCATTTGGCGGGCTTTTCTTTTTGGTACGTATACGTTCATGGTGTGCTTGTTGATACTTCCCTATAATGCGCTTTCGCATAAGGAGAAATACGCGTGCAGTACGATTGGATTTTGTTTGATGCCGATGAAACCCTGTTTTCATTCGATGCATATTTAGGTTTGCAAACCCTGTTTTCTAGACTGGGTGTCGAATTCACTCGCACTGATTTCGATGAGTACCAAAAAGTGAATAAGCCGCTGTGGGTGAAATACCAAGACGGTGAAATTAACGCGAAACAACTGCAAGAAGACCGTTTTCTCGTTTGGTCTGATCGCCTCAATATCCCTCCGTTTGAACTCAATCGCCTGTTCCTCGAAGCCATGGCAGACATCTGCAAGCCGCTTGAATCTGTCAGCGATATCGTTCCTCTGCTTTCTCAACAAGCAAAGCTTGGCATTATTACCAATGGCTTCACACAACTTCAGCAAGTCAGACTGGAAAAAACAGGACTTAGCGCCTTTTTCGATCTTGTGGTGATTTCAGAAGAGGTAGGCGTTGCCAAACCTGATCCTGCGATTTTTCATTTGGCCTTTGAGCAAATGGGTCAGCCCGCGCTTTCTCGTGTACTGATGGTTGGGGACAATCCTGACTCTGATATTTTGGGTGGCATGAATGCCGGCATTGATACTTGCTGGCTGAATGTCGATAGCAAACCTGTACCTGAGGGGATCACCCCCACCTATGTCGTTTCCTCTTGGAAAGCGTTGGGTGCTGAGCTGTTGTAATTAGCAACATGGGTTTGCACAAGTGAAGACGGAACGTTTAGCGTTGCGTCTTTTTTTGCTATGGCATTTCTCTGCCGTGAACTCTCTCGAGCAAGCATGACCCTGATTCCATAAATTTAGGGATTCACAGGTGGTGTCAAAGATAGAACATCGCTTGAGATGCAAACACGCTTCACTGTCTAAAACGTCAGCGATTGACCGACACATGACGAGGTTTCTTTTCTCGTCCAATATGACGGCTCAAGCCAGTTCACTGGGCGTTTTTCTGGCAATCATGCCATAAAAATCAGAGGAGAACGGCAATGGAATCGGTTGAAAAGCAGTTGGTCGGGGCGTTAGCAAGAAATTGGTGGGTGCTGCTGTTAAGAGGCGTCGCAGCGGTGGTGTTTGGCGTGATGGCGTGGACCATGCCACCCAGTCAATCGATTGAAACCCTCGTCTTGGTTTTCGGTGCGTATGCATTCGTTGATGGCTCGTTACAGGTGTGGACGGCACTCGCTGAACGAAGAGAGCGAGATAATTGGATGTTACTCATGCTGTGGGGGTTAGTCGGCATTGGTGCCGGCGTCATGACATTTTCAGTCCCCGAGTTAACGGCCGTCGCACTGCTGTTTTACATTGCCGTTTGGGCGATTGCTAAAGGGGTATTGGAAATCATTGCCGCTATTCGGCTACGAAAGGAAATCACAGGAGAATGGCTACTGATCCTTGGTGGTATTATTTCTATTGTTTTTGGTGGTTTCCTTATGGCAAACCCCGCTGAAGGTGCGATTGCATTGCTTTGGATTATTGCCATGTATGCGTTTGTCTTTGGGCTGCTGTTTATCGTACTTGCGTTTAAGTTGAAGAAAGTCGGGGCATCTGCTTGATGACTTTTCGGCAGCCAAGCGTATTGGAATCGTCTATAGTACGTTTCTGTTTTTTGTCGCTTTATAGGATTTGAGGGCGCTATGGTTAAGAGTATTGCACTGTCGTTGTTAGTGATGACAATGGTGGGTTGCGTGAGCATTGATAGCGCGGAATCACTCGCCGCGGAAGGCAAGTGGCAAGCCATTGGAGAAAGTGATGGCGTGCGTGGTTTACCATCTCGCTCTTTGAGCGACTTGGCCGAGTTGGCACAAAAGGCCGGGGTGGCAAGTGCCAATGTGGGTAACTACGAATCGGGCTATATGTCTGGCGTTGATAAGTATTGCGACGTGAACAATGCCTATGATATTGGTCTTTCTGGTTTTCGATATTTAGGTGTGTGCGCAAATGCACCTGACGGCTTGCGTTTCCAAATGGAATACCAACGCGGTTTTGAAGACTTTCAGTCTGCTGATCAAACCTTCTAACTGCTCATCAACCAGAACGCGCTTTTATACCCAAGCAATTTGAAGGTGCATGTTGCTTCCTGAGGCTGTTTGGGTATTAAGCCTTCCTCGCTAGTTTCACCTTTGTGTATATAAAACTTTCCATTAGTCCCTTTTCTTCTTGCCCTTTTTTGATGAAATAAATTCCGCAATCTTCTTCTTTAAATGTATCAATTGTAAATTTAAGTTTACGTTGTTTATTTATCTTTACGAAAGGGTTGCATTCATGGGTGGGCTTGTTAAGGTGTGTCTCAATGCGCTAAAACGCAAAGCGAATATTACGCGAACAAAAAATCAAACGACACGCGAAGGAACGTTTTCATGGAAAGAGATCTACTTACGAATGTGCACATTCAAGATGAAACAGTACTGATTACACCAGAGCAGCTACGTCAAAAGCTGCCAGTAAAAGCAGAAACACTGGCGTCAATTTCCGCGGCGCGGGAAGACATTGCCAATATCATTCATAAAAAAGATCATCGTCTATTGGTGGTGTGTGGCCCTTGTTCTATTCACGACACTGATGCTGCGATTGAGTACGCAAAGCAGCTAAAAACATTGTCGGAAGAGCTGAAGGATCAGCTTTACATCGTTATGCGTGTTTACTTCGAAAAACCAAGAACCACGGTGGGTTGGAAAGGGTTGATCAATGACCCGCACCTCGATGGTTCGTTTGAGGTAGAAGCGGGCTTACACAAAGCGCGTGAACTGCTGATCACATTGGCGGACATGGGGATTCCATTGGCAACAGAGGCCCTTGACCCGATCAGCCCTCAATACATTGGTGACCTATTTAGCTGGGCCGCGATTGGTGCGCGTACCACTGAATCACAAACACACCGTGAAATGGCAAGTGGCTTATCTATGCCAATTGGCTTTAAAAATGGTACGGATGGCAGCTTGGCCACCGCTATTAATGCGATGAAGGCTGCTGCGTCGGGTCACCGTTTCATGGGGATCAATAAAGAAGGTCAGGTTGCGCTGTTAACCACCGGCGGTAATCCAGATGGTCATGTCATTCTTCGTGGTGGTAAACAGACAAACTACGATTCTGTCTCTGTGACGGAATGCGAAAATGAGATGAAGGAAGCGGGGCTTGAAGCGTCACTAATGGTAGACTGCAGCCACGCAAATTCACGTAAAGACTATCGCCGCCAGCCTTTGGTGGCAGAAGATGTGTTCCATCAAATTCGTGAAGGCAACAAATCTATCATTGGTCTGATGATAGAAAGTAATATCAACGAAGGAAATCAATCGGCTGATTTGCCGCGTGAAGAAATGGCATACGGTGTGTCCATTACAGATGCATGCATCAATTGGCAGGAGACGGAAAAGCTGCTGCGCCATGCTCATGATGAATTAATTCCCTTCTTGGAACAGCGTATATAAAGGATATAAAGCCCCATGGTTGCAGAGTTGTCCCGCTTGCGGGATCAGATTGACGAAGTAGATAAACAAATGGTGGAGTTGCTTGCTCGACGCCTTTCACTGGTTGCTGAAGTAGGTGAAGTAAAGAGTAAGCATGGATTGCCTATTTATGCCCCTGATCGAGAAGCTGCGATGCTTGCATCTCGGCGTGAAGAGGCATCGTCTAAAGGCATTCCCCCTGATCTGATTGAAGATATTCTGCGCCGTACGATGCGTGAATCCTACGCCAGCGAAAATGATTCTGGGTTTAAATGTTTGAACCCAGAACTGCGTTCTATCGTGGTGGTGGGCGGCAACGGTCAACTAGGCTCGCTGTTCTGCAAACTGTTCAAACTGTCGGGTTACGATGTGAAAATCTTGGGTAGCCAAGATTGGGATCGTGCCGATGAGATATTGGCCGATGCGGGAATGGTGGTAGTGACGGTGCCCATCAATCGTACCGATAGCATTATTCGCCAATTAAGCAATTTGCCCGATGATTGCATTCTTGCTGACTTAACGTCGATTAAAAGTGAGCCGCTACAGGCCATGCTGGAATCGCATGCTGGTCCAGTTGTTGGTCTTCATCCTATGTTTGGTCCAGACATTGCCAGTCTTGCCAAGCAGGTGATTGTGTACTGTGATGGGCGAAACCCAGAAATGTACCAATGGCTACTTGAACAGTTCCGCATTTGGGGCGCGAGCTTACACCGCATCAGTGCGATTGAGCATGATCAGGGCATGACGCTGATTCAGGCCCTTCGCCACTTTACGTCCTTTGTTTACGGTCTGCATCTTGCTGAAGAAAATCCAAACTTGTCGCAATTGACGGCGTTAAGTTCACCGATTTATCGCTTGGAACTTGCGATGGTGGGTCGCTTGTTTGCTCAGGATGCGCAGCTATATGCGGATATCATCATGTCTTCTTCCCAGAATATTGACATGATCAAGCGCTTCCACGCGCGCTTCGGTGATGCAATTGCGTTGCTAGATAGCCAAGATAAAGAAGGCTTTATTTCGACCTTTGGGCAAGTTGAAAGTTGGTTTGGTGAGTTTGCACCGCGCTTTTTGAAAGAGAGCCAAACGCTTTTACGACAAGCGAACGACACCGCACACCGCTAAGTGTGGTTTGAATGATAAAAAGGAGCCTTTAGGCTCCTTTTTTGATCGTACCGGATTTGCACATTTAGCCGTTATCGAAAGGTGTGTTACACGTCGATTTCGCAAGGCGCGACATTTTCGATAGGGTAGGTGCCAAGCACTTTGATATATCGTGTCAGGCGCGTGAGTTCTTCGAGGGCATCTTTCATTACATCGGTACGTAAGTTGCCTTCCACATCCACATAGAACATTTCTTCCCATGGATTACCAAGCACAGGGCGCGACTCGAGTTTGGTCATGTTGATGCCGTGATTTCTCAAAACCAACAAGCTCTCAACCAATGACCCCGCGGTTTGTCCTGTCGACATAATGAACGTGGTTTTCGCTGGAATGAGTGCGGTCACTTCAATGGGCTTACGTGCAACCACAATAAAACGCGTATGGTTTTCTTGCTGATTGGCGATGCCTGATTTTAGCGGCGTTAAACCATAAAGTTCACCACTGCTTGCATTTCCAATCGCGGCCACCTTCGGGTCTTTTAGCTTGGCTACCTCTTTCATCGCTTCGGCAGTGCTTTGGCAATACTCTTGTTTCACATTACCCAATGAACGGAGAAACTCGCTGCACTGTTGGTGTGGTTGGGGGTGAGAGTAAAGCACTTCGATGACATCGACATCAGTATCCACTGCAGTCAGTAGGCAATGCTCAATAGGTTGCGTTATTTCACCAACGATAGAAAGGCGCGTGTGTTGGAGTTGGTCGTACACATCGTTGATAGAACCAGAGCTGGTGTTTTCGATCGGAAGTACACCGTAGTCAGCATTGCCGTTCTCGACCACTTCAATCACTTCTTTGAAGCTTTGACATTGGATTTCGGCAAGCGTCGTGTTTTTCCGTGCAAAGAAGTTGCGTGCAGCAAGGTTGGAATAAGAGCCTTTTCCACCAAGGAAAGAGACGCGAGCCAGTGGCTGCTCGTTATCTGGATTGGTCAGTCGTTGTAAAAATGCTTGTTGGTAAAGCACCGAATCTTCAATGATGGAATGGAAGATCTTTGTGACGTACTGAGGGTCAAGTTCATGAGTTTTACCGTCAGCAACCAATTTTTCCAATAACACTTGTTCACGCTCGATATCGCGAACGGGTTTTTGCGTTTGGATTTTACTTTTTGCGACTTCTAAGCTGAGTTTTCTGCGATCAGCAAGCAATGAGAGTAATTCCTGATCGATACGACTCACATTGATGCGGATATCATCAAGCGACAGTGTTGGTTTGCTCATTCCCTTATCCTGTTTTAATGCTGACCCTAATAAAAAGCCTCCCTGATGAGAGGGAGGCTTTGGGATTTCTTCGCTATCGATGCTCGCCCTTAGCCCCGCCTAATTAAATGCGGAAAAAGAAACGAAAGAAAAATGGAGAGGTCGGTTTCATCGATAGTGCTTTGTTTGGTGTAATATTGCTCAACCTTATTGGGCTGGCTCTTTTATGTCAAGACGAATCAGCCCCGCATGTGCGGGGCTGATTGTTAGTGTATGTAGAGACTTAGACAGCTTCTTCTTCATCAGCAGGCAATTCGATATGGCTCGCGCGTCGCGCTTCTCCTTTGTGTGCTTGCTTGTTGAGTTGTTTTTCTAGTTTCTGGCCTGCTTCGTTAATCGCGGCATACATGTCTTCATGTTCCGCCGAAGCAATCAGAGTAGTGCCTGGTACAGATACCCCTGCTTCAATTTTAAATTTCTTGTTGGGCTCTTCACTGATAACGGCATGAGGGTTAATGAGAGCGACTTGCCACTTCTCCAGCTTTTCAAAGCGGGCAGTAATGCGTTCACGAATAGCAGCAGTGATGTCGATGTTTTTACCAGTAATTTCTACTCTCATAGGTCTTTCCTCTTTTGCTTGCCCTTTGCTGGGCTCACTTTCAGATTACGTTTCTGGAAAAGAAATAATGTGACAAAGATCACTTTTTTAGCTGCGGGTAAGTGTTGCCGAGCCATGTTGTGATCCTGTCAGAATCTCTCGATGAAATGCACCAGAAAGTGCTTGAAAGCAGCAAGATAACTAAGGCAAGATGGAAAAATAAGGTCGCTAACGAACACTGAACGTTAGGGACACTGTTCGTGCTAAAGAATACCTTGGTGTTATTTTAACCAAACGCAACTGAGGCTAGCACCTTCGAGCAAATATAAAAAAAGCAGCCAATGGCTGCTTTTTTCGTTTTTGTTTGGCGTGATTAGCTTTCGTTAAGTTGAATCAACTCGCGTGTACGTTCTGCGGGAACATCGAGTTTTAGCTCTTCGTAGGCTTTCAACATCAATGGCAGTGATTTTTTTGCTGCCAAAGTATCAGGAAAATCACGTTGCAGTTCTTGGCAACGGTTGATGACGGCAATCCATGCTTCACGGCGCACATAGAAATCCGCGGTCGCGAGTTCATAGTCAGCCAGACGATTCTTTAGTGCCACCATGCGTTTTTGAGCATCAGCTGCATATTCACTGTTTGGGTAACGATCAAGTAGACGTCTGAAGTCGCTAAATGCGCGACGAGACGGTTCTGGATCACGGTCGCTGCGATCAACGTTCAATAGGTCATGAAGGAAACTTCTGTCTTGCGCCATGTTGGTTAAGCCGCGCATGTAGAGCACCCAGTCCATTTCAGGGTGACCAGGGTTCATACGCATAAAGCGGTCAATGGTCGCTTCACCCAATGCCAGATCGTCATTTTTGTAATACACATAAATGAGATCTAACTGAACTTGTTCAGAGTAAGCACCGAATGGATAACGAGAATCCAGCGCTTCCAATCTTTCGATGGCGGTATTCCAGCTTCCCTCATTCAATGAAACTTGGGCTTCTTGATAAAGCTCTGACGGCGGAATGTCAGGCACAATCTCGTCCGTGCTAGAACATCCTGCCAGCAGAGAAAGGGCGAGTAGAGAAGAAAGAGTCAGGCGTTTCATTACTACGGTTGCTTCCTTGAAAGAATATTTTTCAGCCTTTGCCCATTACGGAGTCAGCCGCAAAAAGATACAATGGCGCGATAGGGGTTATTCTACCCATCGACCCGATATAATACCAACTAGTAAACGTGACCATGCCCGAGGGGTAAAAAGCCACGTTGTAGGGTATTAGTCTCATTGAGAATCAAAAAGTTCGTTATGGCACAGTATTTAGAATTAAGCAGTACAGTTAGTGACAGCCAACTAGGACAGCGTCTGGATCAGGCGTTGGCAGAGTTGTTCCCTGATTATTCCCGTTCTCGGATCAAAGAATGGATTCTGGCCGATAAAGTAAGCGTCGATGGAGCGATCGTCAACAAGCCACGTGTGAAAATGATGGGTGGCGAAGCCATTGTCGTTGAAGCGGAAATCGAAGACGAACAACGCTGGGCAGCCCAAGACATCCCATTGGACATCGTTTATGAAGACGACGACATCTTGGTGATTAACAAACCACGTGGTTTGGTTGTGCACCCAGGTGCTGGTTGTCCTGATGGTACGATCTTGAATGGTTTGTTGTTCCGCTACCCAGATATTGCGGAAGTACCTCGTGCGGGTATCGTTCACCGTCTGGATAAAGACACAACAGGTTTGATGGTGGTCGCGAAGACCATTCCAGCTCAAACGCGTTTGGTGCGTGCACTGCAAAAGCGTAAGAAATTTACTCGTGAGTATGAAGCTATCGTTATCGGTACGATGACGGGCGGCGGTACCATTGAAAAGGCGATTGGTCGTCACCCAACCAAACGTACGCAAATGGCTGTGCATGAGCTAGGTAAACCTGCTATCACGCATTATCGTGTGGCTGAGCATTTCCGAGCACATACGCGTTTACGTGTCCGTTTGGAAACCGGTCGTACTCACCAAATTCGTGTTCACATGTCTTTCTTGAACTATCCGTTGATCGGTGATCATCTTTATGGTGGTCGTCCTCGTCTGCCGCGTAATTCAGGTGAGGATATGGTTCAAGCGCTGCGTGGTTTCGATCGCCAAGCACTTCACGCTACGATGCTGCGCTTAGAGCACCCGATCACTGGTGAGCTAATGGAATGGCATGCGCCAATTCCAGAAGACATGGTGAAGCTGGCGGAAGTACTTCGTGCTGATGCTGAAGAGTTCAGCGATCTGGATTACTAAAAATGGATTGGATTACGCCAAGCTGGCCCGCTCCCTCTCATGTGAAAGCAGTTAGCACCACGCGCATTGGTGGCGTGAGCTTGTTGCCTTACACAAGCTTAAACTTGGGAGATCATGTTCAGGATAACCCTGAGCATGTTGCGGAGAACCGTGCAATTCTTGCATCAGAAATGCAAATGGCACGAACACCCGCTTGGCTTAATCAAGTTCATGGTACTGAGGTGGTTGAACTGCCTCTTTCCTCAGGTTTGGTGCCTGATGCTGATGCGTCGTTTACTCGACATGTCGGCGAAGTGTGTACCATTATGACGGCAGATTGCTTACCTGTTCTTTTCTGCGATAAAGAAGGGACGCAGGTTGCTGCTGCACACGCTGGGTGGCGTGGGCTGGTCAATGGTGTGCTGGAAGAAACATTGGCGACATTCACTGACCCTGAAAACGTATTGGTATGGCTAGGTCCTGCGATCGGCCCTTCTGCATTTGAAGTGGGTGGTGAAGTGCGCGATGCCTTTATTGCCAATGATAGTGGCGCAGACATTGCGTTTCAGGCTCATAATGATCGCTGGCTTGCGGATATTTATTTACTCGCGAGACGTCGTTTGCAACGAGCAGGCGTGACCAATATCAATGGTGGTGATTTATGCACTGTGTCTGAACCTGAGCAATTTTTCTCATACCGACGAGAAAACCAGACAGGTCGTCAGGCAAGTTGCATCTGGATAGAACACCCACCTCAGTGATAAATATTTCACCTTTCAACTTGAAATTGGCCAGGGCTGCTCCCATTTGATCGGTAACAAAATACCGATGTAATGCAGAGGAGGGGCCATGCGCCTTGACCGATTTACCAGCAAATTTCAATTAGCCATTTCCGACGCCCAGTCTCTGGCTTTAGGGCGTGATAACCAATATATCGAGCCTGTGCACTTGATGGTGTCTCTCCTCAATCAGGACAGCAGCACCATTCGTCCTTTAATGACACTTCTCAACGTGGATGTTAGCCAACTACGGTCTAGCTTGAGCGAGCTTTTGGACAAGTTGCCGAAAGTGTCTGGCACAGGTGGCGATGTCCAGCTTTCTCATGGTATGGGCATGTTATTTAACATGTGCGATAAGTTATCGCAGAAGCGAAAAGATAAATACATTTCTTCTGAGTTATTCATCCTTGCTGCCGTCGAAGATAAAGGGTCGCTAGGCGAATTACTGCGTAGCCTCGGTCTAACGACTAAAAAAGTTGAAGGGGCGATTGATAAGGTGCGTGGCGGTCAGGCTATCGATGATCCCAATGCTGAAGAAGCACGCCAAGCACTCGAAAAGTTCACGGTTGATCTGACTGAAAAAGCAGAGCAGGGCAAACTTGACCCTGTTATCGGACGTGATGATGAAATTCGCCGAACGATACAAGTTCTGCAGCGTCGAACTAAAAACAACCCCGTCATCATTGGTGAGCCAGGAGTGGGTAAAACTGCCATTGTTGAAGGCCTCGCTCAGCGCATTGTGAATGGTGAAGTGCCAGAAGGGCTTCGCAATAAACGTGTATTGTCTCTCGATATGGGGTCGTTGGTCGCGGGGGCAAAATATCGAGGCGAATTTGAAGAGCGGTTAAAGTCGGTTCTTAACGAGCTTGCGAAAGAGGAAGGCAACGTCATCCTCTTTATCGATGAAATCCACACCATGGTGGGGGCAGGTAAAGCCGAAGGCGCTATGGATGCAGGCAACATGCTAAAACCTGCGCTGGCTCGCGGCGAGCTTCACTGTGTGGGAGCAACGACTCTGGACGAATATCGTCAATACGTGGAGAAAGATGCCGCGCTGGAACGTCGTTTCCAAAAAGTCCTCGTCAATGAGCCAAGCGTTGAAGACACAGTAGCAATCCTTCGTGGGTTGAAAGAACGGTATGAACTGCACCATGCGGTGGAAATTACTGATCCAGCGATCGTTGCCGCGGCGAGCTTATCTCATCGTTATATCTCTGATCGTCAATTGCCGGATAAGGCGATTGATCTGATAGATGAGGCCGCATCAAGTATTCGTATGCAGATTGACTCTAAGCCTGAACAACTGGATCGCCTCGAACGTCGGTTGATTCAGCTCAAGATAGAGCAGCAAGCATTGGCCAAAGAAAATGATGAGGCGAGTAAGAAGCGTCTCGAAACGCTGCAATCCGAGATTGACGAGAAAGAACGTGATTTCGCTGAGCTTGATGAAGTGTGGAATGCCGAGAAAGCAGCGCTGTCAGGCACGCAACATATAAAAAGTGCATTGGAACAAGCGCGCACGGATTTGGAGATTGCGCGACGGGCTAGCGATTTAAATCGTATGTCTGAACTGCAATATGGCCGAATCCCTGAACTTGAAAAGCAGCTCGATCTTGCTAGCCAAGCAGAAATGCAAGAAATGACGCTACTGAAGAATCGTGTTACCGATGCGGAAATTGCAGAAGTTCTGTCTCGTCAAACCGGCATCCCTGTTGCCAAGATGCTCGAAGGTGAGAAAGAAAAGCTTCTTCAAATGGAAGGTGAACTTCACGGTCGTGTAAAAGGGCAAGAAGAAGCAGTGAACTCTGTTGCGAATGCCATTCGTCGTAGCCGAGCGGGACTGGCTGATCCAAACCGTCCTATCGGTTCTTTCCTTTTCCTTGGTCCCACTGGAGTAGGTAAGACTGAGTTATGTAAATCACTCGCGGAGTTTATGTTCGACAGCAGTGATGCCATGGTTCGTATCGATATGTCGGAATTCATGGAAAAACATTCAGTCGCAAGGCTGGTGGGTGCACCCCCTGGCTATGTTGGTTATGAAGAGGGCGGATATTTAACCGAAGCTGTGCGTCGCCGTCCTTATTCCGTCATATTGCTGGATGAAGTGGAGAAAGCACACCCTGATGTGTTCAATCTTCTTCTTCAAGTGCTCGATGATGGGCGATTGACTGACGGGCAGGGGCGTACTGTCGATTTTCGTAATGCCGTCGTCATCATGACGTCGAACCTAGGCTCTGATCGTATCCAAGAACACTTTGGTGAGTTGGATTACGACGGTATTAAAGTGATGGTTATGGATGTGGTGAGTAAACATTTCCGTCCAGAGTTTATCAACCGTATCGATGAAGCTGTGGTATTCCACCCCCTTGGGCAAGAGCACATTAAAGAAATTGCCGGTGTTCAACTGCAGCATCTTGCGAAACGCATGGCTGAACGAGATTTGGTCTTGGATGTGAACGAGGATGCGCTTAGTTTTATCTCTAATGCGGGGTTCGATCCTGTTTATGGTGCACGTCCATTGAAGCGTGCGATTCAACAAAGTATTGAAAATCCACTGGCACAAGCCATCCTAAAAGGTGAAGTGGTACCAGGTAAACCAGTGAGGTTGATTGTTGAAAATGAGCAAATCAAAGCAATTCAATGATTAATAGCATTATAGAGAGAGCAAAACGCATGTTTTGACCTTAAATTTCACTAAATAGAAAGAGGCCAACCAAGGCCTCTTTCTATTTATAGCGCTAAAATTATGGCGGTTTGTATTGTTTTTGAGCGTTAAGTTCAAAGTTCAACCGAAAGGGAGTGTTTATTCATTTTTATACCAAAAAAGCCTTGCCAAGATCTGAACCGTCCCTATAATGCGACCTCACTGACACGGCGACCTGCTCCACACGGAACTGGCCACTGAATCATTACGGCGAAACGGCTTCAAAATGGATTGAAAATAAACGCTTGACGTTAACGGCTCAATCAGTAGAATGCCGCCTGCTTCAACGGAAAAGCCCAGTGCTTATCGCGGTTGAAGGAAGTCAACAAGACGTTTTGGATGCGGTGAACACCACGCTGAAAAATCTCAAAATTTCTTCTTGACTTCATCTCCCGGCAGCGTAGAATTCGCAGCCCTGACGATGAGAAGCAAACGCTTCTACAGTCAACGTTCTTTAACAATTTGACCTATACAATCTGTGTGGGCACTCGTACTTGATAGACATAAAG
Organism: Enterovibrio norvegicus DSM 15893; assembly: GCF_900115495.1. GTDB lineage: Bacteria > Pseudomonadota > Gammaproteobacteria > Enterobacterales > Vibrionaceae > Enterovibrio > Enterovibrio norvegicus. Next base: position 6 of record NZ_FOWR01000029.1, on the reverse strand, counting down.
ATTTAT
>NZ_FOWR01000043.1 GCF_900115495.1 Enterovibrio norvegicus DSM 15893 | reverse complement strand
TTCGAGTTCTTTCTTGTTCATGCGCATCTGCCTATCCTTAACTCTCATTAGAGTATGGTGTGATAGCCAGTTACACAAAATTAGTTACAGTCTCGTTTTAGTATTTTATGCAGCTTCAGCGTCGTCTTGATTTGCTTCTGCCTTTTTCTTAGCTGGCTTTGGCGTAGGCTTGCGTTTAGCACCCAACGCACAAAGTACATCTTCACGGTTTTGCGCTAAGAACATGGAAAGCTCTTCACGTTGTGCTTCATCAGCAACAACATCGCTTTTACCTAGCAATTCAAACAGTTCATCTGCCATGTCGAGCATTTTGTCGTAGGCATCAGCTTCCGCTTTAGAGGTAAAAGTCATTTTCTCTTCTCCGTTGCGCTCCACCACATATTTGACGATAACGGCCATGGTTAGTCTCTCTTTAATTTGTTCACTGTCTGTTTATACAGTAGAGTGTTAATTAGTGTCTAGTTTAACCTCGATTAGTGTGATGACATTAGAAAAGTTCTCAGATATCTATTACAGAGCAGCAAACCGTAAAGGAACGAACAGCGATCTTGAACAATTGTTGGCTCACCCTCTTTCCTCCCAGGAGCTGCAATCGATCCCTGATGATCGTTGGTTGGCGATGTTTACCATGAAGATCTTTCAGTCTGGTATGAACTGGCAGGTAGTCAGAAATAAATGGCCGGGCTTTGAAGAAGTATTCTGGGGATTTGATATCGAAAAAATGTGCTTAACACCCCCAGAAATGTGGGAAAAAAAGGCCACAAACCCTGCGATCATTCGACACCTTGGCAAGGTGATGACCATTCCCACAAATGCACAAATGATTCAGCGCGCAGCGCGAGAGCATGGCAGCTTTTCTAATTTTATTGCTCAGTGGCCAGCAGACGACATTACGGGTCTTTGGGCGTACCTCAAGAAACACGGTGCACGATTAGGTGGAAACACCGGGCCTTATACGTTGCGTTTGCTGGGGAAAGACACCTTTATACTTTCAGGTGATGTGGAAGGTTACCTACGTGCACAAAAAGTCATTGAAGGTGGACGTGATACACGAAAATCGATCAACGCAACACAAGCGGCGTTTAACCAATGGCAGCAGGAAAGTGGAAGGCCGCTTTGCCAGATTAGCCAGATCATTGCATTTAGCGTTGGAGATAACCGCGTCTAGGTTTAATCGGATACTTGCCAGCGCTGACTAAAAGAGACGAAGCGCGTCAACAGTGGCGAGAAGTGTTTGTCTTTGTGGTGAACGAGCCAGTATTGTCTGCGCAAATCCAGTGGTAATTCCAATAAGCTCAGTCGGTTGTCAGCAACGGCGTGTCGTGCTGCGTGCCTTGATAGGTACGCGAGCCCTAACCCAGCAGATGCACAGTTAATAATGGCTTCTGTGTTTCTAAGTTCAAAGGCCATAGTCCATTCTTCAAGCCGAGGTGCGACTCTCGAAAGAAAGTGCTCCCGCGTTCCTGAACCCGGTTCGCGCAGCACCCATGTGTGATTTTCTAACGCAAATAGCGTCAGTTGCTCGTGCTTGGTGAGCGGATCATCGACGGCACATGCAATACACATTTCATCGGACAACCAGGGTGTCATGACCAAATCGGTTTTATTGAGCAGATGTTTGCTTTCACCTTGGCCTTCAATTAATCCTACATCTAGCTCGAACGCTGCCAGTTGGTCGATGATTGCTTGGCTGTTTGAAATCACTAACTCCTGATCGGTGTGATGTGTTTCCGCCCTGAAATCTCGCAATAGAAAAGGCACCATTTGATTGCCAATGGTATCACTCGCCCCAATGCGTAAATGTCCCGTCAACGTATCATCGTGATCAAGAACCGTTGAAATCTCATGGCTGCGCGTCAGTAGCTCATCCGCTAGAGGAAGCAAGCGACGGCCATGTTCATTGATCATTAATCGATTGTTTACTCGTTCAAAAAGCTTGTGACCAAGGTGCTTTTCGAGTTCCGTCAGCGCCATGCTCACCGCAGGCTTTGAGAGGTATAAAAGCGCAGATGCTGCCGTGATGGTTTTTTCTTGAGCAACGGTAACAAACACGTGTAGCTGGCGAAGTGATACAGACATGCGTTAAGTCAAACTTAAAGTGGGTTTAAAAAGATTCAGATATCCTAAATTATAGTGTCGACCTATCATATTTATGTGTACCACTTCTCAATACGTGAAAATATGATGCGTAGACGACTGACTTTACTTCCAACCCCTATGGCGGGTTTGGCACTTGCCATCGCAAGCCTTGGCTGGTGTTGGGAAAATGCCGCTAACTTTAATGGGTCTGCACAAGCTGCAGGGGCTCTCATTGGCGGTGTCATGCTATTACTGATTGCGGCCAAATTTACCTTATCGCCTAAAGGGCTTTGGCAAGATCTACAACACCCCGTCGTGGGTAGCGTAGTGCCAACCTTTGCTATGGGGTTGATGATTGTTTCAAACTCGCTGGGTGATGTTTCGCCAGTGATGGGGGACGCGTTGTGGCTGGCAGCTGTGGTAGCGCATGTCGTCTTCCTTGGTTCCTTTATCTTTCATCGCGCAAAATCATTTTCTTTAGATCACATGGTCCCTAGCTGGTTTGTGCCGCCTGTTGGTCTTGTGGTTGCAGACGTGGCTTTTTCCGGAAACCCAGCACTACGACCGATTGCTGACGCGATTTTATTGTTCGGTTTGATTGCTTATGCCGTGCTACTTCCTTTGATGGTTTATCGCCTTATTTTCTGTGGTGAGGTTCCTGATGGTGCAAAACCTACCATTGCGATCATGGCAGCGCCAGCGAGTCTCTCGCTAGCGGGTTACCTAACAGTGAGCCAAGCACCATCACCGTTAATCGTTTCAGTGTTGCTGGGTATTGCACTCTTGATGACCGCGGTGATTTACGTGTCTTTTCTAAGGTTGATGCGTTTGCCATTTTCTCCCGGTTACGCCGCCTTCACCTTCCCGATGGTTATCGGTGCGACCGCGTTATATAAAACCGCAGCGTGGATGCAATCCATTGGGGTAGCGTCAGAGTACGTGAATCAAGTCTCTGTGATAGCGTTCATTGAGTTGATCGTGGCGACTGTTGTTGTTGGGTATGTTGCGATGCACTATCGCCGTTTTATTTCTCTTCAATGGAAAGCACCATTGTCGAACGCTTAACTGACCGAGTAATGACAATTGTTTGTAAAAAGCCTGCACCCGCAGGCTTTTTTTGTTTCTGTTATCACGTCAATGACACTTGCTTGAACGCATCAAATTGCACTCTTAAGACCATTCCGCCACAATCTCACCATTATCGCCTTTGAGAGTTGCCCTGTGTTTACTGTTTATCACTCAAATCAGTTGGATCTGCTGAAAAGCCTGTTGGTTGCTTTAGTGCAGCAAAAGCCCCTAGAGAATCCGTTGCAGAAAGAGCTGATCTTGGTTCAAAGCCCCGGTATGGCGCAGTGGCTAAAGCTTGAAATGGCGAAGGAACAAGGCATTGTTGCTAACGTTGAATTCCCGCTCCCTGCCACCTTCATTTGGCAGATGTTCACGCAAGTGTTGGCAGATGTACCGCAGCGAAGCTTTTTCAACAAAGAAGCCATGACGTGGAAGTTGATGAAGGTGCTGCCTGAACAGCTAGATGATCCTGACTTTGCCGAATTGAAACGCTACCTCGAAGGTGATGACGACAAACAAAAGAGTTATCAGCTAGCGGGGAAAATCGCGGATATCTATGACCAATACTTGGTGTATCGCCCTGAGTGGATCAAAGCGTGGGAAAACGAACAAGCGGTGCCAGAGCTCGAAGAAGAAAAACGCTGGCAACCAAAATTGTGGCGATCACTCTATGACTACACCTTGGATCAAGGACAATCGCCTTTTCACCGCGCCAATCTGTACGAAGAGTTTATTGATGCATTGACCGCTCAAGCGAACAAACCTGAAGGACTTTCAGGTATCGATCGCGTGTTCGTGTTTGGTATTTCAGCCTTGCCGCCTCGTTATCTTGATGCGCTGAAAGCCATTGGTGAGCACGTTGATGTGCATTACATGTTTACCAACCCATGCCGCTATTACTGGGGGGACATTCGCGATAAGCGCTATTTGGCAAGACGCGCAGCAATGCTTGAAAACCGCATTAGTCGTGCAACTAATGATGACGCTGAGCCTGCGCAGTTTGCTTTACCGCTTGCTGGGGAAGATGACAGTGCTGAGGTTGGCAACAGCTTACTGGCGTCAATGGGCAAGCTTGGGCGTGACAACTTGCTGCTGATTTCAGAGCTGCAATGCCAGGAAGTGGATCAGGGCTTTGTCGATGTAGCTCGTGACTCACTTCTTCATCACATCCAAGCGGATATTCTTGATCTGCTGGAGCCGGGCAACATACTAGAAACGGCGACCAGTGAGAGTAAACGGGAGATCTCTCCAGAAGACCGTTCCCTCATGATTGAGGTTTGCCATGGCCCGATGCGTGAAGTGGAAGTGTTGCATGATCGACTGCTCGAAATGTTGGAAAGCAATCCATCACTGACGCCACGAGATATCATTGTCATGGTGGCAGACATCAATGCATACAGCCCTGCGATTCAAGCTGTTTTCGGTAATGCACCTGGCGAGCGTTATATTCCCTTTTCGATTTCGGACAGAACGGCGGATCAAGAAAGCCCAATCCTGACGACCTTCTTGCGTCTATTGAGCTTACCTGACAGCCGATGCAGTGCAGCAGAGCTCTTAGAGTTGCTCGAAGTGCCGGCGGTATTGCGTCGATTCGGCTTCGATAACCGCCAATTTGAAAAAGTGAAATTCTGGGTTGAGGAAGCGGGGATTCGCTGGGGGTTGGATGACAACACTGCAGCGCAATTCTCCCTGCCTGACCAACACCAAAACACCTGGTTGTTTGGCTTGAATCGCATGCTTTTAGGCTATGCAATGCCAAGCCAAAGTGGTTTGTTCAATGACGTTTTGGCCTACGATGAGGTTCAAGGTCTTGAAGCGGATGTCGCCGGTAAGCTGGGCGAGTTCTTCCAAATGTTGCTCCATGCCCAAGCGCTGTTGACCAAAGACAAAACAGGGGACGAGTGGGCCATTGCGCTAACCGCGTTGTTTGATGATATTTTCGCGCTTGATGTCGACGAAGAGCTTGCAGGCAAACTCATTCGAGACCAGCTTGATAATTGGCTGACTCAACTGACAGATGCAGGGTTTGCCGACACACTGTCTCTCGCCATTGTTCGTGATTACTTGAAAGAAAAGTTGGGTGGCGAGCGCATCAGTCAGCGCTTCCTTGCTGGGCAAGTTAACTTCTGTACCTTGATGCCAATGCGCTCCATTCCTTTTGGCGTGGTGTGCTTGCTTGGCATGAACGACGGGGATTACCCAAGAACTATCGCACCCGTTGGGTTTGATCTGATGGCGGGGCGTGCTCGCGCGGGTGACCGTTCACGACGCGATGATGACCGCTACCTATTCCTAGAAGCGCTTCAGTCCGCACAGCAGCAACTGTACATCAGTTATGTCGGTCGTTCGGTGCAAGATAACTCCCTCAAAGTCCCCTCCGTGTTGGTCACGGAATTACTGGATTACTGTCGACAAGGGTATTGTGTTGAAGGCGGTCAGGGCTTGCCAGAGGTCTTGTCTGGCGAGCAGTTGCTGTCGCACCTGATTCATCACAATCCTTTGGTGCCATTCAGTAAAGGATCGTTTAATTCACCCCGCGCGAGTTATGCAAGTGAATGGTTACCTGCTGCAAAAGGGGATGGTCAGCAAGCTTCACCATTCTTTGATGCCCAAACCGCTGTTGATGGCCTGCAAGAAAGGGAAGGGGAACTGAATACCTCCGTGATTGAATTGGCAGAGCTGCAGCGCTTTTGGCGTTTGCCGATACAGTATTTCTTTAATCGTCGATTGAAAGTGTTCTTTGAAGCGCCAGAAGGGGCGATGGAAGAGGTTGAGCCTTTCGCGCTTGATAACCTGAACCGTTACCAACTTCGTGATGCCTTGCTGTCACATGTGATTGAGCACGGGCGGGATGAAGATTCGTTAGCACGCTTCTATCAATACCAAAAAGCATCAGGCACGTTGCCACTGAGTCACTTTGGTGAACTCGCGTTAGAAAGCGAGCAAGCGGCAACATTAGCGCAATTCGATACATTAAAACCTTTCCTTGCTGATCGCCGACAGGCCCTTGAGGTGAATGTCAGTATTCCGACCTCGCGCGGCACCGTTCAGCTTCAAGGTTGGCTGGATGAGCGATATCGTGCAGGGCGTATTTTGTATCGGAGTGGCAAAGTCAGAGCGACGGACCGATTAGCCACGTGGATTGATCATTTGTGCCAATGCGCCTCGGGTGAGCAAGTCGATACGCGCTTTTTCGGTGTGGATGACGAAGTTGTCTTTGCGCCTATGTCAGTGGATGAGGCGATCAATCACTTGACGTTTTACATCGAACGTTATTTTGATGGTGCAGATAGGCCATACCCGTACTTACCGAAAACAGCGATGGCCGGTTTACAAGCCTGCATTGATAAGAAGGGACAATGGGTTGATGACGAGGCGGCACGTGAAAAGGCAAAACAGAAAATGCGCAGTGCTTTTCAAAGTGGGTATTTGACCATTGGTGAAGGTGAAAATACCTACATCGCCCGTGTATGGCCTGAAGCGTCTGATGCATTGCTAGATGATGTCTTTGCGCTGGGAATGCAGGTTTTGTTGCCAGTGTTAATGGCTGAGAAAAGAGACGTAGAATAATTCTCAAGAACGGCCTTCGTTGAATGAAACAGGGGCGCTTTGCGCCCCTGTTTTTTCGGTTCAAATACGGGTTAAAAGAACATCATAGGCCAAATGCTAAATACTGAACTTAGCCAGTTGATGCCTTCCTGTATCACTCAGCGTTTTCACTTTGTCGCTCAAGTTCAATGTGTCTTCACTGGCATCACGGTTGTGGTGTGAAATGTCACTGACATTGACCACGCTGCGTGCGACTTCTTGTGATGCAGAAGCTTGCTGTGATGTGGATGCTGCCACTGCCGTATTCATTTGTTCGAGCTCAGTAATAAGGGCAGATAGCGCGGCCAGTTGGGTTTGTGTCTGCTTGGCTTGCTCTAGGCTTTCTGCTGTTTTATCTGTGCCTCGACTCATGATCTTTGCCGCAACCTGAGCACGCTCTTGCAGGGTTTCGATAATCGCGTTTATTTGTGTTGTGGACTCTTTTGTTGAGTGTGCCAATTTACGGACTTCATCAGCGACAACAGCAAAACCGCGACCCGCACTGCCTGCTCGCGCGGCTTCGATGGCAGCATTCAATGCAAGCAAGTTGGTTTGCTCGGAAATGTCATTGATCACCGTAACAACATCGCTGATTTGATCGCTTGAAGCGGCAAGCTCTCGAATATTTTTCTCCGCATCGATGACATCAAGGTTCACCTGTTCAAATTTGTTGAGCGAGGCTAACAAGGCAACTTCTGCTTCTCTCACCAAGTTTTTTGAATGGCGTGTACCATCCTGTGCTTGTAGTGTGCTTGCTTCGACATCTTTAATTGCTGAAGACATTTCCTCCATGGCACTTGCAACGGAATCGAGCTCTTGGCTTTGGTTACGAATGCCATCAGTTGAACGGTTAGCTAGGTCTGCCATGGTGCGACTGTCAGTATCAAGCTGGTTGAGGGTGTGATCGACATTTGTCAGCAGCGATTGAAGTTGCGTGCAGGCTTCATTGAGATGCTGTGCCATCTGCCCCAGTTCATCGTTGCTGTTTACGTTAGCGCGTGCCGTTAACTTACCCAGAGCAACATCATTGAGTGCACGTTGAATCTCTTTGACGGATTTCACCAACATACGAGACAGAAATGTCGATACAAGTATCAGCAATGTTGTGATGGCGAGAGCAAGTAAGGCAGATTTGCTGGCTTCTTGCCAAACGAGCGCTTCCAAGTCATCGACATAAATGCCCGTGCCGATTAAAAGTTGCCAAGGTGCATGGCGCTTCACTGCACTGACTTTTTCCAGTGCCTCTTTTCCGCCGGGCTTTGCAAACCAATAGCTGCTGAAACCACCATCCATTGAGGTGGCAGCGTTGCGCATATCATTCAACACCGCGGAGCCATGACTGTCGCGAAAAATGGAAAAATCCTTGCCAATCCAACTCTTCGCCCCCGCAAGCATGGTGCCGTTTTCATCGACAACAAAGAAATAACCATCTTTGCCGAACTTCAATGATTGTATGGCGGCCATCGCCTTTTCTCGACTCGCGTCCGCGCTATCTGATTGATAGTGAGTGTCGATGATTTGCCAAGCAATATCGACGGTTTGTTTTAGGTTGGTTTTTCTCTCTTGGAGTAAGTCCTTGTGAAGGCTTGAGATTTGGAAAAACGTTAACCCAATAATGCTAATCACCGAGACGGCGGCAATGAGCAGTAATTTATATCGAACCGAAAGATCTGCAATAAACTTCATTCTGTGTATTCGCTATCTGGCAGTGGGAAGTAAAAAACGAGACATGCCAGTGTGCGGATTTTGAGCAATCTATCAATATAGGAACTGTAAGGGTATAGGTGTTTTTGAGTGATATGAATCGCAGCGCTTTTCGACAGTATCAATTTAATCAATGGTTCGCCTAGTTTTCATAACGTGAGGTGTATGGTTTTTAAGTCTGCTGATTTTCATTACAAACCGTCGCAGCATTGATAAAATAATGCTTATCAACTTTAAAGAGCTCGCGTGCATGCCAACTCAAACGCTTCACCCCATGTCTTTTCCTCTACACGGGCAACGTTTAATCGAAGCGTCTGCAGGTACAGGGAAAACCTTTACCATTGCTGGTCTCTATTTGCGGCTGCTACTCGGACATGGGTCGACTGAGACCGCACATCAGACACCACTTAGCGTAGAGAAAATACTGGTAGTGACCTTTACCGAAGCGGCGACGCAGGAATTGCGAGACCGTATTCGATCGCGAATTCATGATGCGCGTTTGGCATTCAGTCGTGGCACGAGTGATGACCCGGTGATCGCCCTTTTGCTTGAAGACGTGCTCGACCATCACTATGCCGAGCGGGTCTTGCTGCAAGCCGAGCGACAAATGGATGAAGCCGCCATTTATACCATCCATGGTTTTTGCCAGCGTATGTTGACGCAAAATGCGTTTGAATCGGGCAGCTTGTTTACCAATGAATTCATCACGGATGAAACGGTATTGCGAGAGCGCGCGGTGGCGGACTTTTGGCGTCGTCAGTTCTATCCGTTAGCGAAGTCTTTGGCGGGTGTAGTGAAAAGCTATTGGGCTGCACCTGCTGTGTTGTTGAAAGACATCGGCACTTATCTCTCAGGGCCTTTGGTCAATATTATGGCCCCTGCTATGCCAGACCATTTGGCGGATTTACATGCCGAAAATATCCTGCGCATTGATGAGGTCAAAACGTGTTGGCGTGAAGCGGCGCCTGACTTAGAAGCGATAATCTCAGGTTCTGGCGTTGATAAGCGCAGCTACAGCAAACGTTCGTTGCCAAATTGGTTAGCGGAAGTGGGGGCGTGGGCAGCCCAGACCACGTCGAATTACGATTTACCAACAAACCTTGAGCGATTTTCCGCCAACACACTGGCAGAGAAAACCAAGAAAGGCGAGGTGCCACAACATACCGTTTTTGATGCCATTGAACGTTTAATGGCCTCCCCGCCGACATTAAAAGATGCACTAACGGCGCATGCTATTCGTGAAGTGAGATTGCTACTGGCGCAAGAAAAGCGTCGATTTGGCTGGTTATCGTTTGATGACTTGCTATCACAGCTCGCAGAAGCGTTGCATCAAGACAGCGACGGCATACTCGCCGAGCGGATCCGCGGCTTGTACCCCGTTGCGATGATTGATGAGTTTCAAGATACGGACCCGCAGCAATACCAAATCTTTAACGACATTTATGATGCCTCGCCGGACTGCGGCTTGTTTATGATCGGGGATCCGAAGCAGGCGATTTATGCATTTCGTGGTGCCGATATTTTCACCTACATTCACGCTCGCCGTCAGGTGTCGGAGCACTACAACCTTTCCACTAACTGGCGTTCAACCGCGGACATGGTGGCAGCGGTCAACCGGGTCTTTGAGCATGCTAATGCCCCGTTTATTTACGAGAATGACATTCCTTTCCTTGAAGTCAGCCATGCACCCAATGCAGATACTAAGCAATGGGTGATGAATGGCGACAAACAAGCGGCGATGACATTTTGGTTAGGCGAAGAGACTGAGCTTCAAACCAAAAGTGATTATGAAGCATCAATGGCGCAAGCAACCGCGGTGAGTATTCACGCCGTTCTTCACGCCGCCATGGATGATCGCGCGCACTTCCAACGTGGTGAGAAAAAAACGCCGATTCAAGCCGGTGACATTGCTGTGCTTGTGAGAACAGGAACAGAGGCCGCGAGAGTCAAGCATGCGCTGGCAAGGTTAGGCATCGCATCCGTCTATCTTTCTAATCGCGACAGCGTGTTTGTGAGCCCGTTAGCGACAGACTTGCAGCGACTTCTTGCTGCCGTGCTGACTCCGGACAATGAACGCGCATTGCGCGCTGCACTTGCCAGTGGACTATTTGCCTTAACGGCGACAGACATCGATGCGCTCAACCACGATGAAAAAGCATGGGAACGTGCCGTGATTGAATTCTCGACGTACCAACATGTTTGGTTCAGTCGCGGTGTATTACCTATGCTGCGTCAGGTCATGCAACGTCGTGGGATTGCGGAACGTCTTTTAAAAGAAGACGGGGGTGAGCGATTACTTACTGACTTATTGCACCTTGGCGAATTGCTGCAGCAAGCGAGCCAAACGCTAGACAGTCACCATGCATTGCTTCGTTGGTTGGCAGATCATATTGATAACCCCAATGGCAATGCTGAAACACAACAAGTGCGCTTGGAGTCAGAGCGCGACTTGGTGCAGATAGTCACGATCCACAAATCGAAAGGTCTGGAATATGATCTGGTTTATCTGCCGTTTGCCTGCAACTTCCGTCCGTCTGATCGTCCTTTCTTTCATGGTGATGACCATGAGCCAGTGTTAGCACTTACTAACCCTGAGCCTGCCATTGAGTTGTCAGATAAAGAGCGTCTCGCGGAAGACTTACGACTGATTTATGTGGCGTTAACCCGCGCAGTATACGGGTGTTTCATCGGTCTTTCTCCGCTGAAAGATGGCCGAAAATCGACAGGTGACACCGGGTTACATAAATCGGCTCTGGGCTATTTACTGCAACGCGGTGAGCCAGCTGATATCGATGGGTTGCACGCATCGGTGAATGCGCTCATTGAGAATCAGTCATTCATGGAAGTGGTGTTACCGCCGAGTGATGACGTTGAGAAGCTGGTCTTTGACGATGGAGATACGCAGGCGTTAGCCGCCCGAACGTTCATCGGCAGCATTCGTCGAAACTGGCGACTCACGAGTTACTCCGGATTGGTTAAGCAGGGTCACACCTCTGCGTTGCCAGAGTTACCCGCTTTCGACCTCGATGCTGTGGACGAAAAAGTGGAGGACACCGAAGAAGTGCTCGAGTCGTTCGCGTCTATTTTTCAGTTTCCGCGAGGGGCGAGACCCGGTACTTTCCTTCATACCTTGTTTGAAAACGTCGAGTTTGGACAAGACATGTATGGCGATGACGTCGCCGACATGATCCGCCATGCCTTGGCACTGGAAAACTATGATGATGACTGGATCCCTGTGCTGCAAAAACTGCTCACTGATGTGGTATCGCAACCACTTGATGATGGCTTAACCTTGTCGCAAGTAAATGAACCTGCAAGGCTGACGGAAATGGAATTCGTGATGCCAGTCGATAGCTTGCAGTGCCACGCGGTGAATCGACATATTCAGCAACATGACCCTTTGTCTGCGCGTGCAGGTGAACTGGGGTTCGAGACCGCCAGCGGCATGCTCAAAGGCTTTATCGATTTGGTGTTTTGCTGGAACGGGCGCTATTACGTGCTCGACTGGAAATCGAATTATCTTGGCGATACGCCCGCGGATTACACCGAAGAAGCACTATCGGAAGCGATGGCGGATCACCGTTACGACTTCCAATACCAAATCTATTCGTTGGCTCTGCACCGTTTCTTGCGTCAGCGACTGCCTGACTACGATATGGAAAAGCACTTTGGTGGGGTTTACTACTTGTTTGTTCGTGGTATCGAAGCGGGCACGCGGCATGGCATTTTCTATACCCAGCCTTCAAAAGCACTGATTGAAGGGTTGGATGCATTGTTTATGGGAGAACGCCATGTTGACGAATAATACGCTGCTTCAAACGCTGTATCAGCGTGGAACACTTCGCGCCATTGATCGCCAGTTCGCGCAGTTTATCGCTCAGCAAATGGGGGATGAGAATTCTTCCGTGGTCGGTTGGGCAGCCTTGGTGAGTTTCGAGCTTGGAAAGGGGAACGTGTGTGTTGACCTGTCGGCACTTGATCCCAGTAAGCTGTTTGATTTGCCTGCTGCAGAATCGACGCAAGTCGCTGCCTTGTTAGAACCTGAAAATGCAGTGGCGTTGTTACAAGGTACACAAGTTGTTGGTGATGGTACCTCGCCAACGCCTCTTGTGCTTGAAGGCTCAAGATTATATTTACATCGCTATTGGCAAGCAGAAAAGCGAGTGGCTGATGAGATAAAGAAACGCGCTGTTAGTATCGATTTATCCGGTGACACCAAGGCGTTTCTTGATGAACTCTTCGCACCCGACATGTCAGATTTGACGGCACGGTATGCCGATTGGGTTGATGCATCGTTGACGTTAGATGCGTTGCAACAAAAGCTGGTGGACACATTGGATATCGTGTTTCCTGACGCCATTAACTTTGCAGAACTTCAACATCAGCTCGCCGCCAAAGCAACAGCGAATACATTGTTTTCTCTTGTGCCTGAGAACGCGCGGTTGAACTGGCAAAAGGTTGCGGCTGCAGCGGCACTAAGTTATCGCTTCTCGGTCATTTCCGGCGGCCCTGGCACAGGGAAAACAACCACGGTTGCCAAACTGCTCGCCGCACTGATTTTTAGTAGCGATAAACCCAATGGCCCTGACATTAAACTGGTTGCCCCGACAGGAAAAGCAGCTAATCGCCTGACAGAGTCGATTGGTAAAGCCGTTGCTGCGTTGCCTGTCGACAAGTCAGTGAGAGAAAAGATCCCTGTTCAAGCGTCAACGATCCACCGCTTACTCGGGGCGATCCCAAACCGCGTTGAGTTTCGTCATCATGAAGGCAACCGCCTTCACCTTGATATCTTGGTGGTGGATGAAGCGTCAATGGTGGATTTACCGCTGATGGCGCGTTTGCTATCGGCGTTGCCCGATCATGCGCGCGTCATTTTACTGGGTGACCGCGATCAGCTTTCCTCGGTCGAAGCCGGCGCTGTGCTGGGGGATATCTGCGCGCAAGCAGATAACCATTACAGCAAAGAGCGAGCGGCATTTTTGTCGGCATTGACTGGGTTTGAGCTATCAACGGCCGATGCCAATCAGTCGGTGGCAGACGGCGTGTGTTTATTGCGTAAGAGCTACCGCTTTCATGCCAAATCAGGTGTTGGTCAGTTGGCTTTTGCGATTAATGACGGCGATGCAAAGCGACTGCACCGTGTGTTGGCGCAAGGCTATGGCGATATCGCGCTGCATGATTTGGATGGTGATGTGTATGCTTCGTCCATTCAATTGGCGGTTGATGGTTATCGAGGGTATCTCACGGCATTGTCAGCAGGCGAGTCGCACCTTGCGGTGATCCAACGTTTCACGCAGGTGCGTTTGCTCTGTGCGTTAGCGGAAGGACCTTTTGGTGTGGCGGGGCTTAACCGTGCCATTGAAAAAGCGCTGGTGGCAAACCGTTTAATTGCACCAGGTGAAGAGCTGTTCTATTCAGGAAGGCCAATCATGGTGACGCAAAATGATCACGGTTTAGGGCTGTATAACGGTGACATCGGGATTGTGGTTAAACAAGAAGATGGTCTGCGTGTGGTATTTGAAATGTCAGATGGCAGCTTGAAAGCCTTTCTGCCGAGCCGACTGCCAGAGCACCAAACCGCGTATGCCATGACAATCCATAAATCCCAAGGGTCGGAGTTTTCACATACTATTTTGGTATTGCCGCCGACACCAACCCCTGTGATGACGCGTGAGCTGGTATACACAGGTGTGACGCGAGCGAAAGACAGGTTGGACATCTATGCCACCCGCGCCAGTTTGGAGCGGGCGGTAAGACGTAAAACACAACGATTTAGCGGGCTGGCAAACGCGCTGCTTGACCATTAAGGTCGAGCGTCAGCACCTTTGAACGGCGTTGCAGATTGTAAAGCTGCTGTTTTGCATCCGGTAATGCCGATACATCGGCTTCTTCAAAACCATGTTCACGGAACCAGTGAATGCTTCGTGTCGTTAGGACGAAGATGGTCTTTAATCCTCGCTGAGAAGCGCGTTGTTGAATGTGGTGGAGTAAACGCGTACCACGTTCACTGTCACGATACTCAGGGTCGACGGCTACGCAGGCCATTTCTGCGCTCAAAGATTCAGGATATGGGTAGAGCGCTGCGCACCCGATAATACGATCATCCCGTTCAATGACAGTAAACAACGGAATTTCTTGTTCCAACTGTTCCCGAGAACGCCGCACGAGGATGCCTTGTTGTTCCAACGGGCGAATCAAATCAAGAATACCGCCAATGTCATCAATCGTCGCTTGGCGCACTTTCTCTGCGCTTTCTGTGACGATTTGCGTGCCGATACCTTCAATCGAAAACAGTTCTTGAATCAACGAGCCATCAACTTTGTAGCTGAGCAAGTGGCTTCGCGTTACGCCTGAACGACATGCCGCCACAGCACCACGCAGAAAACGCACTGTGCCAGAGTTAATGTCACCCGCTTGTTCGCGCTGCTGCAAGATAGATTCAGCTTGGTGAGGGAAAAGCTCAGAGATGACATTGCCGTTCGGGCCAATCACCCCTTGTAGCGAGCAAAAACCGATCAGCTTGTCGGCTTTCAACCGAATCGCGAGCTGTGTTGCAAGTTCTTCTGACGTGAGGTTGAAGCAATCGCCTGTCACCGAACTGGCAACAGGGCCGAGTAGCACAATGGCGTGTTGATCTAGCTGGCGATGAATACCGTCAATGTCGATTCGACGCACTCTTCCGCTGTGGCAATAATCCACACCTTCATCGACGCCGAGAGGTTGTGCGATAACAAAGTTGCCGCTCACAACGTTGATTTGCGCACCGGCCATTGGCGTGTTGTTCAAGCTCATGGATAGGCGCGCCGTGATATCAAGCTGGAGTTGTCCTGCGGCTTGCTTAACGGCCTCGAGTGCGGCGGAGTCAGTGACGCGAATACCGTTATGATATGGCGTTTCCATTCCCATGCGTTCTAGTTGATGGGTAATTTGAGGACGAGCCCCATACACCAGCACCAATCGAATTCCCAAACTATTAAGAAGGGCAATGTCATTGACGATGTTGGCGAAGTTTTCATCCGCAATGGCTTCGCCGCCTAGCATGATCACAATGGTTTTGTTGTGATGCGCATTGACATAGGGGGCTGATTGCCTAAATCCTTTTACAAGTGCTGTACTGCGAAGTTTCAACACCTTACTCCATTTTTATGACTGTTTATGTCCTCATATTGACTAACTATTCCCTGTTTGGCAATAGGCGTGATTCGGGTTCAAACTCTGAATATATGACTTTGAAGGCAATACCAGATTTTTTATAATAGTATTGTTAATAATGCATTTTCTTATTTCTGAGAGTTTTGGCCGTGGGCATAATTGGACAATCTATTGCGCTGTTTGTTGCCCTTGTTGTTAGTGCTGTCATTTTCCTTACTTCAAATGGCGTGCATATTTTTTCCGAGGTGGATGAATCTGCAATCTACGGAGAGTGGGTAGAGCAGGGCGTTGCCCCTTATGCTGCTGACCGTTTTGAAGTACGAAAAGATGGGATCTATATAAAAGGTGCCCGTACCACGAGCTTTTTCGAGTTTACGGGCAGTAAGCTGATTTATACCGTGGGTAACAATACCTACCTTTATACGGTTGAAGACAAGCAAACACTGCAAAGGGAAAAGCCGTATCATTACAGTACGCCTTTTGAAAAGGTACGCTGATACTCAAAGGGGGTTAGTAGTGCGTCGGCAATGAACGCAAGAGTTCAGCCATTGGTGCTATCCCTAATGCAACACGTCTTATTTTATCTGCGGTGTCTTCATTTCCACCCAAACAACGACGAATGCTGTGGTTGATCATTTCATCGGTACTGCCATCACTGGCGAGCGTCCTTATCCATTGATACTCAACGGCATCAGGGTCTAATAGGGTTTTTCTGCCAACTTTTAAGTCCATTTCAAACTCCCTTCTTATTTTAATTTTGTTTAGCTTTTAAGACATTTTTATGTCGGTCATTTAAACGGATGAAAGTTACGTTTTTGTGACAAATTGTTTCAATGCTGAGTCATTGAACTCTATGGTTGTGTTGGATCGCATTTTTTATCCTCGATAAAAGAAGGGGAAACTCGGTTTCCGTTGCAGAAGACACGGGCATCTGTCACCCTTTTATTTCAGTTTTTACGATCAGGATTTAACGTGAATCGCACTCTTTTTGTTGTCGGCTTTTCTCTACTTCTCGCCGCTTGTGCTCGCCCAACAGACCGTGGGCAACAGTATATCGATGGTAATTTTGGCGATGTGCTTAATCCCGTCACATCGGTAGCTTCAGATAAAACCAAGGATTATTCGCTTTTCCCTGCGCAGTTGGAAAAAGTAGAAACCTTGTCGCCTTCTTTGTCTCAACCTAATCAGCCTCTTTACGACAGTGTTAAGGCGTGGCTGGCGGAAAGCGGGGAGCCAACGGCATTGACCGATTACGGCATCCAACTCGAGCAAATGGGTGGTGGTGATGGCAATGGCAATGTGATGTTCACGGGCTACTTCTCACCAGTGATCGAAATGCGTCATCAACCTGATGCGCTATTTCGTTATCCGGTTTACGCGAAGCCAACGTGTGGTGAGCGATGTCCTACGCGCGAAGAAGTTTACAATGGTGCTTTGGACGGCTTAGGTTTAGAACTTGGTTATAGCGCGTCCTTGATTGATAACTTCATCATGGAAGTGCAAGGCAGTGGCTTCATCGATTTTGGTGACAATGACCAACTTGAGTATTTCGCCTACGGTGGGAAAAATGGCCACCCTTATGTCAGCATTGGTAAAGTGCTGATTGAACGCGATGAAGTTTCAAGAGAAAAAATGTCGTTAAAAGCCATCAAAGATTGGGTGGCTGCTCAACAAGATGAAGCGACAGTGGTTGAACTGTTAAACCAGAATCCGTCTTATGTATTCTTCGCGCCGAGAGCTGCAGCGCCAGTGACAGGCACTGCTGGTATACCACTGCTGTCCGGTGCGTCTGTTGCAGCAGATCGTGTATACTTACCTATGGGCTCTGTTTTGTTGGCAGAAATACCTCAGCTTGATGAGCAAGGCAATTGGAATGGACAACATATTCTCAAACTTTTGATGGCATTGGACACCGGCGGTGCGGTGAAGAAAAACCATCTCGATTTGTACCATGGTATGGGTGAAGAGGCTGGGATTAAAGCGGGTCATCACAAACACTTTGGTCGTGTGTGGAAATTGACAAAGCCTGTAGAGGCAACAGTATCTGAAACACCAGACGCAACCGATAAATAGACATTCATTAATAAAAGAATGAACTAAGCGATTAAACTGCGCTGAACGATGTTCCAACAGACAAGAAAAAGGCGGGGTATTGACCCCGCCTTTTTGCTTTCAAAACTCGGTAATCAATTACTTGATTAGGCCTGCTTCTTTGTAGTACTTCGCCGCACCTGGGTGAAGTGGTGCAGACAAACCGTCAGAAACCATTTCTTCTTTTTTCAGGTTTGCGAAAGCTGGGTGTAGACGACGGAAATCGTCAAAGTTTTCGAACACAGCTTTAACCACGTTGTAGATCACTTCGTCTGGTACTTCAGTTGAAGAAACAAACGTTGCGCCAACACCGAAGGTGTTCACATCGCCATCGTTGCCACGGTACATGCCACCAGGAATAGTTGCTGAGCGGTAGTAGTCGTTGTCAGCAACAAGCTTTTGAGCCGCTGCATTGTTTACTTCCACTACTACGCTATCACACGCTGTGGTCGCTTCTTGGATCGCACCACTTGGATGGCCAACGGTGTAAACCATTGCGTCGATTTTGTTATCACATAGCGCTTTAGATTGCTCTGCCGCTTTAAGCTCTGACACTTGCTTAAAGTCGTCCATTGTCCAGCCCATGCCGTCCATCAGTACTTCAATCGTACCGCGTTGGCCTGAACCTGGGTTACCAATGTTTACACGTTTGCCTTTCAGGTCATCAAATGTTTTGATCCCTGCATCGGCACGAGCAACAACAGTGAACGGTTCTGGGTGAACAGAGAACACTGCACGAAGGTTTTTATATGGACCTTGTTCAGTGAATTTGCTGCTACCGTTGTACGCGTGGAATTGCCAGTCTGACTGAGCAATACCCATGTCTAACTCGCCTGCACGGATGGTATTGATGTTGTAGATAGAACCGCCCGTACTTTCTACTGAACAACGGATACCGTGGTCTTTCTTAGATTTGTTAACCAAACGGCAGATTGCACCACCCGTTGGGTAGTACACACCAGTGACACCACCAGTACCTATAGTGACAAACTGGTTAGCTTGTGCTGGCACGGCAGTACCTAAAGCAGCTGCAAAGCTCATTGCGACGATCGTAGGTTTTAACGCTTTCATGCTTTATGTTCCTTGTCGATGATGTGATTGCTTTCGCGGTGCGAGTCCGCTAATTGTAAATAGAATGTGAATCCAAGTTGCAACAGGATTATCTAATAGTTGTTTTTCCGATCGCAAGAGATAGGCTTCACGCTTCAAAGCTACGAGAGATATTTTTTCTTAAATCTTCCGCAGAATTGATATTTAAACCCATCTTTTGAGACAAGTTTGTGATTTGATGGACGAGCTCAGCATTATTTTCCGCATGCTGTCCTATTAAATTTATTAGGTTATTTTCAAATCCTACTCGGACATCACCACCTAGCGACATTGCTGCGCTTAGACATTGATGTTCATATTGCCCAAAAGCGCATGTCGCCCAAGAAATTCCCTCATTCGTTAGACGTTTAATATCGAATTCGAGTAAATCAGTCGGGGTCGACAACATGTCTTTTTTGTATTTCCCCAGTACCAATAGTAGGTGATGACCGTTATAAGGCAATGTCTTGTCATTAACCATCTGAAAATAAAGCGACAAATCTGCTGCATCATACAAAATGTATTGAACATAGATTCGACGTTCAGCCAGTTCGTAGAAAAAACGGCTCGCGGCTTTTTCATAACTGGCGTTGGGGCGAAGTTCGCGAAGGGCGAGGGAGACGGTTTCAGGCTCAGTGCCTTGAACAAGGGCGATTTGTTCTTCAGGTTGGTACATGCCAACAGCTTCGGTGGTGAGTTGAATCACCAAGTCGGAATCGAAGCAAGCACGCATTTCAGTGAGCCACTCTCGATTAAGTCCAACATCTAAGGTGTGTTTTCCATGAACGTCTCTCACATGCATGTGAGCCATGGCTGCCCCCGCGTTTGCAACGTCTCGTAGGCAGACATTCATGTCGTCGAGCGTCATGGGTAATTGCGTGTGATCTTCCTTGGTTCGACGCGCCCCGTTGGGCGCGACGATGATGGTTCTTCCTTTTTGCACGGTCAATCCTTACGCAAATACGTTATCCATGGTGCGAGAGAGTCGGCGAACAAGCTCATCAATCTCGTTTTCAGAAATGATGAAAGGTGGTGCAAGCAAGATATGGTGCCCTTGCTGACCATCGATTGTGCCGCCCATTGGGTAACACATTAGTCCTTGTGACATCGCGGTTTTCTTTATTTCGGTGTGCAGTGGACGCGATGACGCGAACGGGGTTTTCGTGGCTTTGTCTTGCACCATTTCAATACCAATGAAAAGTCCACGCCCGCGAATGTCACCGACATAGTCGTGAGCATCGAATGTCTCGCTTAAACGTTTGACTAGGTATTGGCCCTTTTCGGTCACTTCGTTCAATGGTCCTGCATCAATAGCGTTCAACGTGGCACACGCAGCTGCACACGCCAAGGGGTGAGCCATAAAAGTGTGACCGTGCTGAAAGTAGCCAGTACCACCAGCGATAGCGTTGTAGATTTTCTCATGCACCATGACTGCACCAATAGGCTGATAGCCTGCCGCTAAGCCTTTGGCGAGTGTGACAAGATCAGGCACGATCTCTTCTTGCTCATAAGCAAAATAGGTGCCTGTTCTTCCTGCACCACACATCACCTCATCGAGAATAAGGAGCACCCCATATTTGTCGCAGATTTCGCGGATGCGTTTGAAGTAACCTTTCTCGGCAACCAGCGCGCCAGCGGTAGCGCCCACGACGGGTTCAGCAACAAAGGCAATGACGGTTTCCGGGCCAACGCTCAGTAGGCGCTCTTCAAGTTCATTCGCCACGCGCTGACCGTAATCAAAGTCTGTCTCATCAGCGTGTTTATCACGGTAGGCGTAACAAGGAGCAATGAGCTCCCCATTTTGAAGCAGAGGGGCGAACGGTTCTTTGCGCCACATGTTTCCACCGACACCTAATGCGCCTAGCGTATTACCATGGTAGCTCTGTCGTCTGGCGATAAAGCGAGTACGTGACGTTTCGCCTTTCTCTAGAAAATACTGACGTGCCATTTTTAGCGCGGATTCCACCGCTTCCGAGCCACCGCTAACGAGGTAAACATGATTCAGTGGCCCCGGTGCTCTGTCGCAAAGGCGCTCCGCCAACTCTTCAGCAGCAGGAGACGTAAAAAAGCCAGTATGAGCATACGGAATAGTATTCAGCTGAGTTTGAATCGCACTCAACACGCCTTGATGGCTGTGACCTAAACAAGAAACCGCTGCACCACCGCAACCGTCTAGGTATTGACGCCCTTCAGTGTCGAGAAGAAAAACACCTTCACCGCCTGTAACCGTTGGAAGTTTAGAATGACAATGTCTTTGTAAAATGTGGGTCATGGTATCCCTGCGCCGCCCTAAAAATAGAAGTATTCAACAGTTAGTATTAACGGGTTGGAAAATGAACAGCAAACGATATAAATTCGGAGGGTATGCTAAAAACTCATAGTGTAGCGAGGCTGTAAAGAATGGCGATGCCAATTCCTCCCATGAAAACATTGCGCACCTTTACGATCGTGGCGCAAACGTTGAGCTTTTCGAAAGCGGCGAAGATTTTGAATTTGACGCAAAGTGCCATCAGCAAACAAATCCTTCACTTGGAAGAATTGATGGGATGTTCATTGTTTGAAAGAAATGGTGGGAAAGTCGAGTTGACGGATGCAGGCCGGCGCTATTTACCGTCGGTCGTTGAAGCATTAGAAAATTTACAGCACGCAACATCCACCGTAATGCAAACCTCTGAGACGCAAAGTCGTATAGACATCTCTGTGCCGCCGTCGTTAGCGAGTATGTGGCTTATTCCTAAATTGAATAGGTTTAAGCAATTACACCCAAATATCGATCTTGCGATCCGCGCCAGCGTGACATCAGATACTCAAAACCACTATCAAGGTGACATTGCGATACATTGTTTGCCACTTTCAACCCATGAAGAAGATGCAGAGTTACTTATCCGTGAGCGTCTGATGCTGGTGGCAAACCCAGATCAATGTCCGCAGCCTATTCGTGATATCTCTGAGCTGGTATCTTTGACGTCGATAAGCCACATCACGCGCCCTCAGATCTGGAATCAGTTTTGGCATGAACTTGGGGTGTCACCAGATAGCCCGACCTATGGTGGCGGATTTGAGCATTTCTATATGGCATTCGAGGCCCTGAGGCACCGTCAAGGAATTGCCCTCATCCCGCAATTTATGATTCAAGAATCTATCAAACAAGGTGTGGTGGTGAATCCTTTGTCATTGCGCTTTGATAGCGCGTATGGGTATTTCCTGTTTTGTCATGGTCATAAGCGGCGTTTAGCGGCTGTAAAGCAAGTGATCGATTGGCTGAAATGTGAAATCATCAGATCTTAATAGCGTCGAGAGTACGCTTTGTGAGCGTGGACATTTTCACGTCAAACGCGTATAAACCGCAGTCCATCAATGCAAACTGAAACAGAGCCACTACCTATGTCTACATCACCTTCACCAGCATCAGAAAGCTACCAACAACGCTTTGGCGGTACACGCCGTTTGTACGGTATGTCTGAACTGGAGATCCTTCGTCAATCACATGTGTGTGTTATCGGCATAGGTGGTGTTGGGTCATGGGCTGTAGAAGCTTTGGCGCGCAGCGGCGTGGGTACGTTGACCTTGATTGATATGGACGACATCTGTGTCACCAATATTAATCGCCAGATCCATGCAATGTCTGGCACCATTGGTCAGAGCAAAATTGAAGTGATGGCCGATCGCGTGCGAGCCATTAACCCTGATTGCCAAATCAATCTGATTGATGACTTTATCTCAGAAGACAATATCCCTGAGTACATCACGAAAGAATTTGATTACGTGTTAGATGCTATTGATAGCATCAAACCAAAAACCGCGTTACTTGCATATTGTAAGCGTAACAAGATCAAAATCATCACGGTAGGCGGTGCTGGTGGTCAAATCGACCCAACACAAATTCAAGTTGCCGATCTGACGAAAACAATCCAAGACCCTTTGGCGGCGAAACTGCGCAATAATCTACGTCGTTTCCATAACTTCACCAAGACTCAAGGGCGTAAGTTTGGTATTGATTGCGTGTTCTCAACAGAGCAATTGAAGTACCCGCAACCTGATGGCAGCGTGTGCGAAACCAAAGCGAGTGCAGAAGGGCCTAAACGCATGGATTGTGCCAGCGGATTTGGTGCGGCGACCATGGTGACAGCAACGTTTGGTTTTGTAGCAGTATCACGCATCATTGCCAAATTGACGGCGAAAAAATAAAAAGAAAAATGCGGTAAAAGTTGAACATAAAAAAGGCCGCTTCATGGAGAAGCGGCCTTTTTGCGTTTGGTGTTAAAGTACACCTAACTCAACATTATGCTTCAGCTTTCGCTGGTGCTTTTGTTGGTTCTGGCTTTTCAGTTTTAGGCTCGATAGGCAGTACCTGTTTCACATAGTTGCCTGGGGCAACGGTGAGTACAGGAAAGTTCTCTGAACCTTGTGCATAGGGTTCGATTTTCTCTTTCGGACTATATGCTTCAAGCCATTTGTCCCAGTGAAGCCACCATGACCCTGTGTTGTGACTTGCGGATTCAAACCATTCGTCCGCAGATTCACTCAACTCAGAGTTCACCCAATAACCGTATTTGTTGCGGCTAGGGTGGTTCACGATGCCTGCAATGTGTCCTGATTCACCCAACACAAAGGTTTTGTTACCACCGACATTGAGCGCGCCACGGTAAGTGCCTTGCCAAAGTGCGATATGATCTTCTTTGGTTGAAATGAAGTAGGTCGGGACTTTGATTTTGTTCAAATCAATCCACACACCACCAATTTTCACGCCTTTATCTTTCACTAGGTTATTGTTCAGATAAAGTTCACGCAGCATGAAGTTATGAGTTGCACCCGCAACATTCGTGCTGTCGCTGTTCCAGTAAAGGAGATCGAAGTCGACAGGGCTGTTCCCCTTGAGGTAGTTGTCGACATAGTAGTTCCAGTACAAGCTGTTTTCACGAAGCAAGCTGAAGGTGACGCTCAGTGAGCGGCCATCCATGTAACCTTTTTCGGTGTTTTGTGCTTCAATTGCATTGACAACGCTATCGTTAATGTATGCGCCTACTTCGCCAGGCTGAGCAAAATCGAGAATCGTTGTGAAGAACGATGCAGATTTGACACGCGCTTTCATGCGTTTTGCCGCATAGTAAGCAATGGTGCTTGCTAATACAGTACCGCCGATGCAGTAACCTGCAGCATTGATTTGCGATTGACCGGTAATGTCTTCAATCGCAGTGACTGCTTTAACAACACCTTCAGTGACATAATCACCAAACTCAACGTTTCGTTGCTGTTCGCCTGGGTTGCGCCATGACATCATGAATACGGTATGGCCTTGTTCAACCAACCAGCGCATCATCGAGTTCTTCTCGCGAAGATCAAGAATGTAGTATTTATTGACGAAAGGAGGCACTACCAATAATGGTGTTGCGTTGACCTTTTCTGTCATTGGGCGGTATTGGATCAGTTCAAACAATTCATTTTGATACACCACATCACCTGGGGTGTTCGCAATGTCTTCACCAATGCGGAAAGCATTGTTGTTTGTCATTCTGACCTTCAGGATGTCAGAGCTAGATTCAAGGTCTTCTTGAAGCTGCTCAAGTCCTTTTACTAAGTTCTCACCATTTTGCTCAAGCGTTAAGCGAAACAACTCTGGGTTTGTCCCAATGAAGTTGCTAGGAGACATCGCATTGATGGCTTGGCGAGAGAAGAAAGTGAGGCGTTCTTTCGCTTTTTCATCTAGGCCTTCTACGGCATTGATGGTTTCAAGGAAAGTACGTCCAAATAGCAGGTAAGATTGTTTGATGAAGCTATAAAACGCTTCGTCTTGCCAGCTTTTGTCTTGGAATCGTTTGTCGTCTTTTTCTGGGCCAACAATGTCTTCGCAGTTTGAAGCGAGCGCCACGTTTTGCCAGATTTCGAGTTGCTTTTCCCACCACTGCATCTGAACTTGCAACATTGCAGCAGGTTGATTTGCGGCATTTTCAAGAAGTTGAGTTGTATCATTGATACTCATTTCTTGCATTGCTTTGTTCAGGGGGGTGTTTACGGCTGCCTTGCCTTGCTCAAGATCCTTAAACCATTTCTGGTTACTCTCTTGGAGTTTTTCAAGGTAGTCCGAGAAGAAGCTCTGAAACATGTGTAAACCCTCTTGATCGGATACAACACCGCCCTCCTAGAAAGGAGGGCGGTGACCTTGATTAAGCTGGAGTAGCCGCTTTAAGGTTTTCTGAAGTCAGTTGTTCCAAATCGTCTTTGAACTCTTTAGCAACAGATTGAAGCTTCGTGCTGTCATCCATCATTTGTTGAGAAAGCTTAGTCATTGCTGCAAGTTGTTGGCTGCTGTATGACGTCAAAGAAGTCACATCAGTCACGCTGCTTGCTGCTTTAACTTGAGCTAGACCCATTTCGCTGTAAGTGCGAACTGCGTTTAGTTGAAGTTCAGTCAACGTTTCAACATTTTTAGCAACAAGCTTGTTGAATTTAACGTAAGGGGCAAGTGTTTTTTCAGTTTGCTCTGAGAATGCTTTAAACATATCTGTGTACATGGTGTATCTCCTAAGTGTTTGAATTAGTTCCAAAGGGGTTTTACGTTCGTTAGTTGCTAGCACGTTTCACGACAACTGCCGTACCCATGCCGCCACCAATACATAGTGAAGCCACACCATATGTGCCTTCACGCTTTTCCAACTCGTGGATCAGGGAAACGAGAACGCGGTTACCTGATGCACCTAGAGGGTGGCCCAACGCAATTGCGCCACCATTCACATTTGCCTTTTCTAAAATGGCTTCAGGACTGACGCTGTGTGTGTCAGCAAGCTGGTGGACAACACCCAGCGCCTGTGCCGCAAAGGCTTCATTGAGCTCAAACAGATCCACGTCGGAAATCGAAAGCTCTGCTTTTTTCAGCGCTTCGGTTACTGCACCCACAGGGCCTAAGCCCATAATTTTTGGATCTAACCCAACTTGTGCGTAGCTGGTGATTTCAGCTAACGGCTTCAAGCCAAGACGTTGCACTGCTGCTTCAGAAGCAACAATGATTGCGCTTGCGCCATCGTTCAAACCAGAAGCATTACCAGCGGTAACTGTACCTTCACGGTTAAACGCCGGACGCAATTTGCTTAGGCCTTCTTGTGTGGTATCAGCTTTCGGGTATTCATCGGTATCGAACGAAACCGTTTCACGACGTTGCTTCACTTCCACAGGGACGATTTCATCTTTGAATCGACCTGCTTCAACGGCTGCAACGGCTTTTTGTTGGCTTTGTGCTGCATAGGTGTCTTGCTGTTCGCGGGTAAGGCCAACAAGTTCAGCGACATTTTCTGCAGTAACGCCCATGTGATATTGGTTATAGACATCAGTCAGGCCATCAGTAATTAGAAGGTCTTTCATGCTGATATCACCCATTTTTTGACCGCCGCGCAGTGAGCCTGACGCCGCGAATGGGATTTGAGACATGTTTTCTACACCGGCTGCGACGACAACATCAGCATCACCACAGCGAATGTGTGTAACTGCATCCATGACAGCTTTCATGCCGCTTCCGCAAACCATGTTGATTGCGTAAGCTGGAACGGTTTGTGGCAAACCTGCAAAAATAGCAGCCTGACGACCGATACCCATGCCTTGTCCTGCACTAACGACGTTACCAAGGATAACTTCGTTAACCGCTTCTGGAGCAACGTTACCGGCTTCAAGTGCGCCTTTGATTGCAACAGCAGCAAGTTGACCTGCTGGTGTGTCTTTTAGTGAACCTGTGAATGCGCCGATAGCAGTTCGTTTGGCTGCAACGATATACACTTTTTCCATGTGAAAAATTTCCTTGCTTAGTTCATGTACAAGCCGCCGTTGACGGACAGCGTTTCCCCGGTGATGTAAGCACTTGCATCACTTGCAAGGTACGCGACTGCTTCTGCGATTTCCTCAGGACGCGCAAGGCGCTTCATTGGGATCTCGTTTTTGATAGATTCAAGCACCTCTTCGCGCATCGCTTCTACCATTGGCGTACCAGTGTAACCAGGGGCAACAACATTTGCCGTGACGCCTGAGCGTGCACCTTCAAAAGCCAATGCTTTAGTAAAACCAATCATGCCTGCTTTCGCAGCAGCATAGTTCGTCTGGCCAAATTGACCTTTCAAACCATTTACTGAAGAAATGTTGATCACTCGGCAATTGCCTTTTTCGCACATGGCGGCAAACAGAGGTTGGGTGACATTGAACAAGCTATTGAGGTTGGTATCGATAACAGCATGCCAGTTATCAGCGACCATTTTCTTGAATTGACCATCACGGGTAATACCGGCGTTGTTAACTAAAACGTCGATAGTGCCTTCTTCGGCAAGAAGTTGAGGCAGACGTTCAACACACTCTTGTGTGTTGGTCACGTCCAGTTCTAAGAGGCGTACTTGATCAGCGTTGAATCCTTTCTCCTCGAACCATTCCTCGGCACAACTTAGGTTCCCGGTGAAATACGTTGCAATCACGCGATAGCCTTGGCTGACCAGCTTTTCTGTGATCGCCGAGCCGATACCACCTTTCGATCCGGTGATGAGCGCGAGTTTTTTCATTGATGACTCCATTCTTTTAACAACAAGCAATTAAAATTGACCCCTGTAACTGCATTTGGTTATCCAAAAATACAGGCACCGATAATTATTTAGTTTTAGCGCGATAAGGGTTAAGGCTTAGAAACTTAATTAGCCTTCAAATAAAATAAATTATTATTGTGATGGTTTTATGACCACCGAGAACAAAGATATACAATCTGGTGAATAAGGCAAAAGGATGGAGGTGATAATTGTGGAAACAAGATCTAGCTCGACAAAAAATAAGCCAAAGTTAACAGGATGTTAAAATGGAGTGTACCTCGTGTTTTGTTGTGGTTTTTTTTGTGTTTTTCGTATTTGCTTTTTATAGAAACATGTCTTTTTATGCTGTTTAAAGAAGAAACGATGCGGCATAAAAATAAAGCAGTATTATTTAAGAATTAGAGGGGGATTAATGCAAAAAAAGAGAGGAATAATTGACCAGCGTCGCACTGCTAAAATGAGGATTGTACGGTAAAGTAGCGTCTATATGCGGTGAAATGCGTATCAAATCACCGCAACAATTGCAGAATTATATTTTCTTTATTTGTTCGATGATTGAGCGAATCCCATTGCTGCGAGACTGGCTTAAATGATTGAGTAAGTCCATGGCGTCGAAGTAGGCATCAAAATCAATTTTTCGAAGATCTTCACGTGTTTTACCCTCAATTTCCGCCAGAATTAATGAAATAAGCCCTTTTACAATTCGGGCGTCAGAGTCTGCCGAAAAATGATAGACCCCGTCAATCTCTTGCCAGATTAACCAAACCTCACTCTCACAACCGGGTATGTCCACGCTTTGAGCTTTAAGTGACTGATCTAAAGAGGGAAGTTTTCTTCCTAATTGGATGACAAGTCGATATTTATCTTCCCAGCTTCGGCACTTTGCCATATCACGAAGGATTGAGGTGTTGGTGATTTCAGTACCGAATGGATGTTTGGGAAAGTTATTCATGTTTGCTCAATAGTGGTTAAAGAATGTCGCAGGCTTTTTGAATGGCAGCGATGCAGCGTTCAATGTCTTCTTGTGTATTATACAAAGCGATGGATACGCGCACACAACCTTTGATGTTTAGTGCATCCATCAGTGGGTGAGCGCAGTGGTGTCCTGAGCGTACCGCTATGCCTTGTTGATCCAGTAAGGTGGCAATATCAGAGTGATGAACTCCCTTAAGTGTAAAAGCCACCACACTTGCTCCAGCCTGCAAACCAATGAGAAAAAGATCATCAATGTCCTTTATGCCTTCAACCAATTGTTTTTGTAAGGTAGCGATATGTGCTTCCGCGGCTTTTTTATCGAGCGTGTTTAGCCAATCAATGGCTTTTGCTAGCGCTAATGCGCCAGCGACGTTTGGGGTTCCTGCTTCAAACTTGGCCGGAGACGCTGAAAATTGTGTCCCTTCAAACGTGACTCTTTCGACCATTTTTCCGCCGCCATGCCAAGGAGGCATGGATTCTAGTAGTTCCGCCTTGCCATAAAGCGCCCCGATACCCGCCGGTGCAAACAATTTATGGCCGGAAAACACATAGAAGTCAGCATCAAGTGCCGCGACGTCCACCTCTTCGTGTACCACGGCTTGAGCGCCATCAACGACCACTATTGCTCCATGAGCATGTGCTTTTTGGATGATGGTTTCGATAGGATTACGCGTGCCCGTGACGTTGCTGATGTGGCCAATTGCAACGATTTTAGTTTTTTCATTGAGCAAGACATCGAAGGCGCGCATGTCGAGCGTGCACCTGTCCGTATTTATCGGAGATTTTACGACTTTCGCACCTGTTTGTTCGGCGACCAATTGCCATGGGACAATGTTCGCGTGATGTTCCATCTCGCTAATGAGGATCTCGTCGCCTGGTTTCAGTGTTTGTCGACCATAGCTTTGCGCGATGAGGTTGAGTGCTTCTGTCGCGCCACGCGTCCAAACAACGCATTCTTCACTCGCACCTAAAAACGTCGCGACGGTTTTTCTGGCTGCTTCAAAGCGATTGGTCGCTGTTGCCGTGAGTGAATGGCTACCTCTGTGCACATTTGCCGTCGCCCCTGAATAGTAATCACTGATGCATTCTATGACTGGCAACGGTTTTTGTGCTGTCGCTGCGCTGTCGAGATACACCAATCGCTGGCCATTGATGGAATGATTCAACGACGGAAAGACGCGTCGAATGCTATCGAGATGAAAGGTACGGCTTGTCATAGTAGGGTTAGTCGCTCGACTGGGCTATTGATGAAGGGAATGATCGCTTTTCTCTGAGGTTAACTCAAGTGTTGGCGCGCTGTGCCAGAAAAACATCGTGTCGCTGGTGTGTTTAATTTGGTGAAAGGGAGCAAAAAAGATAAAAAAAAGCACCGAGCCATCAGCTCAGTGCACGATAAATCTTTGTGTAGATAGTATGAAATATACGCAGCGTATATAAAAATGTAGCTAATGCTACTGAGGCTCGGTAAAGCCGAAAAAATGCAAACACAACATCGCAACCAAGAAAAAACGTGCGTAGGGTACGCTTGTTCATTGGTGCCCGCGAACTATAGGTTTTCTCTGGTGACAGAACAATGGACATTTTATAATGTTCTATATTAGAAAATCTTATGTGTAGGGAGCGGTATGGCTAGACGATTACCTCCTTTAAATGCGTTGCGAGTGTTTGAAGCTGCTGCAAGGCATTTAAGTTTTACGCGAGCAGCCGAAGAGTTGTTTGTGACGCAGGCTGCAGTTAGCCATCAAATCAAGGCTCTTGAAGAGTTTCTTGGCTTGAAGTTGTTTCGTCGCAGGAATCGCTCGTTACTTCTGACAGAAGAAGGGCAAAGCTATTTTCTTGATATTAAAGATATATTTACATCTATTGCTGATGCGACCGATCGTGTATTAGAGCGCGGCGCGAAGGGGGCACTAACCATCAGTTTGCCGCCAAGTTTTGCCATCCAGTGGCTTGTTCCTCGACTGTCAGATTTTAATCAACAGCATCCAGAGGTGGACGTGCGGATCAAAGCGGTTGATTTAGAAGACGGTTCATTAACGGATGACGTTGATGTCGCGATTTATTACGGGCGAGGCAACTGGCCTGGGCTGAGGTGTGATGAACTCTATCCTGAGTTTTTATTGCCCGTGTGCAGCCCTTCTATATTGAGCGCGGATAAGCCACTGACTTCATTTGATGATTTGAAACATCATACCTTGCTGCATGATCGATCTCGTCGCGACTGGACCGCGTACGCAAAGCACTATCAGATTAGTAACATTAATCTAAACTATGGCCCCATTTTTAGTCACTCAGCCATGGTGTTGCAGGCTGCAGCGCTTGGACAAGGGGTCGCACTGAGCAATAACGTTCTGGCACAACCCGAACTTGAGTCTGGACGTTTAGTGTGTCCGTTTGATCATTTCTTGATGAGTAAAAACGCCTTTTATTTAGTGAGCCAACAAAAGGACGCAGATTCTGGGCGTATTGCCGCGTTCAGGGACTGGGTGTTGGCGAAAGCCGCCGCAGAACAGGAGAGTATTTCTGCATGAATCAGGTTCTTATCGATGGCTCTTCTGAGGCTGACACAACGTTTATTTTTGCACATGGTGCGGGTGCTGGCATGGAACATGAGTTCATGGCAGTGGTCGCAAAGAAAATCGCTGCCCATGGTATTCGTGTCGTTCGCTTTAACTTTCCCTACATGGTGAAGCGCTCGGAAGATGGGAAAAAACGGCCACCCGATCGTGCGCCAAAGTTGCTAGAGCACTACCAAGAAATCATCGCGACATACGGCAGTAAACACACTGTGATTGGCGGTAAATCTATGGGTGGAAGGATGGCGAGTCATTTGAGCGAAGAGTCGCGTGTGGTGGGCATCGCGTGTTTGGGCTTTCCTTTCCATCCACCGGGTAAACCTGAAAAGGACAAAGGGGAACATCTTGCCCATATCGAAAAACCGACACTGATTTTGCAAGGTGAACGCGACACATTCGGAAACCGTGCTGAATTAGAAAATTACCCGTTTTCATCGTCCGTTTCTTTGGTGTTTGTACCAGATGGCGACCATAGTCTAAAACCGCGTAAAGCTTCAGGCCACACGGAAGAAGATAATCGCCAACTTGCTGCGGATAAAATTGCCGCTTTTATCGTTGAGGTATGCCAATGAAAAACAATCGGCTGGCAGCTTTAGGGTGTGTTTTTGCTGGTATAGCGGTGGCCATTGGTGCGTTTGCTGCGCACGGGTTAAAGGCACATCTTTCGGAATATGAATTGTCGATCATCGAGAAAGGTGTTCACTATCAGTTCTGGCATGCGCTGGCCCTCATTGCATTGGCATTGTGGCAAAAACAAACGGATTGCACGTACGTTGCGCTGTCAGGCGTGTTTCTTTCTCTCGGTGTTGTTTGCTTTAGCGGCAGTCTTTATGGCCTAGCACTAACGGATTGGACATGGTTGTGGCCTATCACACCTTTGGGGGGACTGAGCTTCCTTGTGGGATGGGCATTGGCAGCCTGGGGACTTTGGCGCAGCGCCTGATTGTGTTTCATCGGTCACGTAAACCTGAAACTTTGGGCAATTTGGGTA
Organism: Enterovibrio norvegicus DSM 15893; assembly: GCF_900115495.1. GTDB lineage: Bacteria > Pseudomonadota > Gammaproteobacteria > Enterobacterales > Vibrionaceae > Enterovibrio > Enterovibrio norvegicus. The sequence goes on along the minus strand of NZ_FOWR01000043.1, from coordinate 11,345 downwards.
TAATGGCGCGTTATTTTTACCACGGCATAGTTAAAGGCATCGTGTGAATCAGATTTTATTGTATTGCCGCCAAGGCTTTGAGAAAGAGTGTGCGGGTGAAATTCAGGACAAAGCGACACAGGTAGAAGTGTATGGCTTCCCACGAGTGGTCAAAAACTCTGGGTATGTAGTGTTTGAGTGTTACCAGCAAGGCGATGCAGAAAAGTTGATTCAGAAGCTTCCATTTAGTTCGTTGATCTTTGCGCGCCAAATGATTGTTGTGGTGGGTCAACTGAGTGATTTGGACCCAGGTGACCGCATTTCTCCTATCCTTGCGATGGGGGGGGAACTGCCAAAATGTGGTGATGTTCGCGTAGAAACGCCAGACACCAACCAAGCGAAAGAGCTGCTGAAGTTCTGCCGTAAGTTTACGGTGCCATTGCGTCAGTCGCTGCGTAAACGTGGTGTTTTGTATGCGAAAGAGCATTCGAAAAAACCGGTATTGCATGTGTGTTTTACGGAACCTGGCTGTTGCTTTGTTGGTTACTCTGTATCAAACAACAACTCCCCGCATTACATGGGTATTCATCGTTTGAAGTTTCCATCTGAAGCGCCAAGCCGTTCTACGCTTAAGCTAGAAGAAGCCTTCCATGCCTTCATTCCAAAAGATGAATGGGATGAGCGTTTGGCGCCTGGGATGAAAGCGGTGGATTTAGGTGCTTGTCCGGGGGGCTGGACGTATCAACTGGTGAAGCGCTCTATGTTCATCCACGCGGTGGATAATGGCCAAATGGCAGAAAGCCTGATGGAAACGGGGCAGGTTAAATATCATGCTGCGGACGGTTTTAAGTTTGAGCCACCAAGAAAAAACATCACTTGGCTGGTGTGTGACATGATCGAAAAACCCTATCGCGTCGCGCCTTTAATTGGTAAATGGTTAGTTGCACGTTGGGCTGTAGAAACCATTTTCAACTTGAAGTTGCCAATGAGCCGCCGTTACGAGCAAGTGACTGAAGACATCGGTAATTTGAAAAAACAGCTGATAGAAAACGGCGTTAAATTCGATATTCAAGTAAAACACCTGTTCCATGATCGTGATGAAGTGACTGTGCATATTCGACGCACAAACTGATTACGTTCTGCTGAGAAAAAAGGGCAAGTACGATACTTGCCCTTTTTTGTGCGTGATAGGGTAGGAATGTTACTTAGCGGAAAACCGAATATCTTGCAGGTTGAACCCGAGCGTTATGTCTGTTTTCAAGGTAGCAACTTGCTTACAGCGCATGGCCAGTCCTTGATTGCCTTCGAGTTTCTTTTGCCACTTTGGCTCAATATTCTCTGCTGCAAACAAATCATCAAGTGTGCCATATTGGTTGAGCAAGCTAGATGCTGATTTGGGGCCGATACCCGGCACCCCGGTGACGCCGCTGGAGCTGATGCCGACCAATCCCCAATAATCTGTCAGTTGTTGGGGCGCGACTGAAAATTCTTTTTCGATAAACGGGCTGTCCAGCCAACGCTGTTGAAAGTAGTCACGAATACGTAATGTAGGCTGCAGAAGCTGACAGTAGCCTTTGTCGGTAGAAACAATTGTTACTTGACCATTGTGGCTGGCGACTTTTAACGCCAGCGTCGCAATCATGTCGTCGGCTTCATCACCTGATGATAACAATGAATCAATGCCCATTTCCCAAAACGCATCTTGGATTGTATCTAACCCTTGTTGTAGTGCTTCAGGCATCGGCTTACGGCCTTGTTTGTATTCAGGCACGAGCTCGGCACGCCATCCGCGATCTTGTTCTGTATGGTCAAATACTGCGACCATGTGTGTGGGTTCGGATGAACGAATGATCTTGGTTAAAGCGCGGCAACAGACTTGCGCGGTAGAGGCAATATCATCAGGGTTGGGCTGAGCGGCGTGAACGCGACGGATAAGGTTCATTGCATCAATGATGACAAGGTGGATAGACATGATGTGTCCGCTAAATGAAAAAATGGCCCGATAGGGCCATTCTAATTGCTTGAGAGATAAATGAAAGGTTAACAACTGCGATTAGTTGCCATTCCCTTGGACAATCTCATAGCAAGGAACATAAGCCGTGCCTGGAAGTTTCATGCGTTGTTGTTCAACGAAACCACGCAGCAGTTTGTCCATTTTCTTCATGAGTTCCGCGTCACCGTTAATCTTGAACGGGCCGTGGCGCTCTATTTCTCGAATACCTTCTTCTTTCACATTGCCGGCGACGATGCCGGAAAACGCTTGGCGCAGTGCAGATGCGAGAAGTTCAGGGCGTTGATTCATGTGCAAATCAAGGTTCGCCATGTTTTCGTGTGTGGGTGCAAAAGGCAGCTGGAATTCAGGTGCGATTTTTAACGACCAGTTAAACGAGTAGGCATCGCCTGTTGATTGGCGGTGAGCTTTCACCGCAGGCATTGCTTGCTTAATAATACGCGCGGCTTTTTCCGGATCACCGATGACGATTTCGTAATATTTTGTGGCCTCTTCACCAATAACATCTCGAATGAATTCGTCTATCACACGGAAGTAATCCGCGCTTTCTTTTGGTCCTGTCAGCACCACGGGCATCGGCTGATCTGCATTGTCTGGGTGCATCAAGATACCCAGTAAATACAGCAACTCTTCTGCTGTTCCTGCGCCACCAGGGAAAATAATGATCCCGTGGCCACAGCGCACAAAGGCTTCCAAGCGTTTTTCGATGTCTGGCATGATAACCAGTTCATTGACGATAGGGTTTGGTGGCTCTGCTGCGATGATTGATGGCTCAGTCATGCCAAGGAAGCGGCTGTTGGGCACACGTTGCTTGGCGTGGCCAATGGCAGCCCCTTTCATTGGGCCTTCCATTGCGCCGGGTCCGCACCCCGTGCATACATTCAGCTCTCGTAGCCCCAGCTCGTTACCTACCTCTCTTGTGTACTGATACTCGATGGCATTGATGGAGTGTCCGCCCCAGCAGACAACCAAATTAGGATCTCGCCCCGGCACCAAGGCTTTCGCATTGCGCAGAATGTCGAAGATGAGGTTGGTGACGTGGCTGGAATTGGTCAGGTTGAACACTTTGGCGTGTTCTAGCTGCATGTTTAAGTGAATGATGTCTCGAAGCACTGAGAACATGTGTTCTTGAATACCACGAATGATTTTTCCATCAACAAACGCATGTTCAGGTGGGTTGATGAGCTCGAGCTTCACGCCGCGTTCTCGACGCATGACGCGAATGTCAAAGCTCTTATATTGTTCCAGTAGCTCTTTAGAGCTGTCAGTGTGGCTACCAGAGTTAAGTACCGCTAACGAACAGTTACGGTACAAGCGGTACAGATCGCTTTTCGCGGTGTCCTTGAGCCTATCGACTTCAAGTTGGGAGAGTAGATCCATTGCCCCGACTGGGCTGATATGCGTGATCATAGTCACCTCCTGTGCAGAGAAAACACACTTTGTATTAGAGGGGGACCCTAAGAATTTTATTTCAATGAAGATTACAGGTGGTTAATTAATCAACACTTTCATTGTTATAAAAATCAGTGTGTTAATTAACCATACACACAGACTTTTAGTTTATCCAGTTATCAATAGAAAAAAGCGGGTGGCGGGAGAGAGCGAGGGGAGGGGTAAACAGCACTGCCATTGACAGTGCTGTTATGCCCAAATTAGCTTGTTGCGGCCATTATTTTTTGCGTTGTAGAGTGCGCCATCCGAGCGTTCTAGCACGGTCACCGTGCTGTCGCCGTCTTGGAACATGCTTGCGCCGATGGACACGGTGACAGTGAGACGGCTGTCCTTAAACTTGAAGGGAAGTTTGGACACGGTTTCTCGTACATTATTGAGCATTTCTTCACGTTCTTCGGGTTTTGCATCTGGAAGCAATACCACGAATTCTTCGCCACCAAATCGCGCAATGAAGTCGGTGTCTCGAAGGCATTGGTGAATGGAGCGAGCAACGACCTTGAGCACTTTATCACCCACTAAATGCCCGTAGGTGTCATTCACGCTTTTAAAGTGGTCGATGTCGATCATGGCTAGGCAAAATGGCGTTTGATACCTCAACCAGCAGCGGTACTCATGTTCTAAACGATCATCAAGAGCGGCGCGGTTGTACACCTTGGTCAGCGGATCGAGCAGCAATTTTCGTTCTTGGTCACCTAAACGACGACGGTAATCCATGGTTTGCTGGTAAAGCGCTTCCAGTTTTTGGTCGTTGTGTTTGAGTTGTTCTAGTAGCTGTTGTTCACGCTCTTCCAGTTCTTTGTTTCTTGCAACGAGCGATGACAGATTCACTGCGACTTGAGAAAGGTGAGGCCTTACTTGCTCTAACGATTCGGCTTCCTCAAGGTGTGTTTCGATGGCGTTCACGGAAGACGCTAATTCTTCGTTAAAGGCGCTACGTTGGGTGGAGATGGTTTGAGAGTTGTCGATAGAGCGGCCGTTGTGGCGCTGGAGAATTGATAGATCTTCATTCAATTGCGACAAAAAAGCTTGAGAGGCTTTTCTCTCGTTACGTGTGCCATCCAGAATGAGCTGCACCGATTCTAATGTCAGCTCAAGCAAGGTTTGTGCATCGGGCGACAGCAAGAGTCTATTGCGGATGTCTAGCAGGCGATCACCCACTTCATCATCGAAATCTAACTCAGTGATCAAGTGCTGAAGTTCACTTGAAAGCTGAGAGATGCGGTCAATATTCAGGAGTTCTTTGGCAGACAATCCGTTCGATGGCAGAGAGAGCAATTTGAGTGCACGTTCATAGAGTTGAAGCAATGCCACTATCTTATCTGTGCTGCTTTTGCTTTCCGAGCCGGAACTTTGAAGTAAGTTTCGAAGGTCACGCTTTAGCTGTGCGGGTAAGCCTGTTAAGCATTTGAGGGTCTCACCGCTTTGCTGAAATTGGCATTCTAGGGCATCGCTGGCTTTTTTCTGAGTATGAGTATGTCGGTTGACCATTCGCTCCACCAATGCGAGCTGAGGAATTATTCGACTGACATCATCTTGCGCTTCAAGTTCTCGGCGAATCTGAGACAGTCGCTCATGGAGCAATGGATCATCTTGCGCTTGTGAAGCGGCAATCAGTCGGGAGATTAACCTTTTCAGGATCGTCGTCTCGCGCCGAGATTTAAGGGCTAAATCTCGGAACACCAGCTGAGAATGCTGCAACTTTTCTTTCAGTGTGATGACTTCTTCATCTGATGAGAAGTTGGACATAAAACTCGACGACGGCTCCAAACAACGCACAGTGAAAAACTCACTGAATACAGGGTGTCGTGCCTGAAAAAGTTACAGGCACAGCCTCTAGCTATAACGGTTTATTACTATGGTTATCAATAAGCTGGCGCTAATTTTTGTCAGATTCGTGAAGCGTCTGCCAGTTAATGCCTTCGCTTGCTGAAGTTTTAACCTTAATTAAGCCAGAACCAATGGCGTCAAAGCAGGCTTTTCGCACATTGGTATTGGCAAAACATGCTGCGGGTGTGGATTCAATTGCGCTTAAATGTACCCATTGACTGGTTTGTTCAGCCTTACAGGCTTGGCGCGCGGCGCTGGTGGCCATTAAGAGAATATCGATGAGTTCTTTGTCATTGATTGATGTAAATGCGCGAGGCAAAAATGGGTAATCCGCCATACCAATACGAAGACGATCATCCACGTCATCCAATTTCGCGTGAACGACAAAATCATTCACCATGGATTGAATTCTTTTTGCCATTTTATCAGGGTCGTTGAGTGTGACGGAATCTGGCTCGATGTAGATAAACATGGCATCAGAAAAATGATACACGCGTGCGGGGTCAGATATCTGAGACACAAGGTAGTCACCCAGTTCGCGTTCCAATTCTAGACCTTGATGGTAGCCATGCTGGAGATACACCACTTTCAAGAAAGGCACTTCAAACATGGCAAAACTCAGTTTGTCACTGAGTGGCTCGTGGATCATCTCACCCAAATACCACTGTTCAAAGTTGGCACTGGTTTTCGCCAGTGAATTCGATAGCCTGTCATTGAGCATTCGCAGGTTTCGTAGCCCACTGCGAGGGTGGGTGTAAAGCGCTTTACGTAAATCTTGCAGTTCACCAAGTCGTTGGTTAGCGGCGCGATGGCGTAAAATCAACACCAATAAAATGACGCTTAAACTGCCCAGCAAGAAAAGGTTAATTTTCTTCTGTTCTACCAAGGAGCTGACGTTTTCACCTTGTCGGCGTTCAATATCATCAAGTTGCAGTTGGCGCTCGATCACGCGTTGACGTTCTATGAATGACTCGGCTTCAAGAATTTGTCGGCGGTTTTCACTTCGACGGCTGATTTGGTCATAGCGACGTTGAATTTCGAGCGCTTTCTGATACTCCCCTTTTTGCTCGTAAGCTCGGGAAAGGCGAGAAAGGCACTCAAGCATGAGGGTGCGGTCACGCAAGACTTCTGCACCGCCGAAGGCTTTCTTCAATGCATCAATGGCGACATCAGGCATTTGAGTAATGACTGCCAGTTCACCTTGAAGAATGTAGGCTTTTGTCAGTGGGCGAGTGAGTACGGCCTTTTCTGCGATTTCAATGGCATTCGCTACGTACTCTTCTGCTTGCTTATATCTGAGCAACTTAAGGTAAGTACTGGCGATTGATACGTTGATGCTGGCAATGTTTTTAGTACGATCGAGCAATTGTTCAATGTCGAGCGCATTGAAATAATGCACCAGCGCAAAATTATATCGCCCTTGTTGACTGTAAATATCAGCGAGTAGGGTTTGTGCTTCAGACAAGCCTCGGACTAAATCAAAGTTCTCGTAAAACTCAGCGGCTTGGTTGGCGTGTTGTAATGCCTTGTCGAGTACACCTTGCTGTTGATAAAGCTTGGTCAGAGAAACGTTGGCACTGGCAATTTGAATGGCGAAGTCATTTTCGCTGGCGAGCCAATAGGCACTGAGTAATTCAGACAGCGCGCGCTCGTAAGATTTTTCGTTTAGGAAGTAGTTACCGAGTGCAATTTGATATCGTGTCTTTTGCTTTAATTCAGGCGTATCACCCAGTTCATTTTTTACTGCATCGAATTGCGCGATCGTCTCAGCACTGTGGTTCGTTTCTGACGTGATGATGGCATTAAGCAACAACGCTTCGAATGTCAGGTTGGCAATGGTATTTGCACGTTTAGGGTCGCGCTTTCCAATTTCGCTGATGACGGTTTCAAGCGCCTTTTTTGCTGCTTGTTTGTCTTCATCGAGATAGTACAGCACAGAGGCTTCTGTGAAGAGAAGCTCAAGCTCTGCGAGCTTTAAGCTGTTTTTTTCGACCATGCTTCTTGCTGTCGCAAGGGCTTCCCATGTGGCATTGTGATCACCCAGAGTACTTTGTGCTTTACCTATAATGAGGTAGGCGTGAACGGTGTTTAATGGGGTGCGAATAGAACGATCTGTTTCGTTGTTGCTGTGTGGGCGATTAGTCGCTTTCGATAAACGGCGCTGCTCTAAATATCGTTCGGTGATTTCTAACGCTTGTTCAGGGGCCGTCACCACCATTTCTTCTGCTTCAGAAAGAATAGGGGGGGAATACATCCTTGCTTGTCCATTCAGGCTGAACAGCATTGAAAAAAAGAGCAGTGCGGTTGGCAATAATCGCATGTTGGTTTCTTGTCGTTGGAAGTGAATCTGGCCTGTTTACCCAGTAACCTCAACATGCTTATTCAGCGAGTGTTGGTCGGGGTGATAAACAGGCCAGTCGTTCAGTTATTGTCGAGCGAGTCGATTATTTTCGCTTGGTGTTTTACCCATGTTAGTACGGTATGGGTTAATGTCTAAGCCGCCGCGACGTGTGTAACGCGCGTAAACCGTTAGCAACTCTGGTTGGCAGTATTTCATGATATCCGTGAAAATACGTTCAACACATTGCTCGTGAAATTCGTTGTGACTGCGGAAAGACACGATGTAACGCAGCAATTTTTCGCGGTTGATGCGTTTGCCTTTGTAAGCAATACGCACTGAACCCCAATCAGGCTGGCTGGTGATCAGGCAGTTTGATTTTAACAGGTTACTGTTAAGGGTTTCGCTTACCATCGGGCCGTCTGCGGCACCTTTCAGTAGGCGAGAATCGAATACATAGTCATCAATCGTGATGTCTTGCTCATCAATGTTCTCGCCGCCGAAAGCAACCACGGGTGTGTTGGTGAATTCTTCCACTGGAAGAATGGTCACGTCGACATCTTCGCCAGCACACGCTGACAAATCTTTCGCTAAAGTGTCGACCACTTCTTGCCAGTTTTTAAATTTTGTCTGGTTAAAGCTGTTGAGGTAAAGCTTGAATGACTTGGATTCAATTAAGTTTGGGCTGGTTGCAGGCAGGCGCACTTCGCCGATTGCCACTTGAGGCAAACCTTTTGCGTTAAGCCAAGACAGTTCGTAAAGTGTCCAAACATCGTAACCGGTAAAAGGCAGCGTCTCTCCCATATCGAGATCGTCGCGGTTAAGGCTTCGTGGAACAGGTTGTAAAAGCTCAGGGGCATAATGCTCCTGATAGTCCGTTTTCTGACCTAGCGTCAGGCCAGCAAGTTCTTTTGCATCTTGATATTTGCTCATACGGTTTTGCCACGGATCGATTAGAATGCGCAAAGTTTACTGAATCTTGAGGAATCTTGCTAATGAATCACTCTGTCACTCACGCGCTTTGGTCATTCAGCGAGCGCTTTGTCTCTGCGTGGAACGAACAACATGGCTCAAAGCCGCAAAGTGATGCATATATTGGCTTAGCATCGCCGTGCATTGTGCAAGAGACGGATGATGTGGTGATTTGGCAACCTATTCAACGTGATGCGTTCGCCGATTTCAGTAATGTTGAAGAGGGGATAGGCATTTCTCTGCATGAAGATGTGATCTCTTTTTACGCGGGTCTCTATTGCGGCGACATGACGGCGCAATTTGAAGGCCTGAGCCTGGAACTGATTCAAGTGTGGAGCGATGAAGACTTACCACGCTTGCAAGAGAACATGTTGGGGCATTTGTTGATGCAAAAGCGTTTGAAGCAAAACCCAACCGTGTTTATTGCTGCGACGGATGATGAGCTGGATGTAATTTCCATCTGTAACGTCACGGGCGAAGTCATCAAAGAGCGCATTGGCACTAAGATCCGTGATGTGCTCGCGCCCAACGTTGAAACCTTTCTTCAACATCTCTCGCCGGAGGTGTAACGCCATGTACGTTGTAGAACTGACGTTTGAGTGTTTTGATGACACCACTGTTTCAGCCGTCGATCTGGCTGTGAATGGCTTGATGGATGCGTTGAGGTATAACGGACAGGTGTTAGGGCGTGAGTTTCCTATGGTGATGGGGGATGGGCAATTTCATGTACGTGCGGTTTGTCCTGAAAAAGACAGTTTGAACCCGAAGTTTCATAGCCCACAAGTCGCGTTAAAGATTCGCCAATTGTCTGAAGCCTCTTTGCTTTCACCCAAAATGAAAGTGCTTGGCCGAGACATCAATTCAGAAGCCAGTGCGGAAGACACGCCACGCAGCTGGCAGGTGCTTTATACCACTTATGTGCACACTTGCTCACCGCTTCGTTGTGGTGAAACCTTATTACCCATTCCTTTACATCGACTTCCAGCTACCTTCAATGGCGATCATAAAGCGGTAGTGAAATGGCAAACGGAATGGCAGGCTTGCGATGAGATTCAAATGGCAGGTTCGTTCAATGCTGAGTATGCAGCTCTCGCTGAAATCCAAGATGCTGACAGTAGATTGTTTCGTAAAGGGTGGGACATTCGTGGGCGTATTGAGTATTTAACGAAGGTACCTACGTACTACTATCAATATCGCGTGGGTGGTGATAGTGCAGAGTCTGAACTTGAACGGAAATGTCCCAAGTGTGGCGGCGATTGGCGTCTCGATTCACCGATACATGATGTTTTCCACTTTAAGTGCGATGATTGCCGTATCGTGTCAAACCTGTCTTGGGACTTTCAGTGATTACTCGATGAAGCGCTTTTCCAGCGCCTCTATCCGTTCTGTTAGTGTACTAACTTGCTGCTCTAGCTCTGCAATACGTGCTTCTGCACTCTTGTCTACTGATACCTTTTCAATTTTTGGCACCACGCCATTTTTCTTCCAGCGTTGCAACGCACTGATGATCAACGGCATGGGAACTGCGCCAGTAAGGCGAGATTTTATCAACGCGACACTAGGCTCTTTGCCATCAGCAATTAAAGAGTGAATGGCTTGCTCGAGCATCGCGGTATAGTCCGTTTGCATCTTTGGTTTCCTACGTTAACGATTTTTCTGTTCACGTTACCTGAAGCGCTAAACATTGAAAAGGTTGCCGAATACGAAGCATATAATCGCAGGTTGGGTCAGGTTTTTCTGAGCAGGGTATCGAGAGTATCTATTTGTTCTGTCCAGTCTGCATCTTGAAGCTGTGCTTCTTCCAAGAATTGACGCTGACTGACAGTCCAAAATACTGCAGATATCAGCGATTGATCTTCGGTGAGAGGGTGGTCTGCAATAAAGGAGGAAATTGCATCACCCTCAGACGGTAAACCGAGTTGTTGAAAAAGACTTTCGAGATTGTGTGTAAACACTTCCATGGTTATCTCCCCGCAGTAATATTTCCAAACGACACCCTTTCTACATTAGTTCAGCATGTGCATTCGTGGTGAAAAAAGCGTGGCTCGATACTGGGAGTGACATAAAATTGTTCAAAAGGTAACCGAGATCAATATGTGCCAAATGTGGGGTTGGGATAAACGGGAGGTGAGGTGTGAGATATCTCTTACAAGACCGTACGTATTTCATGCTTTCTTTTATGGTTATTACGCATGCTTGATAATTATTTAATTTAAATACAACAGCTTACAGTTAGTGTCTTTGGGCTGGATTAAAAATGTGATTTTGATCGCTAATCAGTATCTTGTTTAGAATTCCAGTTAGCGTAATCTTCTCGGTGTCGGAAGGATACTGACACACGGAACAGGAACTAAACCATGGACTTGGTTGCTCAGGATGAGCAGGTAACGCAAGGATTGTGTTACTAGCAAGGAAGACGGAATAGGGAATGGATGGAACCGTAGCGATGAAATGGAATTTTATCGGTCAGGATGACACTTAGGACAACCCAGGATGGGGGCTTAAGGAATCACTTCAGGACGAAGTTAAGGACACCCTCAGGATGAGGACGAGAATCGAGACAGGAAAGCTCGATGGGTCATGGTAAGACCGAAGGACACCTCCAGGACGGAGAGATAAGGAAAACGCTGAAGGATTCAGCCACTGATCAAGGAATGATGCAGGGAGCACTTTCGTAGCAGGACAGCTGCAAGTAAGACCTCAGGGCGCGACTATATGTCGCGCCCGTTCTTTTTCTGGCTTTGAAAACGTCACCATTCCCCCCTT